>JBDUCU010000073.1:0-14803 GCA_040003315.1 Burkholderiaceae bacterium | reverse complement strand
AAAGTCCAAGTCCAATGACTGTTCGAAGCGTCATGTCTTTCTCCTGTTGTCTATCTCGAAGAACTGCCGACTGAAGCTGCTCGGACTTTTAGTGTGGATGCGAAGAAACGCTGCCACATTGTTGATTCACGCTATACGATACGCTGCGTATCGTCAATCATTTGCGCTGTCGCGGTGCACCATCAGGACTCGTGCCTCAGGTTCTTCACCTACCCGATTACAAGGAAAGCGAATCAGTGCGAACCGAGCGCGTTGCCAGGGGGCGGCCACGCAGTGAACGCAGCCGGCGCGCCATCCTTGACGCTGCTGCGAAACTCTTGATCGATCGCGGCTACGCCGATATCACGATAGAAGGCGTTGCAGCGGAAGCCGGTGTCGGCAAGACGACGATCTATCGGTGGTGGTCAACCAAGGCAGCGATCTACATCGATCTGTATTCAGAATTGGCCTCCCAAATAGTTCCACCGCCCGATACGGGTAGTGTCGAGAGGGATCTCACGCTCCTCGTTCAGGGAGCGTTCAAGCTCTATCGGGATACCGCAGCCGGCTTGGCGCTTGCGGGCATCGTCGCTGAGGCACAGTCAAACGCCACTGTATCGAATATCGTTCGAGCGCAATTTGTCCCGAGCCGTCGTCACGTGACCCTCGTAATTCTTCGCAGAGCGGTCAAGCGCGGGCAGATTTCTTCGGACCTCAAGCTAGAAGTCGTAAGCGAGCTAATCACGGGAGCCGTTTGGTTTTATTTGCTCGCAGGCAAAGGCCCATTGACAGCGCGTCGTGGGTCGCAGCTGGTCAAGACGATCATGGCCGGCATCCCGTTGATTTCGGAATCGCGCCCTTCCCCAAAGCGACTGTACTAGTCAATTCAGAGCGATTGGCCCGGCACAAAGAACACAACCTTGTTATGGTTCTAACTATCGAAAAGACGCCGCAGCTGGCGCTCTCCTCGGCGTCCGCTTCGGCCAAGACCAGTTGGTGACGAAGGGCTCACATTTGGCGCGAGCTATTCTGCGCTGCCGAGGTCATGCAGAATGGGCAGTTGCTCTAAAAAGAATTAGAGCCATAGGCGACCTGATGCCCGGGGTATCTTCCTTTCTTCAGTGGGATCATCTCCGACGAAATTGGAACGTCGATTCCGCGGTCTACCAGCGCCTGAAACTGTTGCAGCGATCCGCGAATTCGCTGTTCAAGATCACCGTCACAGATGAATACTAGGCCGAATCCTTTACCTTGATCTTGAGCAGCCAGCCTGAGGTGCTCTGGTTCCGACACACGGTGACGCACGCTTTGAAGAATAAGCGCGCGATCCGAGCTCAACGGGATTACACCTTTGAAGCGCAAGATTGAGTCGCCGTGGCATCGCATCAGCGCGGTGAGCCAAACCGAGAATGCCGGCCAGCCTATTTGAGTATTCAGATCCATCTGAAAGGATCTTAGGCGCGAGCTATGCGATAGCGGCAGCGCGGTGGCCTGCCTCGGGCCGGCAGTAGGATCGAAGAGTCCCACCGCATTCCTGCCAAACTTGCTTGACATGCACACCTCAGCGAGCGGGTTCATCTGCGCCAGCATCGCCTTAGTCTGGAGCGTCCTTTCGGGTGCGACAACATCCGCTTTGGTGAGTACGATGCGGCTGGCGCAAGCAATCTGGTTGCCTATCTCCGGATAGCGCTCGACAAGATGCGCGTCGATCCCGGCTTCGACGCAGGTGACACAGTTGGCGAATTCCAGGTACTCAACAAGGTAGATATCGCTCGCGATTGTGCCGATGATCCTGCTCGGATCGGCCAAGCCGGAAGTTTCGAGCACGATGTCGGTGATCTCAGGCGCGTCACTCGATTCCGCTTGCGAGAGAATTTCAATGAGCGCACGGACAAGCGCCTGATCGACGGTGCAGCATGCGCAGCCACCCGCAAGGGCCTGCGCGTACGGTGAAACACATCTGACCAGCGTGTGATCGATCGCCACGGCGCCGAATTCATTGATGAGTATGGCGATGCGTGGGCGCACGTCCGATGGGATCCCATGCAAATAACTTCGCAGCAGCGTCGACTTGCCGCTACCGAGGAAGCCGGTCAGAACATGGAAGCGCACACGCTTGCGCAATCTCACAACGGCGTTGCTGCAAAGTCAGCTGCCAAGGGGTCGATTTCTGGCGCGCCTAAGCGCGTGACGACGGCCCAGATATCAGCGAGATGCGATGCCTTGAGTGCCGCACCCGAGCTTGCGCTCACCATATAGGACTCACCGTCCCAGTCTTGGGCGAGCAGTCCTCGGGTAGCGAGCAAAGCATTTACCAGCGCGAGCGCTTGCGAGCGTTCTGCACGATATGCGCTGAGATCTACTGCTTCCAAAACATCGCTGGAGCCGCTGGCCCGCGCAGTCCAGTGTCCGCCGCGCCCAAATACTGCGCAGACCTCACACATGGCTTTGAAGCGGCGCCCACCCGCCCGGCGAGCGGATGTCACGCGTAAGACTTTGCGCGAGATAGTCGGAGACGCGGGTGCGCGCTAAATTGGAGTGCGAGTCGGAAAGTGCGGACGCGCGCTCGACGTCTCGCGCTTCGAGCGCATCAACGATTTCGCGATGCTCGCGAATGATGTTGCCGATATGTCGCATGTAGGCCTCGCCGCTGCCATAGCACTCGTAGGCCATCGCCAGGCGCGCCACTCGCAAGCCGTCGCTCAACACCGTGTCGTACATCTTTGCGATGAACCGGTTGCCGCAGGCGGCGCCAATGGCATGGTGGAACGCCCAGTTCGCGTCGATCATTCCTGGCACGTCGTTGTCAGCGCAGCAGGATTCGAATTGTTCGCAGAGAAACCGCAACTCCACGAGCGCATCCGACGAGCGCCGCTGCGCAGCGAGCACGGTCGCGGTTCGTTGCATCAGCTCAAACGCTTCCAAATGTTCCTGCAGCTGTGGCAGTTCCATCGTCGAAACGCGTGCGCCGCGATTGGGAAGAAGCTCGATCAGGCCCTCGCCAGAAAGCCTGATCACTGCCTCGCGCAGCGGCGTGCGGGAGCCGCCGAGTGCCTTGGTCAGATGCCCTTCGTCCAGCACGCTGCCGGGCTTGAGCTCGAGCGACAGGATGAGTTCGCGAAGACTCTCGTAAACGCGGCGGCTACTCGAAACTCTCGGTCCAACGGACTTGCGCATGGTGACCCGCTTTCTTGCCGCGCTCTTACTTATCACTGATGCGCCTTGCTTGTCTTGCATGTTGGTCGCAAACTTGCATATGAAGTCGATTCAGATCGTATATTCTTTGCATACATTCTGCTAGACATGTTTGTGCGGTCTATTCAGCGTGAGAGAGGTTTGGCATGTGGCGCGAAAGCTAGTTGCTCGGTAGCGAAGGGCTAAAAAGGTGAGGACTTACGATTTAGTGATAAAGGGCGGCGAAGTAGTGCTGCCAGAAGGACAGAAGGCCGCCACTGTGTGCATCGATGGCGAGCGCGTCGTCGCAATCCTAGCGCCGGCAGAAGAAGTCGTCGGCACGTCCGTGATCGAGGCTATCGGCCTCGTCGTGCTGCCCGGTCTCTGGCACGTGCATGTCCACTTTCGCGAGCCCGGGCACACCTACAAGGAAGACTTCGAGTCTGGCACGCGCGCCGCTGCGCTGGGCGGCATTACGTTCTGCATGGACATGACGAACAACGATCCGCATCCGACCACGCGCGAGACCTTCGTGCGCAAACGCGAGCTTGTCAGCCGCAAAGCGCTGATCGATTTCGGCCTTTACGGCGGCGGCCTATATCCGAAAACGGTCGCCGATCTGGCCGGCGAAGGCGCGATCGCGATCAAGGTTTTCAACACGCGCCACGTGCGCGAGGTTTATCCGTACATCAGCGAGCTGGGCGTCGTCGATCACGGCATCCTGTACGAGATCTTCGAAGAAGTTTCGGAACAAGGCCTGGTCTGCTCTGTCCACCATGACGACAGCGAGTGGTGCAAGCGCATGACGTTTCGTGATTACATCGACGTCGGCAAGACCACGGTCAAGGACTATTTCGATTGTTACGCCAAGGGCTACATGTATGGCCACGGTATGGGCGCAGGCCTTGCGGCGAGCCTGTATTACGCGCGGCTCACCAAGACCCCGTTGCACGTGTTGCACATGGGTGTGATGCCAGTGGAAGCGAACGAGCTGATGCGCCACGCCAAATTCGAACTGGGGCAGGACGTCACGGGCGAGATGGAAACCGCGGCGCTGTTCATGACGCGCGAGCAAGCCGACAAGGTGGGGCCCAATGCCTATTTATGGGCCTATCAACCGCAAGAGCATTGGGCGGCTGTGCGCAGCGGGGTTGCGGACATGCTGGTGGGCGAACACGCGCCTCATACCTTCGAGGAGACGTTGCCGGGCTGGCAAGACAACTTTGGAGTGCCGCTGGGAATCACCGGCGCGCAGGAGTTCATTCCGCTGGTGCTGAACGCCGTGAACCAAGGCAAGCTCACACTCGAAGACGTGGCTCGTCTATGCGCACTGGCGCCGGCCAAGCGTTTCGGCCAGCATCTGCGCAAAGGCGCGATCACCGTCGGTGCCGATGCCGACTTTACCGTCGTCGATATGAACAAGTCCAACGAATTCCGCAAGGAGGATATGGCGACGCGTTCCGGTCATACTTCCTGGCAGGGCATGCAAACAAAGGGGATGCCGGTGCGCACCATCGTGCGCGGAAATACCGTGATGAAAGACGGCGTGGTTGTGTCTAAGCCCGGGTCGGGGCGTTTCGTGCCAGGCCGCGCTGTAAGGTCGATGTGAGTTCGGCCCTATCGCGTGTTCATGGCGCGAACGACGCGACGATCGTCGACGGCATTACCTATGCATCGCCCACTTACCTGCTCACCAGTATTCGGGACTTCATCAGCTCGATTACATATCGCATGCTTGCCGACGGCATGCTCTTGCAGGACATCGAAGCTGCCACGGAAGGCATCAAAGGCTGGCCTCACTGGTGCGATTTCTTCATGGCGCTCGCGCATGCGCACGAACAGCTGGCGCACCAGTCGCTGGAAAATGGATACTCGCTCAGCGCTTCGGAGCATCTAGTGCGAGCAGCGCTCTGCGCCCACTACGGCCAGTTCCTGTACTTCGGATTTCCAGAAATAAAAAAGCAGGCGGTTGAATTGAAGTTGCGGCTCTACCAAGAGGCCGCGCCGCTCATGTCCCCGAGCGCGGAACGCATTGAAGTTCCGTACGAACGCAGCGAATTGCCTGCATATCTTCGCGTTCCGCCCGGGCGCGGTCCGTTTCCCTGGGTCGTCGTCGTCGGCGGACTCGACGCTGCCAAGGAAGACATGCATCAGTTTGCGTCGCTGTGTCTCGCGCGCGGCCTTGCCACCGTGGTATTTGATGGGCCGGGGCAGGGCGAGGCCTATGCGCGCGGTCTCTATCTGAATCCGAACTTCCACCATGCGGTGTCGGCCGTGATCGATCGGCTGTCCTCGCGCGTTGAGCTGAATGCAGACCGCATCGGCATCATTGGCCGCAGCCTTGGCGGTTTTCTCGCGCCGCAAACTGCGGCGCTCGACAAGCGCATCAAGGCCTGCGTGGCCTGGGGAGCGCTCTATGACCTCGGTTCCTTGGACCGAAAGCCGCCGCTGATTCGCGACGGCTATCGATTTGTCACTGGCGCCAAGGATTGGGCTGAGGCGAAAGAGCTGACTTCGTGGATCAATCTCGCCGGCACAGCCGAGCGAATTACCTGTCCGCTCTACATCGTGCACGGCGCCAAAGACAACAGCGTGCCGCCGTCGAACGCCGAGCGATTGGCGCGCGAAGCGCGCGGCCCGGTCAAGCTGCGGATGGTTCCGAACAGCATTCATTGCAACCATGAAGTGGCGCACGTCGTGCGGCCCGACATGGCCGACTGGCTTGCGGCGCAACTGCGATGAGAGTGATCACCTCGGGCAAACCGTGGGAGGGGCGCATGCGCTACGCGCCCGCCGTGCGGGTAGCGCCGGGATCGCTGATTTTTACTTCGGGCCTCGTCGGTCGTGGCGCCGACGGAAAAATAGTTGTGGGCGGTATGGGAGCTCAGGCGCGGCAAGCCTTCGCGAACATTCGCGACGTGCTGGAAGCGGGCGGCGCATCGATGAGCGATGTGGTGAAGCTCAGCTACTACGTGACCGATATGGCGCGTTGGGAAGAGGTCGCCGAAGCGCGCGCCGAATTCTTCGCGGCGCCTTTACCCGCCAGCGCCACCGTCGAGGTCGTGCGTCTTTGGGACGAGAACTGCCTGGTCGAGATCGAAGCGATCGCGGTGGTCGAGCAGCAAGAGCGCTAAACGTGCAGAGCAGTTTAAGTTCTAACTTTTTTTTCGAGACCCTTGCGGTCCAGGAGCAAACGCTATGAGCAAAAACGCCGGACGTAGAAAAGTATTACTTGCCGCAGCAAGCGCCGCCGTCGCAACACCCTTCGTGTCGAAACTGGCGTCGGCGCAGTCGGCCGGCCTGGTTCATATGAGCTGGGGTGGGCTGGCCGAAGAAAATATGTACAAGGCTTTCTGGACGCCGTTTACCGAGAAGTCCGGCACCAAGGTCACGGCCATCTCGCCCGTCAGTCTGGCCAAGATTGCAGCGGCAGAGAAGATTGGCAAGCAAGAGGTGGACACGCTCGACGGCGGCTCTATCCTGACCTGGCGCGGCCAACGTCAGGGCCTGCTGGCGCCGATCGATTGGAATTTCGTGGGCAAGGCAGGGCGCGCTAAGCAAGAGATCCACGAGTATGGCCTGCTGTTCATGGCGCTCAGCAATCAGATCGTTTACAACACCAAGAAATATCCGGCAGGCAAAGGGCCGAACTCGATGATGGACTTCTGGAACGTTCAGAAATTCCCTGGTCGTCGCGCCTTGTACAAGGACCCGCGCACCGCCATTCAATATGCCCTGCTCGCCGACGGCGTGCCGCGCGAAAAACTTTGGCCGCTCGACATTGACCGCGCATTCAAGAGCTTGGACCGCATCAAACCCCACATCACCGTTTGGTGGGAGCAAGGAAACCAATCGCAGCAGCTCTTCACGAGCGGCGAAGTCGACATGATGCAGATGTGGAACGGTCGCGTATCCGACCTCGAACGACAGGGCGCGCCGATCTATCAAGTGTGGAACGACGGCATCATCGGACTCTCAGCCATCATGGTGACCAAGAGCGCGCCCAATATGCGAGAGGCGATGAAGCTGGTCGAATACTTCGGCCGGCCGAAGCCGCAGGCCGACTGGGCGAAGTCGATGTCCTATGGCCCGCTCAATCCCAAGGCCTTCGAGTTCATCGACAAGGACGTGGCCAAGCGCCTTCCGACCCATCCCGATAATCTTAAAGTGCAAGTGGTGTCCAACGACGAGTGGTGGGCCGACAACCTCGACAAGATCAACGAACGCTTTAACGGCTGGCTTGTGAGTTGATGATCTTCCAGGTCGTCGCGGAGAGCGCGCCTTGACCGGCGTGAAACTGCGTCTCGATAAAGTCCGCAAGCAATTCGGAGCCGCGACGGCGGTCGATGAGGTGTCGCTGGAAGTGAACGGCGGGACTTTCCTCACCCTCCTCGGCGCGAGCGGCTCGGGCAAGAGCACGACGCTGATGCTCATCGCTGGCTTTCTCGAACCCGATGCCGGCAGTATCAGCGTTGATGGTGAGAACGTCGTCGGCACGCCGGCGCACAAGCGCAATTTTGGCGTCATGTTTCAGAGCTACGCGTTGTTTCCGCACATGCGGGTGTTCGACAACGTCGCGTTCCCGTTGAAGATGCAGCGCTCCGCGCGCACCGAAACGCGCAATCGAGTCGATGAGGCGCTCGCGCTCGTCAAGCTGGTGGGACTCGAAGACCGCCTGCCGCATCAGCTATCCGGCGGACAGCAGCAACGCGTGGCCCTGGCGCGCGCGATCGTGGCGCGGCCGCGCCTTCTGCTGATGGACGAGCCGCTGTCGGCGCTCGACAAGCAGTTGCGCGAGCACATGCAGCTGGAGCTCAAGAACATCCACCGCCAGCTTGGCGTGACAGTTGTATATGTGACGCACGATCAGTCGGAAGCGCTCGTGATGTCCGACCGGATCGCCGTCATGCGCGATGGCCGCATCGAGCAATTCGGCACGCCGCGCGATATCTACGATCGTCCCGCCACGCGCTATGTCGCGGAGTTCGTCGGCGATTCGAATTTCTTCAAAGGCACGGTGCAGGCGGTTCGCGTCGGGGCTTGCACGATTTCTTGTGGTTCCCTGCGGGTGGAGGCTACCGGCAGCATCGGACTGAGGGTCGGCGATGCTGTTCAATTTGCGATACGCCCGGAACGCCTGCGAGTCGGCTTCGACGCAGCATTGGGAAATCATGTGGGCGGCCAGGTCGAAGAGATCGTCTATGTCGGCGACGCTCTGAAGCTGCGCGTTCGTACAGCCGATGACATCCTGTTCAACGTCAAGACGGAGCGCGCGAGCAGCATCGAGAATCTTCGTCCCAATGACAAGATCGCACTGAGCTGGAGCGCGGAGTCGACAGTGCCGGTGGAGGCGCGATCATGAACATCGGAGACCGACGCTACGTCGCGGCGGTCGCACCGGCGGGGCTTTACCTGATCGCCTTGTTCCTGATTCCGATCGGCTTGGTACTCGCGCTGAGCTTTACCGATGCAACGCCGCTGGGCAGCAACTACCTGCGCATCTTCAGCGTGCCGGTCTACCTGAAGGTTCTCGCGAACACCTTGTCTACCGGTCTTGGTGTGACCCTCATCGCCTTGCTGCTTGGCTATCCCATGGCATATCTTCTATCGACACTGCCGACGCGAAGCGCAACGCTGGTGATGGGCATGGTGGTCCTGCCCTGGTTCACGAGCTTGCTGGTGCGCAGCTTCGCGTGGACCGTCCTCCTGGGGCAGGCTGGCGTCATCAACAAAGCTTTGCTTTCGCTCGAGCTGATCGATCGACCCTTGCCCTTGCTCTATAGCATCTTCGGCGTCTATGTCGCCACGGTGCACATCCTCCTGCCCTATATGGTGCTCACGCTCTATGGCGTGATGCGTGGCATCGACCGGAGTCTTGTTCGCGCGGCGAACGCCGCGGGCGCATCGCCATGGCGCGCTTTCGTTCACGTCTATTTCCCGCTGAGCCTGCCTGGAGTGGCGGGAGGCTGCGTGCTCGTGTTCATCATGGCCATAGGCTTTTACATCACGCCGGCGCTGCTCGGCGGGCCGCGCCAAATGATGATTGCGCAGATGATCGCGAACGAAATGCTCGAGAGCCTCAACTGGGGATTCGGCGCAGCGCTGGCGACCGTGCTGCTTGTCCTCACCGCCGCAGGTCTTGCAATGTTCAACAACATCTTCGGGCTTCATCGCTTCATGGGAGGCGCTCGATGAATCGCCTCTCACTTTGGGCGTTCTCGATTCTAGTGCTGGTATTTCTGCTCGCACCGATATTGATCGTCATTTTGATGTCCTTCAGCGCAAGCGCGTCTCTCGAATTTCCGCCGCGCGGTCTATCGCTGCAGTGGTACGCCAAGTATTTTTCTTCGGCTGCCTGGCTGGGCGCGACTTGGGTCAGCTTTAAGGTCGCACTCGGCACCACCGCGCTAGCCACGGTGCTCGGAACGCTGGCCTCGTTCGGCTTGGTGCGCGGGAACTTTCCGGGCAAACCTCTGCTGTATGCGCTGGTGCTGTCGCCGCTCGTGATCCCCGGCGTCGTCGTCGCGGTGGCGTTGTACCTGCTATTCGGACGTCTCGGCTTGGTAGGTTCGCCGTTCGGGTTGGTGCTTGCGCATACCACGATCGCCTTGCCCTTCGTCATCGTCAACGTATCGATCAGCCTGAAAACATTCGATCGCAACATCGAGCGAGCTGCGATGAGCGCTGGCGCCGACCCGCTCAGAACATTTCGCTACGTCACGCTGCCACTGATACGTCCAGGCTTCGTCGCTGGCGCGCTGTTCGCGTTCATGGCGTCTTTCGATGAGCTCATCATCGCCATTTTTCTTGCGGGTCGCAACGCCACCACGCTGCCCAAGCGCATGTGGGACAGCGTCTTGCTGGAAACGGATCCGGTGATCGCCGCCATTTCGACCTTGCTCATTGTCGGGACGCTGATCTTTCTTGCCCTTGCTACGGGTGTGCGCCAAAGAGGAAGCGCTGCGGCAGATTCGAATGCATAAGAAAATGCATAGGGGGCTTTGGGCAGCATTTTCAGAATAGGACCCGGTTAACCGGTTCGTCACGTGCGCTCCCAGGCTCAGCGATAAGGATTTTTTTTTGTTTCACGCCGTGCCGAACGGCGACGCCAAAATCGATCATGTGTTGATCGGTACTCGCGGCCTATACACGGTTGAGACAAAGACCTTGTCCAAGCCGATCCGAGGCGAATGCAAGATCACCGTTGTCGATGGGCGAGTCGCGGCTAACGGCCAAGCTCTCAATCGCGATCCAATCGTGCAAGCCAAAGCGCAGGCACGTTGGCTTCACACCTTCCTTGCGGAGTCAGACTTGCGGGCATTTGTACAGCCAGTCGTTGTCTTTCCCGGCTGGCTTGCTGAACCATTTGACATCAAGGCCGTGGGCGTATGGGCGTTTGAGCCGAAGGCCATGAATGCATTTATTGACAGGCAGTCAGCGGTTGTATCCCCCGAGCAAGTGCGTGCGATGGCGTCCGCACTCTCCGCTTACATCCGCAGTCAGAGTTAGCTTTAACGCTTCGCACTCACTGACCGAACTAAAAGAATGCCAGCCGCGCGAGCAACCCGGGATCTGCTTTAGGGCAGACCCAAGCCCGCCGCCGGGATGTGCAAGTTGCTTTAGCTGTTACGCGGTGACTGCACTTAGACCGCATGAAAAGCTTGTTAGCAGCAAAATTCCCGCTGCCTAAAAGTGAACGCAGGCCAAGCCTCAGGCACGCGGAATAGCGGTGCGCTGCGGCATAACGGTTCATGGCCGGTAAGTAACCCGAAACCATAATGAGGAGTTCAACGTCTGTCCCATAAATGGAATTCCGGCAGTGCTAAATTGGCGCGGACGCTTGGGTCGAGGAGGCCCATGTGCAACAGTGCATCTTGCCTGTTGCCCGCGTGACCGGGAAAAGGAGCGCCAATGGACTCTGAGATCCATCATTTGCCGTTCGCGGAGTTGCCGACAGTGGAGCGCGGACAGAACATCGTGAACTACCCCATTGTTAGCCGTAAGCTCGGCTCGCGGAACATTAAGTCGGGGATCACTCGCGTACCCCCGGGCGCGGTTGTGTCGCGTCATTCACATAATGCTGAGGAACAGGTGACCGTCCTTGAGGGGAAGCTAAGGATCGTACTGGGCGACCAGTCCTTCGATTGCGGCCCTTACGACTCCACCTTCATCTCTGCCGGTGTGCCGCACGAATTCACCAACATAGGGGATAAGCCGTCGCTGGTCATGGTCATCTATGGCTCTACAGACGTGACCCGGACATTCACTGACACCGGGGAGACGGTCGAGATCGGTTCCGAGCGTGACCGGTTCCCTCCCCCAAGCCGCGCTACGACGACTGCCTGACTTCTAGACGAGGCGTTATCGTGGCGATCGAAGCGGTAGTCGAACGTCGGCCGAACGAAGAAGGCGAATCGTCACGATTGCAAGCCCAAGCGGTCACGCCTGAGCGCGGAAATCGCGCAGGGCTTTACTTTTACGTAGTGACACCCTACAGCGATCGAGGAGACGTCGACACAGGTGTTCTTGGCGAATACGTGTCGGAAATCACGCGATCGGGAGTAACAGGGATTACCTGCATCGCGAGTACGTGCGAGGGGCCGTACTTGACCGACGACGAACGCAACTTGGTCATCGACACTGTGAGTAGACGCGTTGGCGGACGCGTTGAACTCAACATAGGCGTTGGGGCCGTGTCCACGCGGCAAGCAATCGAATATTCGAAGCGAGCCCGCGACGCTGGCGCGACGAGCCTGATGCTTGAATTTCCCCAATATTTTCCGATCGAGTTCGAAGCTGTGTATCGGCACTACGAAGCGGTTGCGAACGCCGTCGCGTTGCCAATTCGCCTCTACAACATCCCGCTACCAACCCGCTTCGACTTCACCCCGGATCGCTTGCTCAGGATGGCGGAAATTGCTGCCATTCAGTCAGTCAAGGATGCCTCCGGCGATGTGACGCGGCTGCGTGACATACGGATGTTATGCGGTGACCGCTTTGCGCTTCTGTGCGGTTTGCATTTTCAAGTACTCGATGGCTTGCGCCTTGGCGCCGACGGTTGGGAGGTGATGACTCACCCAGTAATCACTAAGGACTTGATTCACTTATACGAAACACTGCGCGCCGACCCGTGGTCAGCTGATGGCGAGCGAATGTATCAGCGGCTGCAACCACTCTTTTACTTTTTTAGACAGTTTGGCGTTCCACAGTCCATAAAGGCGATATCCGCCTGGACTGATCTCAAACTGGGGCAGCCACGCGCACCGCTGCAAACATTGTCACCGGCATCGATGTCCAGACTGCGGCAGATCGTCGAGCAACTGGGAATTCTTTGAAACGCATAAACAAGGAGACGAACATGACACGCATTGTTAGCAATCGGAGAAATATTGTTCTCGGTGGCCTGGCAGCTGGAGGCTTGGCATCTTGGCCCCTGATTCGTGGCGCGGCCCACGCACAACAAAAGGCCGAACATACGATGGTCTTCGCTAGCACCTTCAGCAGTGCGACGGAGAATCAGGTTGTGACGGGGGTCGATCTGTTCAAGCAGCTGGCTGAAAAGTACTGCGAAGGACGATTGCACGTCGACTATCACGGTGGGGGCAAACTCGGTGATCAGAGCGTGCTTCCACAGAAAGTGCAGCAGGGCGCCATCCAGGCTTGCATGGTTTCAATGCAAAATTTCACGCCTTACTCAGAATCGTTCAACCTGCTGGATTTTCCCTATTTGTTTCAGTCCAACGCTGCGTTCGAGCGCTTTCTGGAAAGTCCGCTGATGCTGCAGTCGACACTTATATCCGAACCTCAGAGCAAGAACATGAAGGTGCTCGCTGGAATGTGGGCTAACACCGGTCTGCGGGTATTGGGGCTAAGCAAGAAACTCGGTCGTGAAGTTCATGTGCCCACTGACTTGAAGGGCGTGAAGGTCCGCGTCACGACATCGAAAGTAGAGCAACAGGCATTTGCACTTACGCCGGGAAGTGCAGTCTCTGTTAATTGGGGTGAAACGTATCAGGCAATGCAGCAGGGCACAGTCGATGGACTGAATGTTGGATTGGGGCCGTTAACGTCCGCCCGAGTGCACGAAACCATCGGAACTGCAACGCGCATCAACATGAGCTTCAACGCGCATGTCTCGGTCGTGAACAACCGATGGTTTGATGCGCTTCCCGCCCCAGTGCGCGACGCCATAGAGCGGGCGGCGAAGGAATCGTGGGCATTCCAGAAGAGCGAACAGCGCAAGGCCGACGAAAAGATGTGGGCGGACTGGAAAGCCGCAGGCATCAAAATCGTGGACCTCACATCCGAGGAGCGCAATCAATGGATTGCAGCCGTTGGCCATCAGCGTCCCGAGTGGAAACAATGGAAAGATCGCTACGGCCTGGCGTTATACGAGAGCATCGTAAAACTGAATCAGACGACGACGTAAGCCGCCGTTGCAGCGCCCGGTCGAACGTGGCCTAAGCCATGCGAAGGTTGCTGTCCAGAATCGATAACTCGCTCGAAAGATGGTTGATCACCGTCTGCTATGGGTACTTCTGCCTCATCATCCTCGTTGAAGTACTTCGGCGGCATGCTTTCGGTGCGTCGAGCGCGTGGGGAGAAATGACTGCGCGTTACGCCTTCGTTTTCTTGGTGTATTTCGCCGTGGCCGAGGTGGCGCGTACACGCAATCACATTCGAATCGATCTTGTTCCTCGACTACTTGGTCCTCGAGGTCGACTAGCCCTATATGCCTACTTCGACCTGTTGTATCTCGTGCTCGCAGGCTTGGTTATTTATTACTCGCTGCAAGTGATCGGAATTTCGCTCGAGTACGGCACGCTGATGCCGGGGCTGGATTTAAATATGGCGTTCGCGCGGGCAGCTTTGCCGCTCGGGTGGATATTGCTCGCCTATCGCGTTGTCCAGTCGTTCCGGCGTACCTGGCGGACCTATAGCGAAGAACGACGTGTGCCCTTAGGCGGCGGTCTTGAAAGTGAGTAATGAATTGATCGCCCTCAGCGTGGGCGCGCTGATGTTGGTCCATCTGGCGATTGGCGTGCCACTGTTCGTGGTGCTTGGCCTCGGCTCGCTTCTGATGATCACCTCGGTGGGAGTCTATTCGCCGGCAATTTTCGGCGAGGTCCCATTCACCGCAATGGATAGTTGGGCGTTGTTGGCAATGCCGTTGTTCATCTTGACTGGTGACATCATCTCTAGCGGACGACTTGCGGGGCAGCTGGTTGGACTCGGCCAGGCGCTAGTCGGATGGATGACGGGAGGTTTCGGAATGGCAACCATTTTTGGTTGCTTTTTCTTCGCCGGCACCAGTGGCTCCAATTCGGCCGACACTGCCGCAATCGGCAAGATCATGATTGGACCGATGGTCGAGCGTGGGTACCGAAAATCGTATGCGTCAGCACTTGCGGCCGCTGGCGGATGCCTTGGGATCATCGTTCCGCCGAGCTTGATTTTTATCATCTACGGCGTCGTCACATCGACGTCGGTCGGAGATCTCTTTCTAGGTGGCGTGTTCACCGGCCTACTGATGGCATTTTCGATGTGCATTGCAAATTACCTGGTGTGCCGTTTTACGAAATGGGGCGCCCGCGATCGCACACCGTTCTCATTCTCCACCCTTATCAAGGCAACTTGGGACGCGCGTTAC
>JBDUCU010000175.1:0-4375 GCA_040003315.1 Burkholderiaceae bacterium | reverse complement strand
ACGTCGATCGCACGCGCGCAGTGCTCGTACAGACTTGCCTTCTCGCGCGAGATCGTCGGCTGAAAAAACGCTTCGTGCTGGCCATTCTTCAGAGATTCGCCCTCGATGAAATTTACCTGCTCGTCGAGCAGCGCTGCATCACCTGTTGCGCCGATGTAGTACGCAGCAACATACGGCAGCCAGATGCGGTCGTCGGTCATCGTCGTGCGCACACCCTGCCCTGCGGGCGGCAGCCACCAGTGCTGCACATCGCCTTCAACGAACTGACGTGACGCAGAACGCAGCAGATGTTCGCGCGCGATGTCGGGTCTCGCTACGGCGAGCGCCATCACATCCTGCAGCTGATCGCGAAAGCCATAGGCGCCGCTCGACTGGTAATACGCCGAGCGCGCCCACACGCGGCATGCCAGCGCCTGATACAAAAGCCAATCGTTCAGCATGATGTCGAGCGCGCGATCGGGCGTGCGCACCTGCACAGTCCCGAGCATCTCGCTCCATTGCTCGGCGACTTCGCGCAACACCGCATCCAAGTCGGCGGCGCGGTACTTTTCGATCAGCGACTGTGCGCCCGCATGCGATGCCGCATCGCCGAGCAGGATCACGATTTCGACCTCAGCATCTGCGGCAAGCTCGATTCGCGTCTGCAGCGCGCCGCACGGATCCATCCCGGCGCCCGCTCTTCCGGAAAGCGGCGCATGGCCACCCATCGAACCGAGCGCCGCCGGGCTGTCGACAGCCCCGTGCAGTCCGAGGAACTCGGCGCGATCGGCCGTGTATGAACTTGGCGCGCCCCCAAGAGCGATAAATGCAACCCGCTCGCTGAACTCGGCGCGCCAGGCGTTGCGCGCGCACAGTGCGCCCGTGGCTGCATCGATCGAAGTCACGACAAAGGGCGCCGACACCGTTCCGTTCGGACCGAGCGCCCACTCGATATATGCGGTGATCGACAGCCGCCGCACGCGCCCCGACCGGTTGGAAAGCCGCAGTCGAGACACTTTCACGGTATCGCCCAGCGGCACGAATTGCAGCAGCGCAACTTCAACGCCGTGCGCGGTGTGTTCGAAGCGGCTGTAGCCCTTGCCGTGATGCACGCTGTAGGTCACATCCGGCACGCGGACGGGTGACGCGGCCGCACTCCAGACCTTTCCGCTCTCCTCGTCGCGCAGATAGACGATCTCGTGCGGCACGTCACTGACCGGATCATTCTGCCAGGGCGTCAACGGATTCTGCTGGCTGTTGAGCGACCAGGTGTAGCCGCCGCCTTCGGCCGACACGATGAATCCGAAAGACGGATTGGAAACCACGTTGATCCATGGCATCGGCGTGCAGCGGCCATCGTCGAGCGTGATTGCGTACTCGCTGCCGCCCTGCGCGAAGCCACCGAGACCGTTGTAGAACTCGAGCGGCTCGGCGGTTGCCGCGGCAGCGGGAACCGGCTTGCGCTGCGTGGCGCGAAAAGCCGGCATGGCAACCGGCTTGAGCGATGCAGTTGCCCGGCGGCGCACGCCATCGCGCGCAGCGGTGGCCCGCTCATCATCTTCTGTGTAAAGGACCAGGCGCGCGGCCGCCGCGAGTCCGTCGCGCAGTGCGCCGGAGATTTCACTGTCGCGCAATGCGAACACGCTCGCCCCGGCACCGCCGGAGTCCGCCTCGAACTGTCGCGTCTGCTCCTGCAGCAACGCATGCAGCTTCGATTGCAGACCGTCCGCGGCGTCCTTAGGAGCGGTGTTCAGAACGACGACATCGACGCCCAATCGCTTCGACCGCCAATACTCTTGCGCCTTCAGCACATCGCTCACGCGTTCAATTGCGCCTTCGCTGCCGATGCGCACCAGCGCGATCGGCCGATCCCCCGATATGCCGCCGGCCCATAGCACTGGGGCTCCTCCGCTGGCGCGCTCAATCACCGGCGACAGGCCCCGCCAGGCGGGATCGGTATAGACCAAGGGACCCACCAGGCGTTGAAAGGCTTCGGCCTGCACGCCGTCGATGTGGAGTCGCTCGTGTTCGCTGGACGCATGCTTCGCCGCGGCGGCCAGCGTGCGTTGGCTCGCGCCTTGTGTGCGCAATGACTTGCAGTGCGTCAGCACGGCGGCGCGCGAGTCGGCCACCACCGTCCAGAAGGCAACGCGCACGCGGGCGCCGGCAGCAACGTTGACACGGCGACGAATGCTGAAAATAGGATCGAGCACGGTGCCGGCGGTGTTCGACAGCGACCCGCCTCGCAGCGCAACGGCGTCACGCAGGGTCTGCCCGCGGCCGATAAAGCGCGCGCGATCGGTCTCGAAATTGAACGCGCCGGCCTGACCGTCACCGCTCGAAAAATGGGCGGCCCACACGTCGGGATCATGGCGGGCGCGTTTGCGGCGCCTGCCCAGCAGAATCCCGCCGCCGTCGGCAACGGCTTCGGTCTGCACGAACATTTTCGAGAAGGCCGGATGCGAGGCGTCGGCCGCGGCCGAGCCGAGCACCAGCTCGGCATACGACGTGATTTCAAGCGTGCGGGGGATGGCGCCATGATTGACGATCGTCAACCGGCGCAACTCGGCATCGATGCTGTTCGTCACGGCGACTTCGAGCGTGGTTTCGAGTGAGCCATCGTGCCGCACGATTTGCACGCACGCCTCGGACAAGCTCGCCAAGTATTCATCGGGCGCGCCACCGCACGGCTGCAAGCCGGCCGACCAGACGGAGCCGCTGTCAGCGTCGCGCAGCAGAACGTAGGTTCCCCAGTCGTCGCACGTCGAGTCTTCGCGCCAGCGGTTGATCGCAAGGTCTCGCCAGCGGCTGAAACCCGAGCCGGCGTCGGTCAGCATCACGGTGTAGCGGCCATTGGACAACAGTTGCGCGCGCATAAGACGTTCCGTCACTGGTTGTAATACCGGCGTGCAGCCAATTCCCGTAACCTGTACCGGATCTGGTCAAACTGCCTCTGCACGCTCATCCAGAACACTTTCCGCGCTGGCGGTCTTGTTGATGACTTGCGCAGGGCAATTGCGCTGCAATTGATTGATTATGAATTGTGGTTAAGACACCATCGACGGATGATGCCCTGCTGGAAGCTCTGCAACGCGCTGCGTTCAGCTACTTTCAGCAAACGGTGAACCCGGCCAATGGGCTGATCGCCGATACGTCGCGTGCGAACTCGCCCTGCAGCATCGCGGTGGTGGGATTCGCGCTTGCGGTTTATCCGATTGCGGTCGAGAGAAGCTGGATGGCGCGCGCCGACGCCGTCGCATGCACCGTCGCCGCGCTGCGCTTTTTTCACTCCAGCGACCAAAGCGGAAGTCCCGAAGCCACCGGTTACAAAGGCTTCTACTTTCATTTTCTCGACATGCAATCGGGCAAACGGGTGTGGAGCTCGGAGCTGTCGATGATCGACACCGCTCTGTTGATTGCCGGTGTTCTGACGGCCAGGATGTACTTCACGGCCAGCACGCCGCAAGAAGCAGAGCTGCGCGAACTCGCAGATGCGCTGTATCACCGCATCGATTGGCGCTGGGCGCAAAACGGCAACCTCACCCTCAGCCATGGCTGGAAACCCGAAAGCGGGTTTCTGCACTATTGCTGGGATGGCTACAGCGAGGCGATCGTGATGTACGTGCTGGCGCTGGGATCACCGACGCACCCGCCCGATGAAGCCTGCTATCGAGGCTGGACCGCGACATATCAATGGGAAAACCTGTACGGCCAGGATTTTCTGTATGCGGGCCCGCTGTTCGTGCATCAGTTCTCGCACGCATGGATCGATTTGCGCGGCATTGCCGATCGTTTCATGCGCGAAAAGCGCTGCGACTATTTCGAAAACAGCCGCCGCGCCACCGAAGTGCAGCGCGAATACGCGCGTCGCAATCCGCGCAGCTTTGCCGGCTACGATGAAGACTGCTGGGGATTCACCGCGTGCGACGGTCCGAGCGATGCAGATCCAGATACCGCCAATGAGCGCCGCAGCCTGTTTGGCTACGCCGCGCGCGGGGTGCCTTACGGTCCGGACGACGGAACGCTCGCCGGATGGGCCGCACTTGCATCGTTGCCCTTCGCGCCCGAGATTGTTCTACCCGCCATACGCACAATGGCCCGGCGCTACCCGCACATGTGCATTGGGCAACAGTATTCGAGCAGCTTCAATCCAACTCTTGGCGGCGACGGTGCGCAGGCCTGGGTTTCGCCGGGCCATTTTGGGCTCGACCAGGGGATCGTCCTCATGATGATCGAGAACTACCGCTCCCAACTGATCTGGCGGCTGATGCGCGGGTGCGGGTATGTAGTTGCCGGGCTGCGACGCGCCGGTTTCCGCGGCGGTTGGCTCTGATGCGTGAACAGCGCAGCGATATGATGAATCATGGATCAGGCGATGCGGAGCGACGACTCGTGC
>JBDUCU010000072.1:0-14845 GCA_040003315.1 Burkholderiaceae bacterium | reverse complement strand
GGCGCTCGCGATTATCGCGGGGCTGGTGGCGCGAATGCTCGTTGAACCTGTCGGCGTGTTGGCATCGACGAGCCTGCTCAAGCGACTGGGCGCGACGGCTTGCGGATTGGTGATGTACTTCGTTCTTACGCAGCGCAACCTGCTGGCGGGTGTGGTCAGCGGGTGCGTGGCGATCGTGTTGCTGCAGTTGTTGCGTTAGCTGAGGATCAGAGCTTTGACGGAAACGAATGTCTTGCGTCAACGTCGAGCGCTGATTCTGCTGTCGTTTGCAGCGTTCGCGAGCACCGCAGCGGTCCGCGTGTGCGATCCGATGCTGCCTCAGCTGGCAGACGCCTTTTCGACCACGACCGGCAGGGCTGCCAGCGTCGTCACGGTATTTGCAGTTGCGTACGGCGTACTGCAACTCTTCTATGGCCCGCTCGGCGACCACTATGGCAAGTATCGGGTTGTCTCCATCGCGACGCTTGCCTGCGCGTTGACAAGCCTTGCATGCGCTTTCGCCCCGTCCATCAGCTGGCTTATCGTCGCCCGCGTTTTTGCGGGTGCGACCTCTGCCGCAATTGTTCCGTTGTCGGTGGCCTGGATTGGCGACAATGTTCCCTATCAAAGAAGGCAGGCGGCGATCGCGCGTTTTCTGGTCGGCTCGATTACGGGCATGGTTGCCGGAAGTTTGCTCGGTGGGTTGTTCGCCGACACGCTGGGCTGGCGTGCCGCGTTCGTTGCGCTTGCCATCGTTTATCTCGTCGTCGGTGCGATGCTTCAAGTCGAACATAGGCGTCAGATCGCCGATGTACTCGCCGTAGACCGAACGGCGCCAGCGGAATTTCAGCTGTGGAGTCAGACGCAGAACGTCGTTCGCGCACCTTGGGCCCGCGTAGTCCTTGTCACGGTATTCGCAGAAAGCGTGATGCTGTTCGGCCCGCTCGCATTTATTCCCGCCTACCTGCACGCGCGCTTCGGCGTTTCACTGTTCGCCGCCGGTGCAACCGCTGCCGTTTTCGGTTTGGGCGGACTCGCCTACGTGGCGTTGGCGCCGCGCCTGCTGCAACGGCTCGGAGAAACAGGGCTCGCGGTGGCCGCCGCGCTGTTGCTCTTCATGGCCTTCGTATTTCTTCGATTCGCGCCGACCGCGATTTGGACGGTGCCTGCCATCTTCACAATCGGCCTGGGCTTTTTCATGCTTCATAACACTCTGCAAACGAACGCCACGCAGATGGTCTCGACCACACGCGGAACTGCGGTGTCGCTCTTTGCTGCGTCAGCGTTCACCGGGCAAGCTGTCGGCGTTGCGCTGGCGTCGCTAATCGTCGACGCAGTTGGGGTGCCATGGTTATTTGTGGCGGCAGCGGTGACGCTGCCTGTTATTGCGCTTACGTTTGCCAGAATGATTCGTCGACGGCCTTGACGGGATAGCAGCACCGAGCGCTAGTGCGTCCGCGGATATTCGCCGCCGGCGAGCAATAGATTCTGTGGTTCAAATAGCCGGCGTGCGCGCTGCACAGAAGGTGCAAGCGGAGCCAAATCTTCTAGCTTGATGACGCGCGTAGAGTCTGCCTATCGTGGGAGGAACCGAGTGGCGCTGGATTTCACGTTCTCGCCGGAGCATGAAGCGTGGCGCACGCACGTGCGGGACTTCGCCGAGCATGAGTTACGTCCGCACAGCCGCGAGTGGGACGAGCAGGGTGACCTGCCGCACGAAGCGATTCGCCGAATGGGGGATGCGGGCATCCTCGGCGTCATCGGACAGCGTCGCCTGGGGGGTCAGGAGCGCGACTATCTGAGCCTTGGCATTGCGATCGAGGAGGTCGCAGCGGCCGATGTCAGTTGTGCGTTGATTGCGTGGCAGCAGGCGACGCACAGTCACTTCTTTCCGGGTTGGGGCGACGACACGGTGCGTGCGGTACATGCGGGCCAATGCGTGATCGCGCTTGCTACGTCGGAGGAGGACGCGGGCTCGGATCTCTCTGCGATCCAGACTCGCGCGGTCCAAGACGGCGGCGACTATGTGGTCAATGGACAGAAAGTCCACGTCAGCATCATGCCCGGCGCTGACGTGCTTGCCGTGTCCTGCAAGATCAGGAGCGATAAGGAGCCGGAATCGAAAAAGATGGCACTGCTTCGCATCCCGACCAATCTGCCGGGCGTGTCGAGCTCGCTGATGGAGCAGATGGGTGCGCGTGCCCACCGTCTCGGTGTCGTGAACTTCGACAACGTCAGAGTGCCGGTGACCGCCACGCTCGGCGAAGCGGGACAAGGCAAAGCGCTGATGTACGCGCGATTCAACGTGTCGCGCTGTCTGTCGCCGCTGGCGGCGTTGGGAGCTGCGCAAGCCGCGCTCACAGAAACGATGCAGTTCGCGAAGAAGCGCATGGTGTTCGGCCGTCCGATTGCGGCCAATCAGTCGATCAGCTTTCCGCTCGTCGAACATCACGCGAAGATCGAGGCAGCGCGTCTCCTCGCTTATCGCGCCTTGGCGGCGAACGATAAGGGTCTCGACGCCACGAACGACGCGGCGATGGCGAAATGGTTTGGGATCACGACCGGGATTGAGACCATCCAGGACTGCCTGCAGATGTATGGCGCCAACGGTTACCTAAAGGACAATGCCATCGAGCAGCGACTGCGCGATGTCTATTCGTTTCTGTTCACCGGCGGCACGCTGAACATCATGAAGTTGATTCTGGTGCGTCAGTTGCTCGGAGCGGAGTTCGCTGGGTTGCGTGCATGAGGCCGGGTCCTCTTACCGGTGTTCGCGTGCTTGAGTTGGGCTCAACGGTGGCCGGCCCCTTTTGCGGCAGGCTGCTCGCTGATTTCGGCGCTGAAGTCATCAAGGTCGAGCCGCCCGAGGGCGACGCCGTGCGCGCGATGGGCAAGCATGTCGACGGAAAGTCGCTGTACGCGGCGACGATCCTGCGCAACAAGAAACTGATTGCGCTCGACCTGCGTCGCGCCGAAGCGCGCGATGTGGTCAAGCGCCTGATCCCAAACTGCGACGTGCTGGTGGAAAATTTTCGACCCGGTGTGCTCGAGAAATGGGGAATCGGATACGACACACTGCGCGCAACAAATCCGCGGTTGGTGATGGTGCGCATCAGCGGCTTCGGCCAGACCGGCCCGTATCGCGACAGGCCGGGCTACGGTTTCCTGGGTGACGCGGTCGGCGGCCTGCTGCACATCAACGGCTACCCCGATCGCCCGCCAGTGCGCGCTGCGGTGCCAGTCACCGACATGGTCACCGGCATTTACGGTGCATTCGGTGCCGTGATGGCGTTGCTCGCGCGCAAGGACAGCGGTCAAGGTCAGCTCGTCGACGCGGCGCTCTACGAGAGCTCGTTCAGCCTGATGGAGTCGCACATACCGGCGTACGAAAAATTGGGACACGTCGCGATGCGCGCCGGATCGCATCTGCCCGGCAGCACGCCCAATAGTCTTTACCCGACCGCCGATGGCGGCCATATCGCGCTGGCGGCAGCGAGTGATGCGGTGTTCCGCCGCCTCGCTGCCGTGATGGGCCAGCCCGAGCTGGCCGACGATCCGATGTATTCGACTGCGCTAGCGCGCGTGAAGAACGAGGAGGCGCTCGACCGATTGATCGGCGAATGGACGAGCGGCTATTCGCTGGAGGAGTTGGATGCACTATTGCGGCGCTCCGACGTTCCGGCGTCGCGAGTGTTCACGATGGTCGACATCTTCAATGATCCGCACTATGCAGCACGCAACGCAATCGTCCATGCGGGAGGTGGTGAGTGGGACTCGGTGGCGATGTCAGCACCGGTGCCGAAACTCTCGGAGACGCCCGGACACGTTCACCATGCCGGCGGCGAAATCGGCATCGATACGATCGACGTGCTGCGCCGCTACGCAGGAATGACTGCGGAGGAGATCGAGGCCTTGCTCGACGCGGGGATTGCGTTTGATGCCGAGAACACGCGTACCCGCGCGCACGCCGAAGCGGCTGAGGCCGCTGTGCACGTTGATCCGACCTGACGTTTTCCGATGAGCCGCATGAAACCGACGAACGTTCTGTTCATCTTCTCCGACGAGCACGACCCACGCTATATGGGGTGCTCCGGTCACCCGTTTATCAAGACGCCGAACCTCGATCGCCTCGCCGCGCGCGGAACGCGTTTCGCCAACGCCTACACGCCGTGTCCGGTTTGCGTGCCCGCGCGCGCAAGCCTCGCGACCGGCCGCTATGTGCATGAGATCGGCTACTGGGATAACGCGATCGCCTACGACGGACGCGTGCCGGGCTGGGGTCACCGGATGCAGGATGCCGGTATGCGTGTGGAATCGATCGGCAAGCTGCACTACTCGAATGCAACTGATCCGACCGGTTTCGATCGCCAGTACGAGCCGATGCACATCCTGAACGGCATTGGCCAGCTGTGGGGTTCGGTGCGCGATCCGATGCCCTACAAGGCTGGTCGGTCAGCGCTGTACGACAAGGTCGGAGCCGGCACGTCCAACTACAACCGCTACGACGAGCGCATTGAACAGCTCGCGGAAAAGTGGCTCGAGGATCACACCAAAACACCCGATGCGAAGCCGTGGCTGTTGTTCGTAGGCCTGGTTGCACCGCACATGCCTCTGGTGGTGCCGCAGCAGTATCTCGATCTTTATCCGCTCGACAAGATTTCGCTGCCGAAGCTGCTGCCGCGTGACGGCTACCGCCGGCATCCGTGGATCGAACGCATGGCGAGCCATTGGGATCACGACGCAACGCTGGGGTCGGACGAGCGGCGCAAGCTCGCGATCGCATGCTACTTCGGGTTGATCACGTTTCTTGACGAACGGATCGGCCGTCTGCTCGCAGTCCTCGAACGCACGGGACTCGCGGAGACGACGCGCGTGATCTACAGCAGCGATCATGGCGATAACCTGGGTACGCGCGGCTTGTGGAACAAGGACGTGCTGTACCGGGAATCGACCGGTATTCCTCTGCTAATGGCAGGACCGGGCATCGCGGCGGGCAAGGTGTCGCGCACGAACGTCAACCTGATTGATCTCTATCCAACCTTTCTTCGAGCGGTCGGAGTGCCGCCGGTCGAACGGGAGCGCACGCTACCGGGTTGCTCGTTGTTCGATGTCGCCGACGCACCCGACGATCCCGATCGCATTGTGCTCAGCGAATACCACGCCGTCGGTGCCATCAGCGGCGCGTTCATGCTGGTGCGAGGGCGCTACAAATATCACCACTACGTCGGCTATCGACCCGAGCTGTTCGATCTTGAAGCCGATCCCGAGGAGATGAATGACCTCGCCGAGGACCCGTCATACGCCGACGAGCTCGCGGCGTTCGAGAAAGCGTTGCGTCGCATGCTCGACCCCGAAGCCGTCGACCGCCGTGCGAAGGATGACCAGAACGCGCTCGTCGCACGCCACGGCGGGCGAGAAACTGCCCTTATGCTCGGGTACCCAGGCGAGACGCCGACGGCACCACGTTTCGATGCAGTGTGAAACACGCTAGAAAGGAAATTTAGATGAAACTATTCCGTGTCTGGGCCGCTGTGGCATGCGCGTTGTTCGCTATGAATGCTGCGCCGGCGCTCGCGCAGACGTATCCGGTAAAACCGATCACGATTGTCGTGGGTTTCCCGCCTGGCGGCGTCACCGACGTGATCTCGAGAATCTTTGCGCAGAAGCTTTCCGAGCAGCTCGGCCAGACGGTCGTGGTGGAAAACAAGCCGGGCAACGGCGGCAACATCGCCACCGATTTCGTCGCGCGTGCCGCGCCCGATGGCTACACGCTGCAGATGTGGCTTGACTCGAACACTATCGCGCCGGCGTTGTACAAAAAACTGAACCACGATCCGATCAAGGATTTTGCACACATCTCGCTGCTCGCGGTCGGGTCGCATGTGATCGTCGCGCACCCGTCGTTTGGGCCAAACAACATGAAGGAACTGATCGACTACGTGAAAGCCAATCCGGGTCTGCCGTACGCGTCGTCGGGCAACGGCACTGCGCAGCACCTGGGAGGCGAGCAGTTGAAGATGCTGACCGGCATCGACATGACGCACATTCCTTACAAGGGCGGCGGTCAGGCGATCAACGATGTCGTCGGCGGACAAGTAAAGCTTGCGGTGCTTGGCCTGGCCCCTGCGCTGCCCTTTATCAAGGCCGGTAAGTTGAAGGCCCTGGCTGTAACGGGCGATAAGCGCTCGCCAGCGCTGCCGGGAGTCCCGACCGTCGTCGAATCCGGCGTTCCCGGCTTCACCACGCTGCAATGGTTCGGCGTGGTCGCGCCCGCAGGCACGCCTGCCCCAATCATCGCGCGTCTGCACGCCGAGTTCGCCAAGGCTGCAAAGGACCCGATGATTGTCCAAAGGTTGAATGCGGTGGGGCTCGAGGTGAACACGAGCGCCACCCCGGCCGACCTGACGCAATATCTGCGCAACGATATGGCAAAGTGGCCGCCGATCGTCAAGGCGGCGGGTGCCACGGTGGATTGATCTCGTCGCTTGACCGCGGGCGGGGCACGCGCAACGACATGAACACGGGCACGATGCGGTTGACCGCGGACGAGCAAGCGATGCTGCGCGGAGAGCGCGGCCGCGCGATCCAGGACGCAATCCATTTTCAGATTGAAGTCGGATCGTTCTTCGAAGCAGAGCGCTTCGTGCCGGTGACGAACGTCCACGTAATGGGCGACATCGAGGTGATGGGCGATGCCGGCCTCGGAATTCTGCGTCAATACTCGGAGGAGCACGTGCATTGCGTGGTGCCGACGTCAACTAACGCGCAGTGCATGCACTTCGGCGACATCAGCGATGTCAGGCAGAACTCCGCCGAAGAAAAGAAAGAACGTGAAGTGCTGATGCACTACGCAAAAATGCGGATGGCGCCCACCGACACCTGCATTAACTACCAGACTGTTTACCAGCCAAAGCTCGGCGAGCACGTTGCGTGGGGTGATACCGGGACAGTGATCTACGCAAACTCGGTGTTCGGAGCGCGCACGAACTTCGAGGCCGGTAAGGCGAATATTGCAGCTTCGCTCACGGGCCGCACGCCGGCATACGGTTTTCATCTCGATGCGGTGCGCAAGGGCACGATCGCGGTGGACGTTGAAGCCAAAATGCAAGACCTTGCCGACTGGGGTGCGCTTGGCAAGATCGTCGGTCATCCGAATCAGGACTACTTCGCGGTGCCGGTGTTTCGCGGCGTTACCGACATGCCCTTCTCGGATTCGCTCAAACATCTTGGTACCTCGCTGGCGAGCTATGGATCGATGGCGATGTTTCACATAGTTGGCGTCACACCGGAAGCACAGACGTCCGACACGGCATTTGGCGGTAGCACGCCGCGCAATACGATGACCGTAACTGATGCCGACCTCGACGCCGTATATCGAAGCTACCGGTATGCCGACGGCCGCAATAACGTCGTCGTGTTCTCCGGGCCGCAGCTATCGCTGTTCGAGATCCAGCGGCTGGCGCAGCTCTTCGCCGGCCGCAGCGTCGCTCCAGACATGCGCGCGTTCATCACGACCAATCACGCCATTCACAGCGACGCCAAGCGCCTTGGCTACGTCGACACCCTGGAAGCCGCGGGCGTGACGTTCCTGAAAGGCGTGTGCTTCTACATCCTGCAGGGACTGTCGCGCATTCGTGAGGAAAACGGCTGGGTCAACTTGATTTCCAACTCAGGAAAACTCGTCAACACGATTACCGCGCATCGCTTCAACACCGTGTTGCGGCGTACCGAGCAATGCGTCGAGATTGCTTGCACTGGAGCACTGAAGTGATCATCACGCTCAAGGTTCTGCGCGGCTATGGCGAGCCGGTCGAAGGCGAAGCATTAGTGATGCGCGAAGGATTCAGCCCGCGCTATGACCTCGATCGGCTGACCGGCGTGATCTCGCGGATCGGCCACAGTGCGGAGGGCCTTTCGATCAAAGATCGAGTCCTCGTCATTCCCACGGTCAAGGGCGGTGTGGCCGGTGGATGGGCCTTCTTAGACTTGCTGCACAAAGGCATTGCGCCAAAGGCGCTGGTCTTCGGCAAGCTCAATCCGGTGATGGTGCAGGGAGCCGTATTGGCGAAGATCCCGATCACCGAAGGGTGGTCGATCAACGCGCTCGACCAGTTTTCTAACCGGGACGTGATACGCGTCGATCCACAAGCACGCACGATCGCACTGGTGCGCAAGGCGGTGGTGACACACGGTAGGCATTGACCGCGGCCTGGCGCGAAGCAAAGAACGGTTTGTGACGTTCATCGTTTAAGTATGAGCCATCGTCTCGATAGATCCGCATCCGGAGAATCCCATGTCCGTTCGCATCGAAAAAAATGGCGAAGTCGCGACCATCATCAACGACCGCATCAACGCGCGTAACGCGGTCGATCCAGAAACAGCAGATGCGTTGACCGCCGCATTTCTCGCGTTCGACCACGACCAGGGTGCGAAGGTGGCGGTGTTCTATGGCGAGGGTGGCGCGTTTTGCGCGGGCTGGGATCTCAAGTACGCGAGTGAACTTACCGAGCGCGAACGGTTTCGTGCAGAGATCGTCGAGCGGCTGGCCTTTACGATGGGCGCCGCATCGGCGCCGCGCGGCCCGATGGGGCCCTCGCGCCTGGAGCTTTCAAAGCCGGTCATCGCCGCGGTTGAGGGCCCTGCGGTTGCCGGCGGCATGGAGCTCGCGATGTGGTGCGACATGCGAGTGATGGCAGACGATGCGTACTTCGGCGTCTACTGCCGCCGCTGGGGCATTCCGCTGATCGACGGCGGAACAGTGCGGCTGCCGCGCTTGGTGGGACTCGGGCGCGCAATGGACATCGTGCTGACGGGCCGCAAGGTAGAGGCTGATGAGGCGCTGCGAATCGGCTTGTGCGAGCGCGTCGTGCCGCGCGGCACGGCGCGTGCGGCCGCGGAGGCGCTGGCGCATTCGATTGCGCGCTTTCCACAGGCTGCTGTGCTGGCCGATCGTCGCAGCGTGTACGAAGGGCACGGCCTTTCTGTACACGAAGCACTCAAGAGAGAGTGGGCTGCCGGCGTGGAAGCGCACTTCGCGGAAGGCGCAGCCGGCGCCGGCCGCTTCTCATCCGGCCAAGGGCGGCACGGCGAGTTCGAGCGAATCTAGCGTGACGGGCGCGGGGCGCGTATCACGCCAGCCAGACGTACCCTTACTTCCCGGTCCCGCCACCTTGGTTGATCTTTCAACCGAACATTTCTTCCTTCGTTCGCATACTGGCGCAGCGGGCGCACCACACCCCCGGCACTACAAGCGCGATGAAGACATCGTCGGTGCGACTGTGGCATCGTTCGCCAGATAATGACGACGCTCCTGATGCTGCCGCCTCAGACCCAGACCACGCGCGAGTGGGCGCAGCGTCTTGCGGCCGAGCAACCGAATGTGTCGGTCGTCGTTGCCGAGAATGAGACAGAAGCCGCGGCAGCCATGCCGCGGACAGATGCCGCGTTTGGCACCGTGCCGCCTAAGCTGCTGCAAGCGGCTTCTCAGCTGCGCTGGATTCAGGCACCGCAGGCCGCGCCGCGCGCCGGCTGGTACTACCCAGAGTTGATCGCGCATCCCGTAGTCGTGACAAATTTTCGCGAGATCTTCAATGACCATATCGGCGCGCACATCATGGCATTCGTTCTCGCCTTCGCGCGCGGCCTGCATCGATACCTACCGCAACAGTTAAAGCGGGAATGGCTTCCGGCGCCGCTTGACACAGGCGTGGTCCACCTGCCCGAAGCGACAGCGCTGATCGTCGGAGTGGGCGGGATCGGCACGGAGACTGCGCGGCTCGCCACCGCCTTCGGAATGCGAGTGCTCGGAGTCGACGCGCGGCGAACACAAGCGCCGCCCGGCGTGGACGAATTGCATCGGGAAGAAGCGCTCGACTCGCTGCTGCCGCGTGCGGATTTCGTTATTTTGACCGTGCCGCACACTCCTTCGACCGAAGGCCTGATGAATCGCGCGCGATTCCAGCTAATGAAGCGCGGCGCTTTCTTCATCAACATTGGTCGCGGCATGACCACGCGTCTGGATGATTTGGTTGCAGCGCTCGACGCCGGGGAAATCGCCGGTGCTGCACTCGATGTTTTCGAACAGGAGCCGCTGCCCGTAGATCACCCGTTGTGGACGATGCCCGGCGTGCTGATCACGCCGCACACGGCCGGTTATGGTCCTTATCTCGACGACCGACGCTACGATATTCTTTTCGAGAATTGCCGCCGCTTTTTGGCCGGACAGCCGCTGCGAAACGTGGTCGACAAGTCCCAATGGTTTTGACTGTTGATGCTACATCTTTGACAACGTTGTTCGTCGGCTGTGCGATCGGCAAGGTTTCGATGGAACAGGTGTCGAAAGAGCTATGGCCATTTTACGGCGCGATGTGTTTCGCACTTCTGCTCGCTACTTACACACCGGCGATTTCGCTGTGGCTGCCGGGCCTGACGAAGTGAGCGTTACAAAACGCGTCTCGCTCCGCGATCGCCCAGCGCGGCAGCAGTTCCATTGTGGCGGGCGAGGAGCGCATCTACACATCAGGGCGTCGGGTTCCGCGCGACATCGCACATGACGCCGGTCACCCACGCGGGTGATTCGGAGAGCGTACGTCAGCGCAGAGACAGCAGCTAACTCGCCTTCGCTGAGCGGGGGCGAAACAGCCCGGCAAGAAAGCCCAGCGCACGCGCGGGTTGCAGCAGCACGCTGTATCCGAAGATGTAGATCAGCAGGCCGCCGACGTTGCGCCGAATCTTCAGTCCGTGGTCATGGAACATCGAGCGCATCACGAAGAAGATCGCCATGTTGAGCAGCAGTACGGCGGGCAGCAGTGTCGCCGCCATCGGCCCCATCAGCAGGTTGCTGCTGTATGCGATGGAAAAGATCACGCCGGGCACGAAGGCGAGCGTGAATACGAGGTCGGTAAACGGGAACAGCAGGTTCCAGCAGACGAAGAAGGTGGACTTGCGTGTGATCAGCTCGCGCGGCAGCTCGCGCAGCGCGCGCAGCATGGTGCGTGCGTGCTTCACGCGCTGCCGCATGAACGTGCTCATGTCCGTCGGCACGATGACGAAGCAGCATGCGTCTTCGGCGAAGCCGACGCGCCAGCCTCGACGCAGCATGTCCCACGTCACCAGAACGTCTTCGGCTTCGTCAGCACGCCAGCCGCCCACTTCCTTCAGCACCGCGCGGTCGTAGATGGTGAACGCCGCTTCGGCGACGACGGTGCCCTGATAACGCGACTGCATGCGCTTCATCGACGCCAGCCCGTGGAAGTAATCCCACTCCTGCGCGCGTGTCAGCCAGTTCTCGCGCGAGTTGCGCACCAGCACGCAGCCGGAGATCGCTCGCACGTCGGGTTCGGAGGCAACATAGCGCTCGACCATGCTCCACAGCGCATCGCCGAACAGAATGGCGTCGGCGTCGAGCGTGACGATCAGGTCGTGCTGCGCGGCTTCGAGTGCGCGATTGAGCGCTGCCGCCTTGCCGCGGCCCTTGCTCTGGCGCAGCACCTTGATCCAGCGGTAGCCCATGCCGCGCACGATGTGCGCAGTGCGATCGGCCGATGCATCATCGATCAGAATGACTTCGAACGGCCCCGGATACTCCTGGCGGCGGATGCTTTCAATGGTTTCATTGATCGACTGCTCGTGGTCGCGCACGTACATCAGCACCGACAGCGGCGGGTACTTCGCGAGCGCGCGGCGCGGCGGGCGCCGGTCCATCAGAAGAGAGGACATCACGAACATGTTCATCACGCTCGGGATCAGCGCCAGGCCAATGATGAAGAAGATCGTCGCGGCGAAACCGACTGCATCGGCCAGCGCGTTGAACCAGAATGATGCTGCCCACAGCGTGAACACCACCCACGCCACCATCACAGAGCCGATCGCGATCAGCTGGATGCGCTGCGGCGGATTGGCGCTGCGCAGTCGCGGCAGATCGATCAGCCGAGCGCGCTGAGGCGCAGCGACGACGGTCTTGGCGACCGGCGCGCGGGGCTTCGACGGACGAGGCGTCGACGGACGAGGTGCGGGGCTGGACATTCCGCTTTTTACTGTGACTGGCCCGGTCGGCACGGGCTGAAAAGCGGTGGGGAATGCGCGGACTATCGCGGTTGGAGGCGCTTCGGCGAGGATTTGGCGGGTGATGCCGACGCAACTCGGCCATCTGGACGATGCGCGCTTACCTCGGCGACGACGCGTGCCGCTCGCGCCATTCCTTCAACGATTCCCCCGGTCATTCGCGGCAATGCACATGCTTTTTCCCCTTCGGCACATCGTGCTGGCGTCGCCACCGAGGTTGATCGCTAGCCGCCTCCGCCCGCGGTCTTGCGGCAGATGGTGCAGTAGCAGTGCATGAAGGGAACGGGCGAATCGGATTGCAGGCGGAACTTCACTGCGCCGCAGTGGAAGGAGCCCTTCAGTTGCATATGACCTCCAGGCGCGCGCATGCGATCGTCAACGATCCGCTCGAAGACAAAGCGCTGGACGCCGTCAGCAATACAGAGTCCGGCGTCACTTGCACCGAAGCGATCCGCGCCGCTGCCGGCGGAGCGGATAAGTCGACCAGCGGATTGATCAGCCTCTCGACGATGACTGTCGGAATTGCGCCGACCGGAAACCCGGCGACGCGCAGGTCGACAACTTCCATCTTAAGGACGCCGTCACTGACAACCAGCCGCCCGCGAATTTTTGCGTTGGTCGCTCTGGGAAGGACAAAGCCAGCCACCGCGAATTGCGTTTCGATGGCGATTTCATACGGCGGATAAAGTGTGACGATCACGTTATCCAGCCCGGGCCGTGCATCCAGAAATGCAGCGATGTCCGACGGCAGCAGGCGCACGTTTGCATCGGCGGCGCCCAGGCTCAGCAGGCGCTTCTCTTTGCGGTTGAAGACGACGTCGGACATCGTGACTTCAATCTGATCAATCACCGGCGACTTTTCGCGCTGCACGCGCGTGCCGATCACGTGTACGCGCCGGATCTCGGCGATCTCGCCGTTGTCTCGCGCACCTTCGACATCGACGTCGTAATGGGCCGCAGGACCGACCACCTTCGGCAACTCCGAAGCGATCGCTCGCCCAACCCGCGCATCCATCGTTGCCGCGCACCCGCCCAGCCAGAGTGCGCTGCAGATCAATGCCGAGCTCAGCACATCGAAGCGCAATCCCATGCCATCACCCTTCACCCTTCACCATTCACCATACCCGATCGTTTGCTAGCAGCGGGCGTGCCTTCTGCCAGTTTGAGACACTAGGACAGCGACGGCCCGAATTGCGATTCGGGTTTGCAGCATCGGACAAGAAATCTAAACTTGACATGCACACCGACTCGCCGACGATCGATTACCGCACCCCGCGCGCGGCGCTGGCGGCGGGTGCGCGCGAGGCGATCGGAGCGCCGATTGCGGTCTTGGCAGCGGGCTATCTCGGCTACGGCGCGCTGGCCTCGGGTTTTGATTTTCCGCTGCCTTTGATCGTGGCGTCGTCGCTGGTGATCTGGGCCCTACCCGGCCAGCTGATCATGCTCGAAATGTATGCGGTGAACGCGCAGTTCGTGCTGATCGTTCTTGCGGTCAGTCTGTCGGCTTCGCGTTTCCTGCCGATGACTACGGTGCTGTCGACGATGATGCGGCATCCGCGCTACTCGAGCTGGCAGATGTACGCGTCGGCGCACCTTCTTGCGATGACGGGCTGGGTGGTCGCTGTGAACCGCTGCCCGCAGCTGCCGGCTGAACAGAGACTGCCGTACTTCGTAGGCTTCGCGCTGGTCTGTTGGCTCGCGTGCGCTGCAACGAGTGCCGCTGGATATTTCGTCGCGGCCCATATGAGCGAGCTCGTCAAGCTGGGCCTGGTGTTCATGAATCCGATCTACTTTCTGCTGATCCTGACCGGTGAAACCAAGGCTTCGATCGGGCGCGTCTCCCTGGCGGCGGGCGCAATCACCGGACCAGTCGCGTACGTACTCGCGCCGCAATGGAGCGTACTTGCCGCGGGGCTCGTCGGCGGCAGCGCTGCATACGCTCTGCACCGCCTGAGGCGGCGCCGTGGTTGAACTGGTGCTGCTCGTGCTTGCCTGCGCTGCAGGCACCTACCTTTGGCGTGCGCTCGGCGTCGCGATTGCGGACCGCCTCGATCCGAATGGCGAGGCGCTCACCTGGATGGGGTGCGTGGCGCTCGCGATGGTCGCGGGGCTGGTGTCGCGCATGTTGATCGAACCCGTCGGCGTGGTCGCAACAACGAGCCTGGGCGAGCGACTGGCCGCGACGGCATTCGGATTGCTGGTGTATTTCGGACTTACGCGGCGCAACCTGCTGGCCGGTGTGATCAGCGCGTGCGCGGCGATCGTGTTATTCAAGCTGCTGGGCTAAGGAGGCTTCAATGAAGAAAAAGTCCAAACGATTTATTCAGAAATGGGAAGAAGCTGCACATACGATCACCGAATGGAGCGGCAAGCCCTGGATGTTTGGCGCAGCTTTCTTGATCGTCGTGTTATGGGCCGTCACGGGCCCGCTGTTTGGGTTCTCGGATACCTGGCAGCTGGTCATCAACACCGGGACCACCATCATTACGTTCCTGATGGTCTTCCTGATCCAGCAAACGCAGAACAAGGACACTCAGGCGCTGGAGCTCAAGCTGAACGAAATCGTCGCGTCGATTGCCGGCGCCAGTAATCGCTTGATCGACGTAGAAAATTTAACGTCAGCAGAACTCGCGACGTTGCAGCGCCACTACTGCGAGCTGGCAGAAATGGCGAAAAAGGATGCGTCTCTGACACAGTCACATTCGATCGAGGAGGCTGTTCTGCGGCACAAGGAGAAGAAATTGAAGTGAGCGCACGAGTCGCATTGGTTCGCGTCAGCCATCCTGAGAAGGGAATGGGCATC
>JBDUCU010000071.1:0-14930 GCA_040003315.1 Burkholderiaceae bacterium | reverse complement strand
TCGGCTTCGTCCCCGAGATTTCGCTATTCACGCTCAACCGCTGAAGCCACAGATAGCGTAGTTCTTCAGCCCGCAGAGAATCCGCCGTCGACAAAGATGATCTGACCGGTTACGTAGTTGGACGCGGGGCTGGCGAGGAACACGGCGGTGCCGCGCACATCACGCAACTCGCCATTACGCCCGGCAAACGTGCTGTCGGCCATTTTCTTCCAGCGCGTCGCATCGTTCACGATAGGTTCGGTCAATGCAGTCGGAAAGAAACCCGGCGCAATTGCGTTCGCGTTGACTCCGTAACGGGACCACGCTTCGGCTTGCGCGCGCGTCAGTTGCGCAATGGCGCCCTTTGACGCACCGTATGCTGCACCCATCGGAAACGCGCGCTGCGATTGCAGCGAAGCGATGTTGATGATGCGGCCCCAGCCTTTGGCAATCATCGCTGGTGCGAGCGCCTGCGCAACGAAGAACGGCGCGCTTAGGTTGCTCGCCATCGTGGCGTCCCAGTCGGCATCGCCGACTTCCTCGATCGGCCGTCGGAGGTTGACGCCGGCGGCGTTGACCACGATGTCGGGCGGCCCGAAAAAGTACGGCGCTCGTTCGCACATCGCGCGCAGCGCTTTGCGATCGGCGAGGTCTGCATCAATTGCAGCCGCACGGCCGCTACTGCCCTCGATTTGATGCTGCGTGTCGGCGAGCCGCGCAGCGCGCCGAGCAACGAGCACCAGCGCTGCTCCCGCCTCTGCCAATGCCAGCGCGATCTCGCGGCCGATGCCCGAGCTAGCGCCGGTAACCAGCGCCACTCGACCCTTAAGATCAAATAGAGACGCGGTCAATTGCGTACGGGTTCGCCGAGCTCGAAGCGATCACGCGGGAAATACTTCGCGAGGCGATCATCGGCGGTGCGCGCGTGCGCCTCCATCCCTTCAAGCCGAGAAATCCGCGCCGTGGTCGGCGCAATTACGTGATTCGCCGCACGCGTCATACGCTGCCAAGTAACCGTCTTGATGAACTTGTGCACCGACAGGCCGCCCGAATAGCGCGCCGCGCCGCGCGTCGGCAATACGTGATTCGGACCCGACGCTTTGTCGCCGAACGCAACCGTTGTCTCTTCGCCAAGGAAAAGCGAGCCGTAGCACGTCAGATGCTCGAGCCACCAGTCGAGATCGTTTGCGTGCACTTCGAGATGTTCGGGCGCGTAGCGATCGGACACCTGCACGACCTCTTCGCGATTGCCGCACACGAGGACTTCGCCATAGTCACGCCACGCGGCGGCGGCGGCGTCGCGCGCCGTTGCGGGCAACGCATCGATAAGCAGTGGCACGTGCCGCAACACCGCTTCGGCCAGCGAGCGCGATGTCGTGAGTAGCCAAGCGGGAGACTCGTGGCCATGCTCCGCTTGGCCGACAAGATCGCTCGCAACCAGCGCGGCGTCAGCCGAGTCGTCGGCAATCACCGCAACTTCGGACGGCCCTGCAAACACATCGATGCCGACCTGTCCGAACAGTGCACGCTTCGCCTCTGCGACGTACTTGTTGCCCGGGCCAACGATGATGTCGGCCGGCTGACCGGTGAACAGCCCGTGCGCGAGCGTCGCAATCGCCTGCACACCGCCGAGCGTCATGATGATGTCCGCTCCTGCGACCTTCATCGCGTACAACACGTGCGGATGGATGCCTTCGCCTTTGTACGGTGTCGAGCAAGCGATAACCGTCGGGACTCCCGCGGCCTTGGCCGTCGCCACAGTCATGTAGGCCGATGCAATGTGCGCGTAGCGACCGGTCGGCACGTAACAGCCGGCGACGTTGCACGGAATCAGCCGCTGTCCCGCGATCAACCCCGGGTGCACTTCGGTCGAAAACTCGTGCATCGACTCGCGCTGCGCGTGCGCGAAGCGGCGCACCTGCGCGGTTGCGAACTCGATGTCGCGCTTAATACCGCCGTCGATGTGCGCAACGCGGAGTTCGATCGCATCGGCGCTCATTATGATCTCGCCGGTCCAGCCGTCCAGCTTGCGAGCGTATTCGCGCACCGCCACTTCGCCGCGCACGGCGATGTTCGCCAACATCTCGTCGACGACGCGCCTAGCTTCTCCGGATTCGGTCTCCGGCGCCTTCGCCGCTTTCTTCAGGTATTCGATCATCGCATCACTCACCGTAGAGCTGCTCGCACCATAGCGCAAGCTGGGGGGAAGATGATGCCCCACGCAAGCACCAGCAGCAGCCGCAGCAGGAACTGATCCCGACCGCGGCATCCGGGAGACCCGCGTCGAGCAGCAGCACGCGCTTGCTGCGAGTACAACTGGCCGGCCGGCGCCTACTGCGATGCAGCCGAGCCCGCGCCGACCACAATGTAATCGTACGAACTTCCGTCCGTGGAGCGAGCTCTTTGTACTGACGCGTTCAACGATGTCGAAAGGCGAAATTGATCGTTGGCGGTGCAACAACTCTGTTGTCTATTGTCGATCGCACATCTATATTGGGTGCAGCGGTCGAACAAGGGCCGTTTCCCGTTTTTCTGCCAGGATCTAAAGGTTCGTCGAGGAGATCAGTCCAGATGATGCTCAACAGGTTATTCCACATCGTAGGTGCGTTGCTGATTACCGGTTTCGCATGGGGGTCCACGCAGGCGCAGACTGCGCAGGCACCCGTCCGCATCCGGATTCAGGCGGCCGTTCCATCGGCCAGCATCTATTTCGAGCTACTGAAGAAGATGGGCGAACGCGTTGATCGAATGTCAGCTGGACGCGTGAAGATGGAGATGCTGCCCGATGGCGCGATCGTGCCTGCGTTCGAAATCTTGGACGCGGTCGACAAAGGAATCGTCGAAGGCGGCTACGCCTGGACTCATTACTGGTCAGGCAAGCACCCGGCGGCCGGGCTTTTCAGCAACCCGATGGCGGGCGCAGGCGTTGGACTCGACCAGTTATCGCACATCGCATGGATCTTTGAAGGCGGTGGCTACGAGCTATACCGAAAGCTTTATACCGACATTCTGAAGGTTAACGTCGAGCCGCTGTTTGTGCAGCCAATGGGACCTGACCCGCTCGGCTGGTTTAAGACGCCGATCAACTCGACGGCGGACTTCAAGAAGATGAAGTACCGCGCGCCTCCCGGAATCACGGGCGAGATTTTCAAGGAAATGGGAGTTTCCGCAGTCGCGCTGCCGGGTGGCGAGATCGTCCCCGCCGCACAACGTGGCGTGATCGACGCGGCCGAGTGGATCGGTCCTGCCGACGACATGAACCTCGGCTTGCAGACGGTGTGGAAGCACTATTACCTGCAGGGCCTGCATCAGTCGACCGACATTGGTGAGGTACTGATCAACAAGACGGTCTGGAACAAACTGTCGCCGGACCTGCAGGAAATCATCCGTACGGCCGCGATGGCGTCGATGACGGAAACCTACACGTACAACGTGTACCGCAATGCGCAGGCAGTCGTCCGTTTGCGCAACGAATTCAAAGTCGAGATCCACGACACGCCGAAGGATTTTTTCCCCGAGTTCGTGCGCGCTACGAACGTCGTGCTCGACCGCTACTCGGCAAAGGATGCATTCTTCAAACAGGTACTCGACTCCCAGCGCAACTTTGCGCGCACGGTCGTTCCTTACTGGACCAAGATCCTTGACTTGTACAGCAATCTCGGGAATGCAGCGCTCGCCGCGCAGCCGAAAAAGTGAATCGCGCGCCGGCGTCTAACCGGGTCGACCGCCACGCTTCACGCTCGCTTCGGGCGCGCAGCGTGGCGCCCGCTGGGCGTTGGATAAAGCGCATGGCGTGAACGGTGACGGTGCTGCCCGAACTGCGCCTTCTCTCTGTTTTGGATTCGGTCACGCGCTTCGCAGGTAAAGCGATCGCGTGGCTGATTGTGCCAATGGTGCTGTCGCTGGTGTGGGAGGTCATCGCACGTTACTTTTTCAACGCGCCCACTGCATGGGCCTACGACATGACGTTCATGTTGTACGGCACTTTCTTCATGATCGGCTCGGCGTGGACGCTGCAGCGCGGCGGCCACATTCGCACCGATATCTACTATTCGCGCTGGTCGCCGCGCACTCAAGCCCGCGTCGACCTTGTCTGTTACCTGGTGCTTTTCTTTCCCGCAATCGCGGTCTTCACCTGGTTGACATGGGCCTATTTCTGGCGCTCGTACGAGTTGAACGAACGCATCGTCACCAGCCCCTGGCTGCCGATCGTCTGGCCGTTCAAGTTCATGATGCCGGCCGCTGGGGCGCTACTGCTGCTGCAAGGCATCGCCGAGACGATTCGCGCTGCAATGCGCGCCTTCGGCGCGGCGATCGACGCTCCAGCACCCGCCCACGACGAAGGTAGTGTCGCAACGTGAGTCCGGAGTGGTTCGGCCTGCTGCTGCTCGCGATCCTGTTCGGCGCCATTTTCATCGGCTTCCCGATCGCGTTCACGCTGATCGCAGTCGCGATCATCGGCGGCTACGTGGCGCTGGGTCCATTGGCACTGCACCTAATGACGCTGCAGTTTTTCTCGGTGATGCGCGACCCGACGCTCGCATCGGTGCCATTTTTTCTGTTCATGGGCTACCTGCTCGAGCAGTCAGGGCTAATGGAACGGTTGTTTCGTGGCGTCCAACTCGCACTGGCAGGCCTGCGCGGCTCTCTGTATCTCGCGGTGCTGGTGACAGCGACGATTTTCTCCGCCGCGACCGGCATCGTCGGATCTTCGGTGACGCTGCTGGGCGTGATGGCGGCCCCTGCGATGAAACGCAGCGGCTACGACATCCGAATGAGCGCCGGAGTGATCACCGCGGGCGGCACGCTCGGCATCCTGATTCCGCCTTCGGTGATGTTGATCGTGATGGGCCCCGTAGTGGGCGTGCCGGCCACCGATCTGTTCGCCGCCGCGGTGATTCCGGGCTTGCTGCTGTCGCTGCTCTACATCACCTATGCGCTCGTGCGCAGTTACCTGAACCCGGCGCTCGGTCCTCCGCTGCCGCTCGACGAGCGCGCCGAATCCGTTGGCGCTGTTGTGCGCGAACTCGTGGTCGGAATCGCGCCCGTAATGATCATCATCTTCGCGACACTGGGCGTGATCCTGGCCGGTATCGCAACACCGACCGACGCCGGCGCGGTCGGTGCGTTCGCGGTACTTGTGATGACGCTGATCTACCGACGTATGACATGGGCCAAGTTCAAGAACGCCACGTATTCGACATTGCTCACGTCCTGCATGATCCTGCTACTGGTCGCCGCGTCGAACTACTTCGGCGCGGTCTTCTCGCGGCTGGGCAGCGCGGCGCTGATCGCCGAGTCGTTGCTGACGCTCGACTTGCCTCCAACCGCGATGCTGATCTTGATCCTGGGCATCATCTTTGTGCTCGGCTGGCCACTCGAGTGGGTGCCGATCGTATTGATCGTCGTGCCGATTCTGCTTCCCGCTGTGCAAAAGCTCGGGATCGACCTGGTGTGGTTCTGCACGCTGGTCGCGGTGTGCTTGCAGACGGCCTGGCTTTCACCACCTGTGGCGCTGTCAGCGTATTTCCTGAAGGGCGTGGTCCCTGAATGGGATCTGAGGGATATTTATGCTGGGATGATGCAGTTCATGGTGCTGCAGATCATCGGGCTTTTACTGGTGTTGTTGATCCCCGAGCTTGCGCTTTGGCTACCGCGTTTCTTGCGCGACTAACGCGGTTCGAAGGATCGCCGGGCCGCATCGGGCGGCCACAGGGGTATCAGGCAGGAGTTCGGCAAGCTTCAACCGCTGTACCTTGCCCGATGTCCCGCGCGGTCAGCGAAGATCCGAATGGCGAGACAAAGACTTTTATTGCAGTGAGCTTGCCGCGTACAGGTTTTGCATCCATTTCAACAACGGAGTGCGCGTGCAGACTCATAACTGCAAGCGCTTCCAGCGCCTCCTTCGGGGAAGGTCTGATTCGACGGCTCACCGACCGCAGAGGGACATCCGGCTCTGGTCGGTCAGGGTATGGGCGGCGATCGTGCCCACGTCGTGTTTGCGAGTCCAAGTGACATTTCCGCGATCATCCGGGCCCTCGTGCCCGTAAGCAGATGCAGTCGCAATCACTGATTGACTATTCAGCCCCAAAGCGATATCAGTGATCGCGCGCTTCGCGATGTGGCGACTACCCGGACGACTATAATCACCGATGACTGGCCGCCTTGGGCGGGGACGTTTTGATGCGATCGATAACAAGATAGCGGCTGGCAAGCCGCAGTGAACCGAAGCTTTCTTCGCAGACCATAAGGAGACATCATGAGCGATGTGCCGCAAGGTGTAGATAAGCAAGACAGCGCCGTGACCCGGCGGAAATTCCTCCGGGCGACCACGCTGGTCGGCGGAGCCGTCGTCGGCGCCGCTCCGATGATTTCTCGGGCGCAGAGCCCGATCGTGCTGAAGATGCAGGGCGCGTGGGGGCCGAAAGACATCTTCAACGAAATGGCAGAGGAGTTCGTCAAGCGCGTCAACGACATGGCGGGCGGGCGCCTGCGCATCGACTACCTGGTCGCGGGCGCAGTGGTCAAACCCTTCGAAGTCACCGATGCCGTCAGCAAGGGCGTGCTCGATGCAGGCCACACGGTGCCTGTCTACTGGTACGGCAAGAGCAAGGTGGCTTCACTGTTCGGCTCGGGGCCGATCACCGGCTGCGATGCGCAGCAGACGCTTGCCTGGATTTACCGTGGCGGCGGACAGCAGCTGTACGAAGAGCTGCTGCAGAAAATCGGACTCGATTATGTCGGTTTCTTTGCGATGCCGATGCCGACCCAACCGCTGGGCTGGTTCAAGACTCCGTTGAAGTCGTCAGCGGATATCAAAGGCTTGAAGTACCGCACTGTGGGCCTGGCCGCTGACCTGATGCAGGAAATGGGCGCCAAGGTCACGCAGCTTCCCGGCGGTGAGATTGTGCCGGCGATGGAGCGCGGCGTAATCGACGCGTTCGAGTACAACAACCCCACTTCCGACATGCGCTTCGGCGCGCAGGACGTCGCCAAGCACTACATGATGGGTAGCTACCACCAGGCGATGGAGTTCTTCGAGATCTGCATCAACAAGAAGCGCTGGGCGGCGCTGCCGAAGGATCTGCAATCGATCGTGCGCTACGCCGTCGAAGCGACCAGCGCGTCGAACTTCTGGACCGCGATGGACAACTACTCGAAAGACCTGCAGGAGTTGATCAACAAGCACAAGGTCAACGTCATCCGCACGCCGAAATCGATCTTCGCCGATCAGTTGAAGGCGTGGGACGTGCTCACCAAGCGGCTTTCCGACGAGGACCCGTTCTTCAAGAAGGTGATTGAATCGCAGCGCGCATGGGCCAAGCGAGTCGCGTTTTACTGGTTCCTCAACGACGCCGATTACAAGCTCGGCTACGAGCACGTGTTCAACACCAAAGTGCCGGCGGGTTAACCGAACGCGGGCGTCTATGATCATTGGGGCGGCACCCTTCGGGGCCGCCCCATTTTTGTAGTTACACCGCGGGGAGCCGGCCGGTATGCGCTCATATATCTTCTTTATCGACCAGCTGAGCAAGGCTGTCGGTCACGCTTTCGCCTGGTTGATCATGATCCTGACGCTGGGGACTTCGTACGAGGTCTTCGTCCGCTATGTGCTGAACAATCCGACCAGCTGGGCGTTCGACATGAGCTACCTGATGTACGGCGCGCTGTTCCTCATGGCCGGGGCGTATACGCTATCGCGCGATGGCCACGTGCGCGGCGATGTCCTCTACCGGTTGTGGCGGCCGCGCGTGCAGGCGGGGTTATCGCTGGTGCTGTTCTTCATCTTTTTTTTCCCCGGAGTGCTGGCGCTGGTTTACGCCGGCTACGGTTACGCGTACGACGCGATACGAATCCAGGAGGTCAGCGTCAATAGTCCGGTCGGCGTTCCCGTCTGGCCGCTGAAAATGCTGATCCCGATTGCCGGTTTGCTGTTGACTTTGCAGGGTACCGCCGAAGTCTGCCGCTGCATTCTGTGCCTGCGCGAAGGCCAATGGCCGGCGCGGCTGCACGACGTCGAGGAGCTCGAGTCGATCCTGCAGCACGGACAGGCGCCCGGCACCAGCGACGCTGCTGCAATCGCCGCCAATCCACCGATCAAAGGAGGACCGGCATGAGCGACCCGATGATCGCCCTGCTGATGCTGGGCATTTTCATTTTCATCATCCTGCTCGGATTTCCGATCGCGTTCACGCTGATGGCGATGGGCGTCGGATTCGGCTATTACGCCTATTACACCCCGGGACAGGAAATCTTCGACAACCGGGTCTTCTACCTGTTCACCCAGAACACGTTCAGCGTAATGAACAGCGACGTGCTGGTTGCCGTGCCGCTATTTCTGTTCATGGGCTACGTTGTGGAGCGCGCCAACATCCTCGATCAGCTGTTCCACAGCCTACGGCTCGCACTGCGCGGGATTCCGGGCTCGCTGGCGGTGGCCGCGCTGATCACCTGCGCACTGTTTGCGACCGCCACCGGCATCGTCGGCGCCGTCGTCACTCTGATGGGGTTGCTCGCGTTTCCGGTGATGCTGCGCGCCGGGTATGACGAGAAGCTGAGCGCCGGCGTGATCTGCGCCGGCGGCACGCTTGGGATTCTGATACCCCCTTCGATCATGCTGATTGTTTATTCGGCAACGTCGGCAATCTCCGTCGTCAAGCTGTATGCGGCCGCACTGATACCCGGCTTTCTGCTCGCCGGCCTTTACATGGTTTATGTGATAACTCGAGCGGCGCTGAATCCGAAACTTGCGCCCAAATTATCGAAGGCGGACTCCAACGTGCCATGGAGCAAGGTCCTGCTGATGCTGGCCAAGGCTTTCGTTCCCTTGGCCGTGCTGATCCTCGCCGTGCTGGGGTCGATCCTGTTCGGGCTGGCGACGCCGACCGAGGCCGCCGCGGTCGGCGCGCTGGCGGGCATCCTGCTCGCCGCCGCGTACCGCGCGCTGACGTGGGGACGGCTGCGCGAAGCGGTCTACCTGACCGCACGCACGACCGCGATGGTGTGCTTTCTGTTCGTCGGGTCATGGACTTTTTCGTCGGTGTTTTCGTATCTGGGCGGCGAGGGCCTGATCAAGAATTTCGTTCTTGGAATGGATCTGAACCCGGTCACCTTCCTGATCCTTGCGCAGTTCATCATCTTCCTGCTCGGCTGGCCGCTCGAGTGGAGCGAGATCATCATCATCTTCGTGCCAATCTTCCTGCCGCTGCTGCCGCATTTCGGAATCGATCCGATGTTCTTCGGCATCCTAGTGGCACTCAATCTTCAGACGTCGTTTCTGACGCCGCCGATGGCGATGTCGGCGTATTACCTGAAGGGCATCGCACCGCCATCGGTGCAGCTGATGACGATTTTCTATGGCTGCTTCCCGTTCCTAGGAATGGTGTTCGTCACCATGTTCCTGGTCTACATTTTCCCGGAGCTCGTGTTCTGGCTGCCGGGCGTGTTCTACGGCCGCTAGGGTATGGATACCGCGACTCGGCATGGGATGACTGCCACGCAAATGGCGCAAGCGCTACGCGAGGGCCATTTTTCCGCGGTCGATCTGGCCGAATCTTGCCTGGCACGGATCGACGAAGTAGACGGCGACATTCAGGCGTGGACTTTCATCGACCGCGAGCATGTATTGCAGCAGGCGCGCGACGCCGATGACAATCGCGCGCAGGGACGCGCACTCGGTGCCCTGCACGGTGTTCCGGTCGGAATCAAGGACATCATCGATACGGCCGACATGCCGACCGAGGACGGCACACCGCTGCATGCGGGACGCATGCCGCTGCAGGACGCTGTGGTCGTCGCGCGCCTGCGTGCCGCTGGCGCGATCGTTTTCGGCAAGACGGTCACCACCGAGTTTGCGTATTTCTCGCCGGGCAAGACTCGCAATCCGCATCATCGCGAACACACGCCGGGCGGATCGTCGAGCGGATCGGCCGCCGCAGTCGCCGCAGAAATGGTCCCGCTGGCAATCGGCACGCAGACCAACGGCTCGGTCATTCGGCCGGCATCGTATTGCGGCGTGCACGCCTTCAAGCCCACTCACGGCCTCGTTCCTCGGACCGGCGTTCTGCGGCTTTCGCGCACACTCGATCAGCTCGGCGTGTTTGCGCGCTCGATCGACGATCTGGCGCTGGCGGCCGAATCGCTGATTGGCTATGACAGCGCCGACGCCGATACTCAACCGCGCGCACAGCCACCGCTGCGCCGTGTCGCAGCCGAAACGCCGCCTCTGCCGCCGCTAATCGCTTTCGTGCGCACACCGGTCTGGGACCAGGCCGACGCCGAGACGCACGAAGCGTTTGCCGAACTGGTAAGCGCGCTCGGCGACCGCTGCCGCACCGTCGACCTACCCGAGTCCGCGCGCGAAGCCGTTGAATGGCATCGGGTCATCATGGAAGCCGAGATGGCGTCGAACCTCGAACACGATTATGAGCACGGGCGGGGCCAGCTCAGCGACGTTCTGCGGGCACTGCTCGAACGCGGCCGCGTTGTTTCCGCGGTCGACTATCAGCGCGCGAAGGCGCGCATCGACATCCTGAACCAGGGCTTTGCCGAGCTGTTCGGGTCGTACGATGCAATCCTGACGCCGGCCGCTGGCGGCGTTGCTCCGCGTGGCCTCACTACCACGGGCAGTCCGGTGTTTTGTACGCTGTGGACTCTGTGCGGAATGCCCGCGCTGAATCTGCCGCTGATGCACGGCTCGCATGGGCTACCGATCGGCGCGCAACTGGTTGGAGCGCGCGGTGACGATGCACGCCTGCTGCGCACGGCGCGCTGGCTCGAATCCGCCGTGGGTGCCACCGCGGTGACCACGATGGGGGAGTAACCGATGTTGCTGAAGCTGATCCTTGGAATTGTCGGTGCCATCCTCGTGCTCGTGTTCCTGGGCCCGATCGTCCTGAAGCTGCACCTGCTCGCATTGAGCGTGGTGGTCGCGATCGGCGTGATCCTGATGGCTTACGACCTCTGGCAGAGCGCGCACGAAGACGACCGTTGATGGCCGGCAGATCCGGTCAGCCGGCTAGGAATCCGCCGTCGACGAAGATCGTCTGGCCGGTCACGTAATCGGACGTGCGGCTGGCCAAAAACACAGTGGTGCGCGCAAGTCGCCTAGCTCACCATTACGGCGCGCGAACGTGCTGTCGGCCATCTTCTGCCAGCGCACCGTGTCGTTTACAACCGGCGCTGTCAAAAACTTGTAGATCCCTTCCGACGCGATATCTTCGCGATCCCGCACCGCCAACGCGTACGCAAGCAGCACGCGCCAGATGTCGCGGAACAACGCGACGGTGTCACCCCAGAATGGCGGGTTATTGAAGACGTACCGCATCACCACTGTGTAAATCGTGAATGCCACGATCGGTGCCAGCAGCGAGCATGTGAACCACGTAATGGTCGAACGCCCGATGCGGTCGAGCACACGGAACCAACGGGGAGCCTGCTTTGCATTGACGGTCAGTAAGCTTCCTCTACAAAGGTGGAAGTCTGGCGCGACTCGCGCGACGCGTCGGGTGCGCGCACTGGAAAGCCGCGCTGACCCGGGCGTCGATTCGGTGGCCAGCCGAGCTGCGCCAGCGCTTCGTCCGAGTTCTCGTAGTACGAGCCTATCTTGTAGATACGCTTCGCCTCGTCGCCGGTCGCCACATCGCGTCCCAGCTCGCGCGCGATGCGAACCATTTGCTCGACCTGCTGCACCGAAGTGAAGCGCTCGCCCTTTTTACGCCAGAGATTGTCTTCAACACCGACTCGAACATGCAGCCCGAGTGCAACCGCCATCGTGCAGATCGGCGGTACGGTGCGCATCAACGATTCAATCGTCAGCACGGCCCCGTCTGGGCAGCGGCGAACGAACTCCAGCATGTCGGCCGGATTGCGGCCTGCGTAACCGCCGCCGAGCGCCATATGGTTCAACACTAACGGCCCAGTGTAAAGGCCGCGGCGAATCAGCCGCTCCACCGTTTCGAGCTGGTGAATGCTGCCGATCATGAAGTGCGGCTGAATCTTCTTGGCGATCAGTCGCTTCAGATGTTCTTCGACGAACGAAGGCGGCGCCTCGGTGACCATCTCCTTGTATGCCTTGTAGTACTCGGGCTTCGACAAGCTGGTGCCCGCGATGTCATCGCTCGACATCAACTCGACCATGCTCATCTGGTTGGTGTTGATGACGATCGTGACCTGATCCGGCTGCGGCATCAGCTCCGCAAGCATGTGGCGGGTGTCGATGCCGGGCCATTTCGCAGCGGCGCCCTCGCCTTCCGGTGCAAAAGAGATCGATCCTCCGACCTGCAGCAGCATCTTCGGCACTGCAGCCCGCAGACGTGCCAGCATTTCATTGAAGGTAGAAATTTTCGTCGACCCTTTGCCGTCGGCCTCGCGGACATGCACGTGCAGCACGGTGGCGCCGGCGTTGTAGCAGTCCACCGCCCTCTGCACTTGCTGGTCCATGCTGACCGGTATGTCGTCGGAATCCGACGGCAGCCACTCAGGGCCATACGGCGCAACTTGAATAACCAGCTTTTCCTGGTTCTCAGGCAATAGTGAGTCGTCAAAAAAATGCATGAAACCTCCTGATCAACGCGGTCGTGGTGGCGACGATTCTGGGCCGCTCGCACTGCATTGGCTTTGCAAACTGGGACTTCGCCATATCATTCTGGGAAATGCCTCTCTGACGCAATGCCCTATCTCGCACGCAGCCAGATTCTGACGGGGTTCGCACCGCTGGCGCGATCGCTCGGCTTGGCGCCCGAGCGCTTAGCGCGATCGATGGGTCTTGATCTTTCATCGTTGAACGACCTCGACGCCAGAATTTCGGCGCAGGCGTTCACAGAGCTTCTCGAGCGCTCCGCCCGGTTGTCAAAGCTGGAGGACTTCGGACTGCGCCTGGCGGAATCGCGCGAGCTCGGAATACTCGGGCCGGTCGGCATCGTGATACGCCAGGAAACCGATCTGCGGTCCGCGCTGAATTCGCTCGTTCGTTACATACCGGTTCACAACGAGTCGCTGCAGTTGCGCCTGGAGGACGAGCGCGGCATAGCGGTACTAATGCTGGCAGTTCGCTTGTCCGGCCTCGAAGCGCGTCATGTGACCGAGCTCTCGCTCGGCACGTTCTTCCGCATCGTGCGCAAGCTCGCTGGTTCCGATTGGAAGCCGTCGCGCATCTGCTTCGAGCACACCGCACCGCGGAGCGACGCGACACATCGGCGATTCTTCGGATGCCGAGTCGAGTTCGAGCACGAATTCAATGGCATCGTGTTTCGCTCCGCCGATCTCGATGCTCCGCTGGCGATGTCGGATGCCATGCTGGCGCGTTACGCGCATCGCTACCTGGATTCAATCATGCAGCACCAGATGGCCTCGGCCAGCGACAAGGTGCGCGAGCTGGTCCGCTTGGGGCTGTCGAGCGGAAGCTGCAGCGCCGACAAGGTCGCGCACGATCTCGGTGTAGACAGAAGAACCGTGCACCGCTACCTGACGCAAAGCGGTCAGACTTTTTCGTCAGTCGTTACCGAGGTCAGAGTCGAGCTGGTGACAAGACTGCTGCTCAGTCACCGTCCGATCTCCGAAATCGCAAACCTGGTGGGCTTTTCCGGTCAGGCCGCGTTCTCAAGGTGGTTCACGCAAACGTTCGGCTGCAGCCCTTCGACATGGCGTGACTCGAACACAAAGCACCCGGCGCAACCAATGCGCTCGAAGCGTTCGCGTCACGTGCCTCACCGCTAGCTGCTGATTTTGTCCAGTGACGGATTGGCCTGGTCGACACTAGCCACGGGTCGCGTGTCGCGGAAAGCCGCAACGTCGCTGCAGTGCGCTGCGAGCGCATCCAGGCGCGGATACGCGCCGTCAGGAATCAACCCCGCGTTGACGATTCGCGTGAAGTCATACATCGCCATCGTGGTGACGTCGGCTTGGGTAAATGCGGCTCCCGCCAGCGATGGAGACTGGGGAAGCGATGCCAGCCACTGCAGGCCGGAACGCGCCTGATTCTCGTTGTGCTCGACCCATGGCGGGTGGATTTTCTCCGGCGGGTGCATCGTCTGCTCGTACAATGCCGCGACGACTTTTTCGAGCACCCCGAGCGCGCACGCGGTCACTCGCAAGACCTGGTGCCTTTCGGGCTCTGCTGGCGGGACCAGCGCTCGTTGCGGTCCTGCCAGTTGATCGACGTAGTCGAGGATTGCACTGCTATCGAAGAGCGCCTCGCCCGAGTCGAGAACAAGCGCAGGCACCCTGCCGACCGGATTCACTGCGCGAACCTCCGTCAGGTTTGACCACGCTGTGTAAGGCCGATGCGCGTACGCGATGCCCAGCAACTGCATCGATATCGCCACCCGGCGTGTAAACGGCGAACGATATCTGCCGATGAGAATCAACCGCCTCTCCTTTTCAATGTCAGCGTACATGCGTCGCGAAGGGAATCGGACGAGGTCAGATCAATGTCCCAGATGGATATGCAAATGCCCCAGATGGCAAATCCGACTCTATTGCCTCGATCGAAAATCGCCCCACCAAAACCGGCGCGGGAGTCCGAAGCCGTTCATCAGCGCAACGGGAGACTTATGAAGCAAATTCGGAACGGCCTGTCGATGCTCGCATTCGCAATCTGCGACGCGCGCTGCAGGAACCGGGGGCCATCGGAGCTGATCAAGAAGCTCGAGACGGTCAAGGCTCTTTGATGCTGATGTGGCAAACCACGGCGATCGATGCTGAGGAAGTGGAGGCGCTCGCAGGCCGTGCCAGAGGCGCGGCTGAGTGTTTCCTCCGCGTCGACAAGAAAGGCGGTGTGATTCTTTGCGAGCAGGGAAAGGCACCGAAAGGTGTCGCCGAGAAGCGGCTGACCCCACTGTGGTCGGTGGGTCGTTTTGGACCGGACGCAGGTCCGTGGATATTCCTGGTCGGAATCTGGACGCCCGCTGACTGGCGCGAAGAACCCGCTCCGCCCTCTACCGCCAGTTTCG
>JBDUCU010000070.1:0-14937 GCA_040003315.1 Burkholderiaceae bacterium | reverse complement strand
GCGCAAAGCGCATTGGTTCAAGGAACTATGAGGCCTTTGCGCGAACACCGCAGGGGAATTACTTGCGTCCCAGAGGCTGGACGCCTAAGCGCAGTCTAACCCGTCGCTTCGAACGCGGCGGGTGGAATTAGAACAATTTCTCCTGCGGCAGCAGCGCTTCATCGCAGACCTGCAGTAAGTCGCGCACGCGGCGGCGCAGGTCGCCGACTTCAACCCCATCGCCCCGCCTTGTGCTCAGCAGCTCATGCGCGAATTGCAGCGCTGCCATCACCGCGATCCGGTCAGCGCCCATCACTTTGCCGGCTTCGCGGATCGTTTGCATCTTGGCGTCGACCAGTTCAGCACTCTTAAGCAACGATTCCTTCTCATCCGGCGTGCACGCGAGCCGGTATTCACGGCCGAGAATCGACACGCTCAGATTTTCCATTGATTCACTGCGCCTGCCGTGTTCACCGGATCGGGCAATCGCTGCAGCAGAGCATCCACACGGCGTGCAGCCTCGTCAACGCGCCCGTTCATCGCCTCGAGCTCGGACGACGCCGCGACCAACTGAGCGCGCAGTTGCTTGTTCTCGGACCTCAGCGACTGCACAGCGCCCGCCAGCTGTGTCACCTTGGCTGTCAGTTGATTGAAGTCTTCAAGCATCGTTCACCATGGTTTTACCGATTCAGGCGTGATTGCGACAATATACGAGTCTGCGACGGGTTCCTGGCCAAAAACCGCTGAAAGCGTGATGATTGCACGCCGTTTCCCGATGCTGATCCGTAAAGTGTCTTGATGCATTCTGCAACTGCCGCGCGCACCGCTTGATGCCGATCATTCTGATCGCAAATCCGAAAGGTGGAGTCGGGAAGACGACCACCGCCACGAATCTCGCCGGCTTTTATGCGGGTCAGGGCCATCGCACGATGCTCGGCGATCTTGATCGGCAGCAATCAGCCGTTGCCTGGCTCGGTATTCGGCCTTCCTCCGTTCCGGTGATCGAGTCGTGGGACCGTAGCGACGGCCGAATCGCCCGAGCGCCGGCCGGCATTACGCACGTGGTGCTCGACACGCCTGCAGGCTTGCGAGGGGGCGACCTAAAGGACGCCCTGAAGCTGGCAGATCGAGTCATCGTGCCTCTGCAACCGTCGATTTTCGACATCTTTGCGACCCAGAACTTTCTTGCCAAGCTTGCTGAGCGCGGTGCGTTAAGCGAGACGGGAAAGGTTGGCGTGCTGGGTATGCGGGTCGACCAACGGACGCGGGCAGCCGAGCAACTGCATCGGTTCGTTGAAGGGCTCGGCTTGCCGGTGGTCGGTTATCTGCGAGCAACGCAGAACTACGTACATCTGGCCGCGCAGGGACTCACGTTATGGGACATCGCACCCGCGCGCGTTGCGCAGGATCGTGAGCAATGGCAGCCGCTGCTCGCCTGGCTGAACGAGTAGTTCAGCGCGGTGCGGCGGCGTCTTTCAGCGGCTCGGTGACAAAGCCGATCTTGCTGAGTCCTGCCTGTTGCGCCGACGACATCACAAAGGACACGCGCTCGTAACGGGTCGCCTTGTCGGCCCGTACATGCACCTCGGGCGGTGGAGATGCCTTGGCGGCCGCCGAGAAATGTGCTCTCAGCTGATCATCGGACATCGGCTGTGACTCGACATAGACCTTGCCTTCGGCGTCGATCGACAGTGTGATAGTGCTCGGTAGCGATTCGGCGGCCGATGCGGGATCGTTGGGAAGGTCGAGTTTGATCGCGTAGGACAGCAGCGGTGCGGTGATGATGAAAATGACCAACAGCACCAGCATCACGTCAACCAGCGGGGTGACGTTGATTTCCGACATCGGCTGCGTGGAGCCTGATTGATGCTCGAAGCTTCCGAATGCCATTTAGGACTCCGAGGGAAGTCGCGAACCCATCGTCAGCGTCGCGTGCAGGTCGTGGGCAAAGCCATCCAGCTGACCCAGCACGATCCGGTTGACTCGGGTGAATGCGTTGTATGCAAGCACGGCGGGAATGGCAACGACGAGGCCGAAGGCCGTCATGATCAAAGCCTCGCCCACCGGCCCCGCCACCTTGTCGATGGCGATCTGGCCGGAACGCGCGATGTTGATCAATGCGTGATAGATGCCCCATACGGTGCCGAACAATCCCACGAACGGCGCGGTGCTTCCGACCGAAGCCAGGATCGTGAGCCCTGACTCGAGCTTGCCGACTGCACCGTTGATGCGCTGGCGCAAGGCGCGCGTAATCAGTTCGGAACGATCGATCTGCGACGCCAGGCTTCCTTCCGATGCCGGGTGGGTCGCCGCTCCGGCGGCACCGGTTGCAAGTGGGACGAACACATTCTCACGATCGTGCGGCTTGAGCTGCGCAATGGCGGAATCAACCGATGTTGCGGTCCAGAAATTTTCGAGCTGGCGTGACGCGCGCCGCACGCGCATCCATGCCCATGTTTTCCAGATGATCAGAAACCAGCTCGCAATCGACATCCCCATCAGCAAATAGGTGGTCAGGCGAATGACCGCATCAGCTTGCGACCAGAAATGCGACAGTCCGAGTGCGGTGGTTTCCATCTGCGATTCCGCCTACCGCTCGCTCACGCTCGACGGTCCGAGTCCGAGTACGTCGAACATGTCATACAGGCCAGTGCGACGGCCCTGCAGGAATCGTGCTGCCCGCATGCTACCGATCGCGTAGGTCATCCGATTCGACGCCCGGTGTGTGATCTCGATGCGTTCGCCGATTCCTGCGAAAAGCACAGTGTGATCGCCGATTGCGTCACCACCGCGAAGGCTCGCAAACCCGATTGTGCCGGGCTTGCGCTCTCCAACGTTCCCTTGGCGCGCGTACACCGCGACCTTGTCGAGCTCGCGACCGCGCGCACGCGCAATGATCTCACCCATCTTCAACGCGGTGCCCGATGGAGCGTCGACCTTGTGCTGATGGTGCAGTTCGACGATTTCGGCATCGAAACTCTGATCCAGAATTCGCGCAGCGACGTCAAGCAGCTTGAAGACGGTGTTGATTCCGATCCCCATGTTCGGTGCAAAGACAATCGCAATGTCCTTCGAAGCCGCTGCTATCGCGCGCTTGCCCGCATCATCGAAGCCGGTTGTGCCGATCACCATGTTCACGCCGGCTGTAGAACATGCCTTGACATGTTCGAGCGTCGCCTCAGGCCGAGTGAAATCGATCAACACATCGGCACCGTTTAACGCGCTGGTTTCGGCGTCGACGAGCACGCCGGTCGTGCGTCCGAGAAAGGTGCCGCAGTCGCTTCCGAACGCCGGGCTTTCGGGTCGATCGAGCGCTGCGACGATCTGTGCATCCGGACTTGAAAGCGCCGCCTCGATCAGTGTGCGGCCCATGCGGCCGGATGCGCCGGCGATCGCGACTCTCATTGAATCAGCAACCGTCTAGGGTGTCTGTCTCAATTTGTAGCTTCCCGGCCGGGCGGTGGAGTCTGAATTTCAGGCGCCTTTTCTGGCTGTCTCGGAGCTGTTCTGGGTTTCTTCTGCGCGTCGGGTCCAAGGATCAGAACATTCGCCATGATTTCCTGTGGCATCTCATCCGACTTGAAGCTCTCCAGCTTGTTGTCCTTGAAATAAACCGTCAGCCTCCGGTTCTGCACTTCGCCCTTGCGCGGGTTAAGGTAATACGCGTAGTCCCAGCGATCCTTGTGAAATTCGCTGGTCAGCAGTGGTGTGCCCAGCATGAAGCGAACTTGCTCACGCGTCATGCCCAGGCGCAGCTGCTCGACCATTTCCTTGGTGATGATGTTGCCCTGGTGAACGTCGGGGCGATATGGACCGAGAAAGGTCGGCGCCCATCCGGTGAACGAAGAAACACCCGACGAAAGCCCCGACCCGACGCTCGATATCGTCTGGCAACCCGGCAAGGCAAAGGTCGCCATAACGACGAACGCGAAACGTGGAATCGGCATGGATAACACTCGAAGGCGACAACGAAGCTCGTATGATATCTGCAACTGAGCTGCAACTAGCTGCAACTGAGCTGCAACCGGGCTCCAATCGGGCTCCAATCGAATAGCGAACCGCGCCGCCAACAACCGGCCTGCCATGTCGAATCGTCTTCCTCCCGCATCGAGCGAACTGAAGAGCATCGGGCTAAAAGCCACGTTGCCGCGGCTGAAAGTTCTGGAGATCTTTCAGCGCAGTTCCGAGGAGCTCGGTGTGCGCCACATGAGCGCTGAGGACGTCCACAACGCGCTGGTATCGGAGCATATCGACGTCGGGTTGCCGACCGTCTACAGAGTGCTGGCGCAATTCGAACAAGCGGGTCTTCTTGCGCGCAACCACTTCGAGGGTGGCCGCGCGATGTTCGAGTTGAACGAGGGAGCGCATCACGATCACCTGGTGTGCCTGACCTGCGGTCGGGTCGAGGAGTTCGTCGACGCTGAAATCGAGAACCGGCAGCAGAAGGTGGCAGCGACGCGCGGGTTCAAGCTTCACGGCCACGCACTCGCGCTGTATGGCGATTGCACCAAGCCGAACTGCGAGTATCGGAGGAGCGCGTTAGAGGACGGCCGGCTCGACGTCGAGCGCTGAAAGACGCTGCCCGGTAGCGGTGTCGAACCAGTGTGCAGTGCCGGTGCTGAGGCCGATCGTCAATACCGAACCGGCCGCCGGATTCTCGTGCGGTCCGGTGCGCACGATCGTGTCCTGGCCGGCGATCGTGCCGTGAATCAAATGCTCCGCTCCGAGCATCTCGACCGTTTCCACGCGCATCGAGAAGTTTGAGCCGCCGAGCCGCATGTGCTCGGGCCTCAGGCCGAGTGTCACCTCGCGCCCCGCCAGCGTAGGCACCGCAGCCGGAAGGGCAATGGTCTCTGCGCGCGCTTCGAACGTACAGCCGTCGGCCGAGACCCGCCCCGCAATCAGATTCATCGGCGGCGAACCAATGAAACTCGCGACGAAGGTCGTTGCAGGCCGCGAGTAGACATCATCGGGCGTGCCGATCTGCTCGGCGCGCCCGGCGTTCATCACGATCATGCGTTGCGCGAGAGTCATCGCCTCGACCTGATCGTGGGTGACGTAAAGGCTCGTGGTGCGCAGGCGCCGGTGCAGCTTCTGGATTTCCAGGCGCGTCTGCACCCGCAGCTTCGCATCAAGGTTCGACAGCGGCTCATCGAACAGGAACACGGCGGGCTCGCGCACGATCGCGCGTCCCATTGCCACGCGCTGTCGCTGACCTCCCGAAAGCTGGCGCGGCTTGCGCTGCAGAAAGCCACCGAGTTCAAGAATCGCCGCGGCGTCGTTGACTCGCTTTTCGATGTCGGTCTTTGCGAGGCCACGGATTTTGAGTCCATACGCCATGTTGGCGTACACCGTCATGTGCGGGTAGAGCGCATAGTTCTGAAAGACCATTGCGCAGTCTCGATCCTTCGGCTCGAGATCGTTGACGACGCGTTCGCCGATGCGAATTGTGCCGGCGCTGATCTCTTCCAGGCCGGCAACCATCCGCAGCAGGGTCGACTTTCCACATCCAGACGGGCCGACCAGAACCACGAACTCCCCGTTGGCAACGCTCACGTCGATGCCGTGGACAACCTGCAACGCGCCGTAACTCTTACGTACGTCGATGAGTTCGATCGAGGCCATTTACTTCTCCGTTTCCACCAGGCCCTTGACGAACCACTTCTGCATCAGCAGCACGACGACGGCCGGAGGGAGCATCGCCAGGATTGCGGTGGCCATAATCAGATTCCAGTCATTGGCCGCGTCCCCGCCGGAAATCATGCGCTTGATGCCGATCACAACCGGGTACATGTCTTCCTGCGTGGTGACCAACAGCGGCCACAGATATTGATTCCAGCCGTAAATGAACTGGATCACGAACAGCGCGGCAATGCTGGTGCGCGACAGCGGCAGCAACACGTCCCAAAAAAACCGCATCGGGCCCGCGCCGTCCATCCGTGCCGCCTCTGCCAGCTCGTCCGGGACTGTCAGGAAAAACTGCCGGAACAGGAATGTCGCGGTGGCCGATGCGATCAGTGGCACGGTGAGTCCCGCGTAGCTGTTCAGCATCCCGAGGTCGGACACCACTTCGTAGGTTGGACCGATACGCACCTCGACCGGCAACATCAGCGTTACAAAAATAGTCCAGAAGAAAAAGCCTCGAAGCGGGAAACGAAAGTAGACGATCGCAAACGCTGACAGCAACGAGATCGCGATTTTTCCCAGCGCGATGGTCAGCGCGCTGACCAGGCTGACGAACATCATGCGGCCGACGGGCGCGGCCGAGCCCGCACCCGCGCTACTCCCGGTCAGTGCTGCGGCATAGTTGTGCAGCATCTGGTCGCCGGGGATCAGCGGCATCGGTGCTTGCACGATGGCTTGTGCCGTGTGTGTCGACGCGACCAGCGTGATATAGACCGGAAACGCGACGATCAATACCCCCAGGATCAGAACGAGGTGGGTCATCACCTGCAATAGCGGACGACGCTCGACCATCAGCCGTGTTCCATCAGTACTGCACCTTTTTCTCAACGTAGCGAAACTGAACGACTGTCAGTGCGATAACGATAGCCATCAGAACCACCGACTGCGCCGCCGATCCGCCCAAATCCATCCCCTTGAAGCCGTCGTAGTACACCTTGTAGACGAGGACCGCGGTTTCCTTGCCTGGACCGCCCTGCGTCGACGCGTCAATGATCGCGAATGTCTCAAAGAAGGCATATACGATATTGATCACCAGCAAGAAGAATGTCACAGGGGACAGCAGCGGAAACACGATTGTCCAGAAGCGCTGCCACGGTCCGGCACCATCGATAGCCGCGGCTTCGATCAACGACTTCGGTATTCCCTGCAGTCCGGCAAGAAAGAACAGAAAGTTGTAGCTGATCTGCTTCCACACCGCAGCCATTACGATCAATGCCATCGCGTGGTCGGCGTTCAGCAGATGGTTCCACTCATACCCGATCGAACGCAGCGCGTACGGAATAATGCCGATCGAAGGCGCAAACATGAATAGCCATAGAACACCGGCGACCGCCGGCGCGACCGCGTAGGGCCAGACCAGTAACGTCTTGTAGATCGCCGCGCCGTGCAGTACACGGTCGGCGAAAACCGCCAGTATCAGGGCGATTGAGAGCCCGAAGCCTGCGACCAGCACCGAGAAAATCGCGGTCGTCTTGAACGAGTCGACGTACGTCTCGTCGGCAAATAGCTGACGAAAATTGTCCAGGCCGACGAACTGGCGGCTCGCACCGAACGCGTCCTGAATTTGCAGCGACTGCAGCAGCGCCTGCGCCGCCGGCCAGAAGAAAAAGATGCTGATCACCGCGAGCTGCGGCGCGAGCAGCGCCCAGGGCAGCCAGGTCGAGCGGAAGCGAACGCGCTTTTCCATCGGCGCGGATGCTAGCGGTTTCTTGCAGCCGGCAGACTGCTCCGTGCAAAAAAAAGGCCCGCGTGCGCGGGCCAAGGTGTATGAACAAGTGCCCACACGTGCCGGTCGGAGAGCTCGCTTGCGGAGGAGTACGCGTAGAGCACCGGCACTGCAGACAAGCGAAATATAACCAACGATGGCAGCGTCGCGCATTCATCCAAACGGCCAGTTTGGAGCCTGCGCCGACAGCCGGTCGGTGCCGGCAGCCGCGAGCGCAGCCAGCTGTCTTCAAGCGCGACGGCGCGCTTTTGCCTTCGCCGCGATGCGCATCCGCAGCGCGTTCAGCTTGATGAATCCGTCGGCGTCGGCCTGGTTGTAGGCGCCTTTATCCTCATCGAAGGTCGATATCGCCTCGTCGAACAGCGAGTCGGACTTTGACTCGCGGCCGGTCACGATGATCGTGCCCTTATAGAGGCGCAGCCGGACCGTGCCGTTGACGGTTGCCTGCGATTCGTCGATCAGCGTCTGCAGAAGTTGGCGTTCGGGGCTGAACCAGTAGCCGTTGTAGATCATGCGTGCGTAGCGCGGCATCAAGTCGTCTTTTAACGCGACAACTTCGCGGTCGAGCGTCATCGATTCGATTGCGCGATGGCCGCGCAGCATGATCGTTCCGCCCGGCGTCTCGTAGCAACCGCGTGACTTCATTCCTACGTAGCGGTTCTCGACGAGGTCCAGACGCCCGATGCCGTGCTTGCCGCCGATCTGGTTCAACGTGGCCAGCACCTTGCCTGGAGAAAGCTTTTTGCCATTGATCGCGACGATGTCACCGCGTCGGTATGCGAGCTCGATGGTGTCCGGCTTGTTAGGCGCCCGCTCGGGCGACACCGTCAGCCGCCACATCGATTCTTCGGGTTCGAAGTTCGGATCTTCGAGAATGCCGCCTTCGTAGCTGATGTGCAGCAGATTCGCGTCCATCGAATAGGGTGCGCCACCCTTGCGCTTCTTGAAGTCAACCGGGATGCCGTGTTTGTCTGCGTAAGCCAGAAGTTTTGCGCGTGACGACAAATCCCATTCGCGCCACGGCGCGATCACTTTGACGTTTGGCATCAGCGCATACGCGCCGAGCTCGAAGCGCACCTGATCGTTGCCCTTGCCGGTCGCCCCGTGCGAGATCGCATCGGCGCCCGTCTTGCGCGCGATCTCGATCAGATGCCTGGCAATCAGCGGCCGCGCGATCGAGGTCCCGAGCAGATACTCTCCTTCGTACACCGCATTGGCGCGGAACATCGGAAAAACGAAATCGCGCACAAACTCCTCGCGCAGATCCTTGATGAAAATGTTGCTGGGCTTGATTCCAAGCTGCAGCGCCTTGGCTCGCGCGGGATCGAGTTCTTCGCCCTGGCCGATATCGGCGGTGAACGTGACGACCTCGGCCTTGTAGTTGTCCTGCAGCCATTTGAGGATGACCGAGGTATCGAGCCCGCCCGAATAGGCCAGCACGACCTTGCCGACGCTCTCGGCGCCCGCCTTCTTCGTCTTGTTCATCGATGTTCCTGTCTGCCGGTTGGTCACCGCATCGCGTTAGATCATTTGCGATGCGGGATCTTGCTTCGCCGCTTTGGTGCAACGGCGTCTCGATTATAGGGCGAGCTTTATCGGCCTGGCAGCACCGGCTTGATTTCGCCGGGCACGACGGTCCCTCGCAAGGTACGGCTAAGCGCTTCGCTGCTCGCCTTCTCGGCGAAGACTTCGAGACGGTTCGACAATTGTTCGATCGTTAACGAACGCGCGATATTGATCGCGTCCGAAGATGAGTTATAAATTTTTTCATCGATTAACCAGGGTGACGATTCAAGCACTTGCAGTGTTTTCGCGTCGAGAATGAATAGCTTGGCGTAGTAGTAGAGGGCGATGTACCGGTTCCTGCGCTGTTTTCCTGGAGTTCCATCGGGCTCGACCACCGAGTACTTGCCCTCCCAAGGTCCCTCGCTCTGGCTGTCGCCATCATTCAAATCCTGCACAAACATTCCAACACCGTGCAACTTGCTGCCAAGTCCGTCGCGTTCGAAACCACGGTAGTGCGGCGTGACTACAATGATCCGATCCCACTCCGCTCTCGTAGGCATTTTCTGCAGCTCGGCAGTCAACCGCTCGAACGCGACGCGCTCGCGATCAGCAGGCGGCACCCCGTCCAATTGATTCGGATCTAGACGCATAAACACGCGGTCAGTGTCCGGAAAGCGGCGAGCAATGACGCGATCGATGCCGCGCATCACGATGGCGTCCAGTGTGTAGTCGGACACCGGCAACGTTGTGCGCTCGTAAGGATCGAGATTCGACCCGACGTTCTGCTTGGCTGCAACGTAGTTCAACTGACCGCCGATTGCAGACGCGATCGCGAAAACCGGTTTTTTTTCGCCGGAACCAACCGGCTGCGGAGGAGAAGCCTTTTCCGGTTCCGGCGGCGCGGCCTTGAACTCTTTTGGATTGACCCAGATGCCGCTGTCCTGCGCCTGCACCGGTGCGAGCGGTAGAACGCAACCGATTACAACAAACCAGAATCGCATTTTGCCCATCAGCGCTTAACTGACATTCTTGCCCAGCAGCAGAAATTCCATCAACGCCTTTTGCACATGCAGCCGATTCTCGGCTTCGTCCCACACCACGGATTGCGCACCGTCGATCACGTCTGCTGCCACTTCCTCGCCGCGATGCGCGGGCAGGCAGTGCATGAACACTGCCTCGCGGGCTGCAGTCTGCATCATCTCGGCGTCGACCTGCCAATCCGCGAATGCCTTTGAGCGCACTTCGTTTTCTGCCTCATAGCCCATGCTGGTCCAGACATCGGTCGTTACCAAATCGGCGCCGCGTGCGGCTTCCATTGGATCGGTGAGGACCCGCAAATGTTCGCCGGCAGTGGACAGCGATGCGTCGAGCGCGTAGCCCGGCGGTGTCGATACGTTCAGCCGGAATCCCAAGCTTTGCGCCGCTTGCAACCACGTGTACGCCATGTTGTTGGCGTCGCCGATCCACGCCACCGTCCGGCCGGCGATCGGGCCCCGGTGTTCAATGAACGTAAAGATGTCGGCAAGAATCTGGCACGGGTGATATTCGTTGGTCAGCCCGTTGATCACCGGCACTGTCGAATGCGCGGCGAATCGCTCGAGGTTTGACTGCTCGTAGGTGCGGATCATCACGATGTCAACCATGCGAGAGATGACACGCGCGGTATCCTCGATCGGCTCTGCGCGCCCGAGTTGAGAATCGCCGGTGGTGATGTGAATCACCGATCCACCCATCTGGTACATGCCGGCTTCGAACGACACGCGCGTACGCGTGGAGGCTTTCTCGAACACCATCGCAAGCGTTCGATCGGTCAGCGGCTGATAGAGCTGGTATCGCTTGAAACGATCCTTGATGACGCGCGAGCGCTCGAACACCCATTCGAGTTCGGCGCGATCGAAGTCGGCAAACTGGAGGAAGTGTCGAATGCTGCCCGGGGTGCCCGCGGCCATGAACTCAGGCCGCTCTTGCCTTCGCATCCAAAGTTACCTCCAGCTGCAGGAAGGCGCTGATCAGCGGCGCAAGCCGCTCGACGATGGTGCCGGCCTGATCCGAGCTCAGGATCAAAGGTGGCAGCAGGCGGATCACGGTGTCGTGCGTCACGTTGATCAGCAGTGCGGCATCCAGCGCATGGCGCACGAGGACGCCGCACGGCCGGTCGAGTTCGATGCCGATCATCAAACCCATGCCGCGAATCTGAACGATGCCATCGACATCGGCGAGCTTCCGTTTGAGTCCATCGACGATCCGATCGCCCTGCTCGACAGCGTTCGCCATCAACCCGTCGCTGTCGATGATGGCGAGCGTCTCGATGCCGGCCCGCATCGCGAGCGGATTGCCACCAAACGTGCTGCCGTGATTGCCGGGGCCGAACACGCCGGCCGCGGCGCCCGCAGCGACGCACGCGCCGACCGGCACGCCCGAGCCCAGACCCTTTGCCAGCGTCATCACATCCGGCCTAATACCTGCCCACTGGTGCGCGAACCACTTGCCGGTGCGTCCGATACCGCTTTGCACTTCGTCGATCATCAGCAGCAGGCCGCGATCGTCGCAGAGCCGCCGCAGCTGTTTCACATAGTCGACATCGGCGACGTAGATACCGCCTTCGCCCTGCAGGACCTCAAGCCAGACGGCGCGGACGCGCGGGTCGGCCGCTGCAGCCCGCTCGACGGCGGCGAGGTCGTTGTACGGCACGCGCGTGAATCCTGTCGGAAATGGATCGAAGCCGTTGCGCGCCTTGTCGCTGCCCGTGGCGGCCAGTGTGGCCAACGTGCGACCGTGCCAGGCTCGCTCCATCACGATTGTCTGGGCCTCGGGCTCGCCGTGCTTGTGGCCGAACATGCGCACCAGCTTCAACGCCGCCTCGTTCGCCTCGGACCCCGAGTTCGCGAAGAACACCTCCTGCATTCCGGACAGTGCGCAGATGCGATCGGCGAGCGCTTCCTGTTCTCGAACCTGATACACGTTCGACGTGTGGATCAAGCGACCCACCTGCTCGCACAGTGCCGCGGTCAGCCTGGGATGAGCGTGCCCAAGACCGTTGACGGCGATGCCGGCCAGTGCGTCCAGATACTCTCGCCCCTGTTCATCGTAGAGCCGCGCGCCCTTACCGTGCGTGAAAGCAATCGGTAGCCGGTTGTACGTGTTCATCAAGTGCGCCATGTGCACTCCGTCCAAAAAAGAAAACGCGGCAGTTGTCGCAACAAGCCGCGTTTGCAGGATTATAGGTTGGGTCCGGCTTGTTGCCAGTCGTCCGCGGCCAACGGATCAAATCGCTTTGCGAAAGACTGCTACCGACCCCTTGCGGACTTCTGGCGTGCCGAACAGCAGACTCTCAATGTGGTACCGATAGCGGACGCTTAACGTTTGAGCTCAGCCGCGTGCGAAGGCTGGCGCAGCCAGCCGTAGCGCGTCGGCGTACGATTTCCCGTGCTTGCCACTCCGGCTGGCAGCTCTGACCCTGGAGTGAACGAATGATAGTGACTGGCAAGTGCCTCTGCGCTGCAGTTCGCTGGGAGAGTTCCGAACTGCCTATCGTTACGCGCGTGTGCTGGTGCCGAGACTGTCAATATTTGGGCGCGGGCAGCGGGACGGTTAACGCTTGCTTCCGCACAGCGACGTTCAAGCTTGTTGGTAAGACGACCGACTTTGCGAGCGTCTCGGACAGCGGCAATCGAATGCACCGTACGTTTTGTGCCAATTGCGGTACGCCACTCTCTAGCGAGGCTGAGGCACGACCGCATTTGGTCTTTGTGCGTGTCGGAACCTTTGATGAACCGAATCTCGCTAGCCCCGCGATGTCCATCTGGACATGCAGCGCACCGCGTTGGGCTTGTATTGACAAGGAGCTGCCGCGAGTGGAGAAGCAACCCCCGCCAGCAGCGTAGTGCTCCAGTCATTCTTAGGCCTCGGCGCTCGGGCGTACGCAGTGCCCGTGGACAAGCCAGCGGCTGGGATCAGCAGGGAGTTCTCGCGTAGGCCTGGAAGGTCACCTTCCATCCGTTCCCCTCTCGCTTTAGCATGTCAATCCAATTGCCTCGCGCCTGTTCGGGCTTGCCGTCCTTGTCGTTGACGGTGAACGTGTATGTGCCGGTTGTCCAAGCCCGGCCGTCAGCGAGGACGTGCGCCTCCTTGACCTTTCCTACATACTCGCTGAACCCGCTCTTTAGCGCAGCCTCAACGCGCTTCGTATAAGCCTCAGGTCCAAAAGCGCGTGGCGATTCTGGACAAAGAGACTGGATGATTGCATCGGCAGTGTAGAGATCGGTCGCCGCGGCTGCGACGTCCTTCCTTGCAATCGCGACCGCGTATTTGTCGGCCATAGCTTGGCGGGATTTCATGAGTTCTTCATCGGCCGCGCTTGTCTGCTGTGCGAAGGATGTCCACGCTGCGCCGAGCAACGGCAGTGCAACGGCGATCAATGACTTTTTCATCGGTTCCTCCCACTGGTTGTGGATTTTCTGTCTTGCGCAGCCTTGCGCAGAAAAACCGACGCTGTCGGAGGGCGCACCCGTACCGACCGATCGTCGCGCGACGATCTGTTCTGTGGGCGGCCGGAACTAGCGAAGCCTTCGCCAGACGAGGTCCGAACTGCCGCCGCCAACCGCCGTGGTTTGATTTCTCATGGTCAGTTGATCGCCCTCAAGAATCAGAGTGCGTGTTTGGGTGATGCCATTCCAGTTGGGGAAGCTGCTTCCTTCAATCTGGATAGTGAGTACTTTGGACGCCTCGTCAAGTGAGTAGCGGCCGTAGTACAGGAGCAGTCCGGTCGCGATGGCGCTACTCTCCTCGGGAGTCTGGATCAATCGGTTGTTTGACGCGACCTTCGGTAGGCCGGCGCGCGTCAGAACGATTGAGAAGAAGCCATTCGGATCTACCGACAGGCGACCCTTCAGACCAGGGCCCATAGGTTCGCGCCTCTGAGTGCCTTCAAAGTTTGTTAGGGACACGGCTTCCCAAGAACCCACCACCTGTGAGCGGAGGCTTCCGGACGTTGACATCGCCGTGCATGAGGCCAGACCAAGCAGCGAGACGATGAGCAATGCCGACCATAGACGGTGATAGACGCTCGAAGTCATTTCATCTTCCTCATGAAGTACCGCCACACATTAGTGTAGCGAGCAACGTAACGTCGGCTGACACCTGGTCGTTGTCGCTCGCCTAACGTTTGACATGAGCGGTAGCCGACAGACGGCGAAGCCGGCTGTTGGATGTCCGCTCGATGGAAGGGTAGGCCACACGCGAGAAGCGCTCCACAAGGCGCTCGCATGCTGCGCAGACCTGTTGCCCATAGAAGACCTCTAGCTCCTTTGCCTCCACATCGCATCGCTCGAGCCAGGCAGGTGCACACAAAGGCCGTGCGCTTTCGATTGGGAGGTGATCGGCTTGTGAGTCAACGGCTGCGAGGAGCAAGAAGTCCGGCTCTTGCTCGAACTCGAGAAGATTGAACCTCAAGGACGCAAGTCTTCGCACTCCCTCCAGAAACGCTATGGAACGTTGAACCAGAGCTTGCGCGAGTTCCACTACTTCATGTTGCCACGCTGCAACTTCTTGCTCACTGAGGGGATTCACGAGACTCATTTAGTTTGTGGGGCCTAACGTTTGAGTTGAGCCGCGCTCGCAGAGCGTCGGCTCTCCAACGAAATGTTAGATCGCAAATTCCTTCCTCGTACGAGACAATATTTCATCGAAGAGACCTTGCCCATTCAAAAGTTTAGTGTTTGCAACGTGCCGCCACGCTGGCGTGGCGCTCAAGTTGGCAAAACCGCTTCGACTCACGTCGAGGAAGAACTCTCGTCCATCCCAAGAGAATTTCAGTCGATCGTGTGCTCGCCCCACGACAAGCCCAAAACTTCCAAAGACCAGCAGTAGGTATTGATGCTCAAACAACGCGATGTTGTGCGGCTTGAGGCTGGCTAAGACTGCAGCCAACTGGGCTACGTGTCCAATTCCGGAGTTAGCCAGTTCGGAGTCATGCTGCATTTGCGATCTAACGTCGAAATGAGGCGCGCTCGAAGAGCGTCGGCTCCATTGATAAGTTAGCT
>JBDUCU010000174.1:0-4410 GCA_040003315.1 Burkholderiaceae bacterium | reverse complement strand
GGCGACGCCATCGTGTTGTCGAGCATCAGCGGGATCTGCGCTTCGTGCGCGATCGCAGCCACCGGCTCGATGTCGAGCACGTTGATCTTTGGATTGCCCAGCGTCTCGGCGTAGACAATCCGCGTGTTCGGCTGCAGTGCGCGCCTAAAGTTTTCCGGGTCGTCCGGGTCGACCAGCGTCGTTTGAATTCCCATCTTCGGCAGCGTTACTGCAAACTGCGAATACGTGCCGCCATAGAGCAGGCTGGACGCGACAATGTGCTCGCCGGGCTGAACGATCGCAAGAATCGCAATCAATTGCGCTGCCATGCCGGAGCTCGCCGCCAGCGCAGCGCGCCCGTTTTCCAGCGCAGCCATCCGCTCTTCGAACACCGCTACGGTCGGATTGCTGATGCGCGAGTAGACGTTGCCGAACGTCTGCAGATTAAAAAGACTTGCCGCGTGATCGGCGGAATCGAACACATAACTGGTGGTCTGATAGATCGGCTGCGCACGCGATCCAGTGGCTGCATCGGGCAACTGGCCCGCGTGCAGGCACAGTGTTTCGATACCGAACTCCCGGTCGGCCATGGCTCAGTACGACAGCTGCCGCGGGCGGCGCGCCGAGATCACGCGCGTATTGACGCCGGCCCAGTTGAGCCCGCCGAACAATCGCCCGTGCTCGATCTTCACGCATCGATCCATGACGACCTCAAGGCCCGCGGCTCGCGCCCTGTCTGCCGCTGCCGCGTTGGTCACGCCGAGCTGCATCCACAGGCAGCGAGCGCCGATTGCAATCGCGGCCTCTGCCAGCGGATCGATGTCATCGGCCTTGCGGAAGCAATCGACCATATCGATCTCGCCCGAGTCGCGTGCCGCGGCCAGATCGGGATAACTGGGTCGTCCAAGCACTTCTCGGTACTTCGGATTCACTGGAATCATCGTGTACCCGTGCTCCAGCAGATACTTGCCGACAAAGTAGCTCGGCCGATGCCATTCGGCCGAAATGCCCACGACCGCGATTCGGCGGCATTGGTGCAGTAGTCGACGCAGGGTGGGGATATCGGTCGAATCGGGCATGGCGCAATTCTATCGAGCAACGCTCGTCATTTGCTTCACCAGGAACCCGCTATCTGCCCGCAAACTGCATTAGGGACTGGACGGCGGTTCATGTTCCGTTGAAGATTGGTTGGTTCCCGACCCCTGACGACCCAAATGACAATTACAAGCACGGTTGAAGCAAGCCTGGCCGCCCGCGAGGCGTCTCTGAGCGCCACGGCGGTTCTCAAGCGCCTCGAATCGGTGGTCCTGTTTGTCCCCGATATCGATGCGGCGGCGCGTTGGTACGCCGAGATTTTCGGCACCGTGGTTCAGCACGAAAATGCTAAATACGCGTTTATTCAGGTGCCCGGGCTGATCGTCGGCTTTCACCCCGCCGACGTGAAGTGTCCAGGAGGGGTCGGTGGCACGACTGCTTATTGGGAAGTCGAGCGCCTGGACGAGGCGGTGGCGCTCCTCATCAAGCAAGGCGCCAAGCTGTTCCGCGGTCCCGGCGTCACGAATTTCGGCGCCAGCATTGCGATGCTGATCGACCCGTTCGGCTGCACGATCGGCCTGAACCAGTCAACCGAGCGATCGCGCCGCATGATCCATGACGAGCTGACGACCCCGCTGCAACATACCGGTCCGCTTGCCGCGAGCAGACACACGCGTTAGCGTTTTCGAGCTTCGAGTGGCCTTCAGAGGAAGGCTCCAGAAATATGAATTCGATTAATGCTGCGGGCTTCTGGGTGGTTGCCTGCATCGCAGTCGCGGCGTGCGAAAGCTTGGCTCAGCCAGCGCGAGCTGAGATTGCGAGCGAAGAGGTGACCATCATCCAAGGGGGAAGGCAGCGTTCAGCCCTGATTCGCGTGCCGAGTTCGTACGTGCCCTCCAAGCCTGCGCCGCTTGTTCTGGTGTTTCACGGCGGCGGAGGCAACGCGGCAAACGCTGAGCGAACGACGTCAATGCGGGCGCAGGCGGAAAAGCATGGCTTGATCGTCGCTTATCCGAACGGCACGGGGGTTCTCAAACAAACGCTGTTGACGTGGAACACCTGGAACTGCTGTGGCTACGCGATGCAAAACGATGTAGACGATGTCGGATTTGTGCGCGAACTGATTGCGACCCTTAAGCGGCGCTATTCAATCGACACCCGCCGCATCTTTGCCACCGGACTTTCCAACGGAGCCATGCTGTCGTACCGGCTCGCCTGCGAAATGTCGGATCAAATCGCAGCGATCGCTCCCGTCGCGGGCGCGTTGAATACAGACTCGTGTGCGCCGCGTGAGCCCGTGTCGGTCGCGATTTTCCACGGCACCTCGGATCAGCACGTTCGGTACGACGGCGGGCGCAACACGAAGCAGTTTCCGGGCGCCAAGCCGAGAGACGACAAGTCGGTCAACGACGCATTCTCGACATGGACCAAGATCGACAAGTGCCAACCATCGGCGCCGACGCAGTACGCGCCGAGTGTGCGCAAAACCGAGTGCTCGAACGGAGAGCACGGTTCTGAAGTCGTGCTGTATTCCATTGAAGGACAAGGCCACGCGTGGCCCGGCGGAACGCCGGGTCTGCGCAACGGCAACGTGGATCCGCCATCGCAACAGATCTCGGCAACTGAAGTCATGATCGACTTTTTCCTTCGGCATCCCAGGCAATAGCGATAACACGAGCTCGCATGCGAGTCGCAGCGATCGGTGCGATGAGAAACAAACTTACTGCGTAACGATTAACGTCCACGTTCTGTCATGTTCATTCTCATCATGGGCGTTACAGGGTCCGGAAAGACCACAATCGGCACCGCTGTGGCGACTGCACTGGGCTGGCCGTTCTACGATGCCGACGACTTCCATTCTGCGGACAGTGTTCGCAAGATGGCGGCTGGCGCTGCACTTACAGACGAAGACCGACAGCCGTGGTTGAAGAAGTTGCGCCGCCTGATCTCGGACCGAAACGAGCGTGGAGAAAACGGGGTTCTTGCATGCTCGGCCCTAAAAGGCGCATACCGCACACTCCTGACTGCTGACGCCGATGTCGCACTTGTCTACCTGATGGCCCAGCCTGATCTGATTCGATCAAGGTTCGATAGCCGACAGGGTCACTACATGCCGCAAAGTCTGATTGAAAGTCAGTTCCGTGATCTTGAGGAGCCCGACGAGTGCATCATCGTCGATGCTGCCAAGCCTGTTCAGCGGGCCGTCGAAACGATCCGCACCCGACTTGGAAGGCGCTGAGTGGTGAATGGATGCTGGCGTTAGCAAACCCAAGGGCACATGGCGATGCGGCCCTGACGTAGCTATGGCCTATGGCTGTGAGCGACGCAGACGCTGGCAAGAAAGCGATAGAACCCGTTCTTATCAGGATTTCGGAGCGCGATGAATGTTGTCGACCCAATGCACTTCGGTGGGCTGCTCGACCATCGGAATATCAAGATTGACAACGACCGGCTCCTGACCGCTGCGGACGAGCACGGACGAAAGGGGCTGCACGTCGTTGGCGTTGATTTCTTGGTGCGGCACGTGTGGCGGGACGTAAATGAAATCTCCGGGACCCGCTTCGGCCACGAACTCGAGCTTTTCGCCCTAATGCATGCGGGCGCGTCCGCTGACGACGTAGATCACGCTTTCGACCCGACCATGGTGATGCGCCGGTCTTCGCTTTCGGGTGAATCGACAATGCCTGCCCTCAGCTTCTCTGCCCCGTTCTGGCGTTCGTGATGGCCGCCGCGCGGTCCATCCTGGGAACGGCGTATTGACGTCGAGCTCGTTCCCGTGAACGACAGGCACGCCGTCAAATTTCCACTTGGATTCGGAGGTGTCAGACAAAGGGACCTCGACGGTGCGCTTCGTTCGCTTCAATGCCGAACTAGAGCGTTTTTGCTTCAAGCGCTGCCAGTTTAACGATAGCATTGCGGAAAATGTGCAGTCTTGGTAGGCCTCACTCATGCGTGACCGCGTCACGTCCTTACCGCGCCTCAATCCCTCCGCGCTATGGATTACGATCTTTGCAGAGCCCACCGGGCAGTTCGGGCATTCTCTTCGGGTATCCCTATGTCGAACTCAGTGACAGAGCCGCACCAGAAGTTCACGGTTAATCACCTGAACGAACTTGATTTCAAAGCGGGAGGGCTGCGCGACTACTCGGCCTATCGAGATCTCGGGATCGCCGCAGCCACGAACGGTTTCGCAACTGCGCACGTGGTCCGTATGACGGCGCCCTTCGACTCCAAGCTAAGCGAGCGCCACCATCACAACGTCGAGTTCCAACTCGTGTACGTACTCAAGGGATGGTTCAAGACTGATTTCGAGGGGCACGGCCCAGAGCTGATGACGGTTGGCTCGTGCTGGATACAGCCGCCGGGCATTCGTCACACCGTTGTTGGTTGGTCGGA
>JBDUCU010000173.1:0-4435 GCA_040003315.1 Burkholderiaceae bacterium | reverse complement strand
ACGTCAACGGCATCGAGGTCATCTACAACCATGTGATCCTGGTGCTCAAGGGCGTATCGCTGACGGTGCCGGAAGGCGGCATCGTTGCGCTGCTCGGCGCCAATGGCGCCGGCAAGACGACGACGCTGCGCGCGGTGTCAAGCCTGCTGCAGGGCGAGCGCGGCGCCGTCACCAAGGGGTCGATCGAATACCGCGGTCAAACGATCCAGGGATTGACCGCGTATGAACTGGTCAAGCGCGGTGTGGTGCAGGTCATGGAAGGCCGACGCTGCTTTGCGCATCTGACGGTCGAGGAAAATTTACTGACCGGAGCCTACTCGCGCGGCGCGTCGGGTAAAGGCAAGTCACGCGCCGAAATTGCGATTGATCTCGACAAGGTCTACGCCTACTTTCCGCGACTGAAGGATCGGCGTACCAGTCAGTCGGGTTATACGTCGGGTGGCGAGCAGCAGATGACAGCCATCGGGCGTGCGTTGATGGCGCGACCCGCGATGATCTTGCTCGATGAGCCGTCGATGGGTCTGGCACCTCAACTCGTGGAGGAAATTTTTGGCATCGTTCATGACCTCAACGCAAAGGAACGCGTGTCATTTTTGCTGGCCGAGCAGAACACGAATCTTGCGCTGAAATATGCAAAGTATGGCTACATTCTTGAAAATGGACGCGTGGTGTTGGACGGAGAGGCGCGTACGCTGCGCGAAAACGAGGACGTCAAAGAGTTCTACCTGGGACTGTCGACAGCGGGGCGCAGAAGCTTTCGCGATGCGAAGTTCTATAAGCGCCGCAAACGCTGGCTCGCCTAAAATGCACCCATGAAGGTATGCATCGTTATTGCTGTCATCGCCATCGGAGCGCTGTTCGCGTGCAATAGCCGGGAATCGGCCGAGCCTGCGAAGACGCCGCTGCCGACCCGACAGACGACGATCGACCCGGTCATGAAGAAGCTCGATACCGCGCGCGAGGATGCGGAGCGGCGTCGCCAGCAAGTCGATGACGGTGCAAAGTAGCGTGCATTTGAAATGACCGAGCAGCTTGACAACCGAGAGGCGCGCGACCCGCACCGGCGCGAACTCGACCTGATGGGTCACCTGCCGGGACTGCTCGCCAAGGCACTCAAGGCGCCCGGATGGCAAAAGCATCTCGGCGATATCGATCCTGCGCAGATCAACAGCCGCGCGGCGCTGGCGCGGCTACCGCTGCTGCGCAAGTCCGAGCTGCCCGCGCTGCAACGATCGATGCCGCCGTTTGGCGGATTTATATCCGAAGAGCTGCACCGCTTTGGTCGGATCTTCGCCTCGCCCGGCCCCATCTTCGAACCCGAAGGCAGGCATGACGATGCGTGGCGCGCATCGCGTTCGTTGCATGCGGCAGGGTTTGCAAGCGGCGACATCGTGCTGAACACTTTTTCGTACCACTGGGTCCCGGGCGGTTTCATCATGGACGGCGGAGCGCGATGCCTGGGGTGTACGGTGATTCCCGCGGGTCCTGGAAACACCGAACAGCAGCTTGAAACGATCGAACTTGTGAAGCCGGTCGCGTACACGGGAACGTCGGACTTCCTGAAAATTCTGCTCGACGCCGGCGCGGCTGCGGGCCGTGACGTGTCGTCGATCAAAAAGGCTGTGGTGTCGGGCGCAGCGTTCCCGCCATCGCTGCAGGCCATCATCAAGGCGCGCGGCATCGATGCGTATCAGGCCTATGCCATTGCCGATGTCGGTGTGATTGCCTATGAAAGCCGAGCGCGCGAAGGACTCATCGTCAGCGAAGACGTCCTGGTCGAAATCGTACGGCCCGGAACGGCCATTCCGGTCGCCGATGGAGAAGTCGGTGAGGTCGTGGTCACATCGTTCGATCCGGAGCGACCGTGGATTCGGCTGGCGCTGGGTGATCTGTCGGCGATCCAGCCGGGGGTGTCAACGTGCGGTCGCACCAACACACGGATCAAAGGCTGGATGGGACGCGCCGATCAGACAACCAAAGTGAAGGGTATGTTCGTGCGGCCCGAGCAGATGGCCGAGGTTGCGCGCCGCCATAAAGAATTGAAGCGAGTGCGTCTGGTGGTGACGCGCGCAGGCGAGATCGACGCGATGACGTTGCGCGCCGAGTCCGAGTCGCATGATGCTTCGCTGCAGCGCGCGCTGGGAGAAACGTTGCGCTCGATTACCCAACTCGGCGGCTCGGTCGAACTGCTTGCACCGGGCTCGTTACCGAACGACGGCAAAGTGATCGAAGACGCGCGGGGCTGACTACCTCTGGCGGCTGGCTGCTAAGGTTTTCCTGCCCGACTTTTTCACCAGCGGGCGAGCACCTGTTTTCTTCTTTGCAGCCTTCTTTGCGACAGCCTTTGTGGGTTTCTTCGCGGTTTTCGGCTTTGCCTTAGGGGGCTGCTGACCGTTGCCCGATGCAATACCGGTGGCCATGTCGATCGCCGCGACCATCGCATCGCGCATCGAATGAGCCATCGCGTTGATCGCCTCGGTCATTGCGACGGCTGGCTTGCCGATCGCGAGCTTGACCGTTTTAGCTGGTGGCGCCGCCGCTTCTTCGTTGATATCCCACAACTTCAACAGCTCGGCCTGCGTCGGAACCGCGCCCTGGGCCACGCGCTGCCGGCGCGCGGCCACCGAGTCGCGCACGATCTTCTCGACAACGTCGAGAGGGAGGCGATTCAAATCCGAGAATTTGATGAAGCTCTTGGCCGCATTGACTCCAGTCAGCGCGTCTTTGTGCTTCAGGACGACGTCCTTTTCGGCTACGTAGAGCGACATATGGCGGCGCCCGGATTCGAGGGCAAACAGCGGCCCGTCGAGTTCATAAAACGCCAGGCCGTAGCGCATGCTCTCGCGCACACCGCGGGCGGAACGTCGGATCATGCTGCACAGACGCGCCATTGCCACGCGACGATCCGGCGGCAGATCGCGCAGATAAGCGCCCACCGTCGAAGCAGTCGAGCTCATTACTTTTCCTCCGGCACCACAGGCAAACGGGCGATTTTAGCGCGTTCGCCGATCGAGGGCGCGGTACGGTGTCAGTCGGGCCGGGGGCGGTAAAACACGAAGTCGGAAGTGAATTCGAGGCGCAGCAGCTGGTTCAGTTGTGAAGCATCGCAGCGCGCCGGGGGGATGCCACCGGCCGTGTTGATTCTCTGGACGGAACTGACGTTTTCGAATGCGCCCTTGCCGAAGCTTCGTGTCGTCAACAGCAGCCAGCGCAAATCGGTGGGCTTCGGCGCCTCGTCGTAGGCAGCGATCGTCGACACGAGCCGGCTGCCATCGTCATGTTCGAACGAGAAATTTGCGCTGTGCCGTCCAACGACCTTGCCGCTCGCATCAAGCAAGTCGGCCTGAGGCTGGCGAAACACCCACAGCAGTCCCGCATCGCGTTTCTCGCAACGGAATATCTGAACACCGCGTGCGCCGAGCTGAAGCACCGGCTGCTGCGTCGACGGCGCTTTGATCTTCGAGAAAAACCCCAGGCCGGGGTTTGCGATCGGTCCGTTCGCGCCTGCGCCCGCTGTCGACGAACCAAGTGGAACATTCGTCGCGCACGCTGACATGAGTAGCGCTGCAAGGGGAGCGATGAGTAAGCGAAAGCGCTTCATAAAAACAGATTCTGAGTCAACGGAAGAATGAATTATCAAAGGGCGGATTATTGCATTGCAATATCGGAAGAAAGTTGAAGCACCATCGTTGCAGGCATATAGTGCTCGCGGCGCGACGCTCGGCATGAGAGTGGCGCATTCATGAGTCCTTGTGCACGGGTCGAAGAATCCGAACGCATAAGAGTGTGTGGAGTGCGACAGCATCTTTGTAGGGAGAACCGATGAATGCACCGATGAGTCGGCGCAACTTCTTTCGAATTTGCGCGACCGGTCTGGGCTCGTCGTCAGTCGTTGGGCTGGGCTTCTCGCCGCAGCTCGCGCTGGCCGAAGTGCGCGCGTACAAGCTCGCGAGGACAACCGAGACGCGCGGCACGTGTCCGTACTGTTCGGTCAGCTGCGGCGTCATCATGTACACGCTTGGAGATAAATCGAAGAACATCAAGGAACGCATCATCCACGTCGAGGGCGATCCCGATCATCCGGTCAATCGCGGCACGCTGTGTCCCAAGGGCGCCGCGTTGCTCGACATGGTGCATTCGCCCAACCGCCTACAGCATCCGGTGGTTCGCGAAGCGGGCGGCACCGAGTGGAAGCGCATTTCCTGGGACGATGCGCTGACGCGTGTTGCCAGGCATATGAAGACGGATCGCGACGCGAATTTCGTTGAGAAAAACGACAAAGGCGTCACGGTCAACCGCTGGAATACAACGGGCCTGTTGATTTCGAGCGCGATCTCCAACGAGCCCGGTTACCTCGCAGTGAAAATGGCACGCGCGCTGGGGATGGTCGCGCTCGATACCCAAGCGAGGGTTTGACACGCGCCAACGGTGTCCA
>JBDUCU010000172.1:0-4442 GCA_040003315.1 Burkholderiaceae bacterium | reverse complement strand
CGTCAGCGACAAGACGATGCAGAAGATACTGAAAGCGTAATAGCCCAGCACCATGCCTCGCAATAAACTAATCGCAAAAGCAGAACCGGAATGCCGGTGCGAAAAGACCACCAGCACCGATGCCATGACGGGAAACATGGCAAATGCACCACTGAGCTGCGCGCCCAGTGCGGACGAGAAATGCGTGACGAGCAACACCAGCACGACGCCGGCGCCCATGCGCCAAAAGACATCGTTGGCTGGTTTGTAAGCATGCTGTGTCGATGGACCGAGCGAAGGATAAAGGCGCGGTGCGACCAGGAGCGTGGCCCACACGACCGGAACCGCTATGTATAGCGACGGCGTCCAAAAGCTTAAGCAGGCAACCGCCAAGAAGTAACCGACGAACCCAGCCACGAGGCTAAGCGCCCACGAGAAGCGCGTAGCAACCCAAGCGTAGCTCACGCCAAAAGCGATGTTGGCTAGCACAGCGGAAAGAGTGCCCAATGCAGCGCGCGCTGTGAACGTTGCCCCGTGTTCGAGCGCGATGAAAAATAGGATGGGCGCCGAAACTACTGGGAAGGCGGATAACCATCCTCCGACAGCCGGGCCCCATCGACGACTAGCCAGCGTCACGCCCCAAATGAACAGAGGCACCAATAGCAATTTAAGAACGAGAACGGTACTCATAGATCGCTGTTAAACGGCCAACGTTGGAATTCGGCGGCTGGCGCAATGGCGGATTAGGCGTCAACACGCCCACGCTAAGTCGGACGCGTTTGATGGAGCTCCACACGCTTAACGAATGAAGAGCGTTCAAACTCCGGCTGTCCTGTGATGAAGATCAAATCGTCGATCGACTTCCCGCGTCGTAGCGCGAGACGAGTGCATCCGGATCGAAAGATTTTCCTCCCGGGTTTTGCAGGAACACCGGCCATGCCTCCAACATCAAGTGACGCCGCATGCGGTTGCCTGCATGCCATTGCTCGGGCACCACGCGTCGCGAGCGCGGGCGTCACAACGATCACTGGACCATGACGTCGCGCAAGGCATATCGATATCAGGTGTCATTTTCACTCTGCTTCAGCGCATATCGAAAATCACAATGACTCGCGCCTTGCATGATTGTTTGTGTCCGGGTGAGCTGCACGCCAGCGCCGAAGCCCTCCGCCATGGGAAAATCCGCGCTACAGGTCAGCAAGAATCCGAGTTCCGATGCGCCGATCTCGCTATAAAACTTCGCGTAGCGACATTCAGTGACGTTCACTTCGAACGCATCCGGAGCTTGTTTGATCACTTCGTAATCCAACGCATCTCCAGCCGCGAACTTAGCGAAAGCTGACGTCATCTTCTCTCCAAGGTCAGCTTCTCCCTGCGTCCGCCACCACGTCTCACCATACTTGCGATACAAGTCTCCGAGCGCTTTTCGCACAATGGCATTGGCTCGCGCCTCGCCCAGCTCTGCCTGGAGGGCTTTGACAAGCGGGACCAGAACCTGAGCTTGTATCTTGACTTGCTCAAGCAGCGGAATGTCCATCGGCCCCTCCCTCGATTTCCTAGTTACCTGTTGGCTTACAACCCGGCGCGGCTTATGACTAGCGGCTCAGCGTACTTGCGTCAGCAGCGCGCGTTCACAACACGCAAGGCTTGTCGACGCTAATCTGCGCGTCCGCTCACACGCGTTATGCAACCTCCGCCTCGACGAGCATGGCAAGGAGCGTGAGCGATTGTTGCCAGCCGAGATAGCAAGCCTCCAGTGGAATAGCGGCGGGTATGCCTTCCTGCACGATGTTCAACTCAGTTCCGCAGGACACCTTCTTCAAGGACACCGTAACCTGCACCTCCCCAGCCAAATTCGGGTCATCGAACTTGTCCGTGTAACGAATGCGTTCGTGCGGCACGAGCTCGAGATACTCTCCACCGAACGAGTGGCTCTGCCCGGTTGTGAAGTTGGTGAACGACATTTTATGGGTCCCGCCAACTTTGGCGTCCATCTGATGGACCTTGCCCGTGAACCCATTTGGCGGAAGCCATTTGGCCATGGCATCAGCATCGAGAAACGCGCGATAGACCCGCTCTGGCGTCGAACGGAGCACACGATGAAGCCGGACGGTGTTAGTGGACATGATAAGTTCGCCTTTCGATAAGTGGTGAGCGTGCAGTCGAATCTAGAATGAATGCGGCGTGACGCCGACGTTTGACTTAAGCGGACCGCCGCAAGCGGATGCGTTTGAAGGAAGGATTATGCGTCACGGGCTTCAAAATCCTCGTGATGCGGGTCGAACGATACCGCGACTCCTTCGTTGTCCGTACTGGTCGTAGGCCCGTGCATCGTGTTTGCCTCAGGGGGCGCAAGTACTCGCACAAGCAAGATTCTTGTTTCAAGATCTGCCCCCTGGACTTACTTGATTCTCGGGACTTGCTTGATTCTTGGGACATGCTTGATTCTTGGGACTTGCTCTTGACTCAAAATCTTCACAAGTAAATCGAACGTTTCCAAAAGTCACACCAACACGCCCCGTTGAAATTAATTTGGTACGCGCCCCTTTACTGCGTTGGCCCGGGCGCTGTAGGTGATACGACCACTGGCATCTGCCGGCAGGCGCGCGCGCATTCGGTCTTTGAGGAGGCCTATCGTCTCGGATGCCATCGCTGCGAGCTTTGGACCGACACTCGGTCCCCCAAGGATGGTCGTCCAATAGTCGTCGAAACCGGCGAATGTCCGTTGCGCGGTTATCTCCCTCGTTTCGACTGCATCCAAACCCGCACCACTCCACAAGTCTCGCATCGCTTCTATTCGAGACGCGTCAGGACTCGGCGGTATCGGAACCGCGACGCCCAGTCCACGCATTTCATCTTGCAACGCCCCGTAAGGAAAACCAGCGCCAACCATGTCCCACGCGTAGGCCGCGACGATGCCATCCGGGCGGACTACTCGCGCCATTTCGGCAACACCCTTGGCCGGATCGGAAACGAAGAAAATTACCAGCGGCATGACGGCCGCGTCGAAGGTGTCATCGGGGAAAGGCTGTGCCATTGCATCGCCCTGGTGGAACTGTGCGACGCGCGACGCGGGTCGTGTGCGCGCATAAGCAAGCTGCTGCTCAGACGGGTCTATCCCCTGGACGGAGGCTGGTGCACATCGCTCGACGAGCAGTTCGGTAAACGCGCCGTTGCCGCAACCAACGTCGAGCCATCGCAGACCTGATTTCGGCGCAAGCCAGTCGAGGAACGTTTCCCCTACGAGTTGGCTCCACTTCCCCATGTATCGTTCATAGGCAGCGCCGTCGTCGAAGCGTATCTGATCGGTCACAATTATCGATTTCCTCGGGTTGATTACCTGCGAAAAGGGTGGCGATATCGCGGTGTCTCGTGCTGCGTAATGTCGCAGGTGAGCGAGCGACCTGACTAACCCTCATGATTCTGCTCCCTTGCAAGGCGTGCGTCTGCGAAGCGACGCTGCTTGTCCGTTCCATCGATGTCACCAAGTACGAGGGCTGAGTTTGCATCTGCTGATCGCTTGATCAAATTGGCGACGGCTTCCCTCGTGGCAGCGGCACTCGCACCGCCGCCAGTGGAACCAAGCACACCCAGGGCTACGCCAATTGCGGAAAGAAGTCTTAGGGAATCACTGATCAAGTAGTCGCATGAGGCGATGGCTTCATCGATGGGGCCGAACTTGGAAAGCGAATAAAGTTTTCATCAGCGCGCTGGCGGTTTTGACGACAAATGCGGGGAATTTCCCCGCGTTGCGCTCATGCAAAAGACACCTCTCCTGTGAGCGAGCGACCCCACTTGCTCACATTGATCAGCGCCAGCATCGCGTAGGCGCGGTTGGCGTTCTTTGCCAAACCGCGATAACGCACCTTGGCGAAGCCCCAGATGCGCTTTAGCGTCAGGAACGGATGCTCGACCTTGGAGCGCACCGCGGACTTTGTGCGATTTGGTTTGTTTATCCGCATCGCTGAGCGGCCGGTTTTTGTGTGCTGCCTTGTTGGTGAAGTCCCGGGCCTTGGGCGCGATGTCTTTGAGTCGTTCGCGCTGCTTCTCTCCTCGATAGGCACTGTCGCCATAGAGCCGAGTCTCCTGGCCATGCAGCAGGTTGGGCAACTCCTGGCTGTCGTGTACGTTGCCCGCGCTCACGCTGGCGCTGTGCACCAGACCGGTCTGACTGTCCATCCCGATATGCAGCTTCATGCCGAAGTATCACTGATTACCCTTCTTGCTTTGATGCATCTGCGGGTCGCGGCTTTGCGCCTGGTTCTTGGTCGACGCTGGGGCCGCGATCAATGTGGCATCGACGATGGTGCCCCCCGAGAGCTTTATGCCGTTGGCCAGCAGCAACTCACCCACCTTGGCGAACAGCGCCGCGCCGAGTTGGTTCTTCTCCAACAGGTGGCGAAAGTGAAGCAGCGTGGTGGCATCGGGCACACGCTCGCGCCCCAGATCGATACGGCAGAAAT
>JBDUCU010000069.1:0-15409 GCA_040003315.1 Burkholderiaceae bacterium | reverse complement strand
CGGTATCACGGCGACTCCCTGCAATGTGTGCGAGCCGTGCACCGCGATCGATGCCGGACGATTTGTCGACTACATCGAGATGGATGCGGCGAGCAACCGCGGCGTCGACGAAATGGTGCAGCTGCTCGAGCGTGCGATGTACGCACCGAGCAACGCCCGCTTCAAGGTCTACATGATCGACGAGGTCCATCAGCTGTCGTCACACGCGTTCAACGCCATGCTGAAAACGCTCGAAGAGCCGCCGCCGTACGTCAAGTTCATTTTTGCGACCACCGATCCGCAGAAGGTGCCGGTGACGGTGCTTTCGCGCTGCCTGCAATTCAACCTGAAGCAGATGACTCCGGTCGCGATCGCCGACCACATGGCAGGGATACTGGGGGCAGAAACACTGGAGGCAGAGCCGGCCGCGCTGCGGATGCTGGCGCACTCGGCGCGCGGCAGTATGCGCGACGGTCTATCGCTGCTCGATCAAGCCATCGCGTATTCCGGCGGCGCTGTCACGCTCGAAGCGGTGCGAGTCATGCTGGGCGCCATCGACGGCGGCACCCTGGTGCAAATCCTCGATGCGATCGTCGTGCGCGACGCGAGGCAGGTGCTCGCCATCGCCGACCAGATGAACTCGCGCAGCGTCTCGTTCGCGCAAGCAATGCGCGACTTGGCGAGCATGCTGCATCGTATTGCGCTGACGCAGCAGGTGGAAAGCGCGGCCGACGACGAGGTCGAGGTCGAGCAATTGCGGCGGCTTGCTGCGACGCTGGCGGCCGACGAAGTTCAGCTGTTCTATCAGATTGCGTTGCATGGCCGCAATGAAATGCACCTTGCTCCCGATGAATACGCCGGATTCACAATGGCTTTGATGCGCATGCTGGCATTTGCTCCGGCCGCGGTGCCGCGGGCCGACACGCCCGCTGCCGCAGTCAAACCCCCGCGGTCTGCACCTGCGGCAAGTGCCCGGGCGGCTGCGGCTGACACGCGAGCCGGCGCATCGGCGCAGATGGGGCTCAATGTTGCGCCGGACACGGTGAAGCCTTTCGACGGCGACTGGACCGGCCTGGTTGGCCGCCTGAAAGTGTCGGGGCTGGTGCGCGAGCTCGCCCAACGCAGTGAACTGACGTCGTATGAGGGCGATCGCTTCAAAGTGCGCGTTCCGCTGAAGACATTGCTCGACGCCGGCGCGCTGCAAAAGCTGCAGGCGGCGGTCAGCGATGCGCTCGGCCGACCGATTCGCCTGTCGGCCGAAGTCGGAAGCACCGTGGGTCCGACCTCGGCGGGCATTGCTGACCAGGCGCGCGCCGAGAAGCAGCGGCAAGCGGAGGAATCCATTTATGCCGATCCCTTCGTGCGAGAATTGATCGAGAATTTCGGCGCGTCGGTTGATCCGACGTCGATTCGTCCGCACAACGACTATGAGGGTAACGGCAGCGAGAGCAACGGTAGTGAAAGCAACGACAGCGATACGGAAAAGACATCATGATGAAGGGCCAGATGGCCGGGCTGATGCAGCAAGCCCAGAAGATGCAGGAAAACATGCAGCGGATGCAGGACGAGCTCGCTGCCACCGAGGTCGAAGGTCAATCGGGCGCCGGCATGGTCAAGATTACGATCACCTGCAAGCACGACGTGCGACGTGTTGCGATCGATCCGAGCCTGGTGGGTGACGACAAGGAGATGCTCGAGGACCTTGTCGCTGCTGCATTCAACGACGCGGTGCGGCGCGCCGAAGAGGTCTCGCAGCAAAAAATGGCGTCAGTCACGGCAGGCCTGCCGCTGCCTCCGGGATTCAAGCTTCCGTTCTAGGCGCGTTCGGATGCGGGCTTCGGCGCCGTCTAACGCTCGAAGCACGAGCACATATCACGATGAAGCTTGGCCACACGATCGACCGACTTGTAGACGCTTTGAAGCATCTGCCCGGCATCGGCCCGCGCTCCGCGCAGCGCATCGCATTCCACTTGCTGCAGCATGATCGCGACGCGGCGGTGCGTCTGGGCGAGTCCCTATTGCTTGCAGCTCGCACCATCGGTCATTGTCAGCGCTGCAATACTCTGACCGAGGATCCGATTTGTGCGACGTGCAGCAGCGCGCGGCGTGATCCGCAGATGCTGTGTGTGGTTGAGTCACCGGCCGACCAGTTAGTCATCGAGCAATCGCTCGCATTCAGCGGCCTTTACTTCGTACTGATGGGCAGGCTTTCTCCGCTCGACGGCGTCGGGCCGCGAGAAATACAGATGGAGCGGTTATTGGCGCGGGTGGCCGACGATATCGTGTGCGAAGTCATCGTCGCAACGTCCTTCACGCCGGAAGGCGATGCGACCGCGCACTACATCGCGCAATTGCTGCGTGAGCGCGATTCTCGCCTGAAGGTCACGCGGCTCGCACGCGGGGTGCCGGCCGGAGCAGAATTGGAATACACCGATGTCAACACGGTGGCGCAGGCGATGCTCGATCGCCGTGCCGACTAGCACCCGGCACAGAGCCAACGAATGACCATAGCCTACTGGTGTGTTCTGATCGCCGCCGTCATTCCGCTGATCGCCGTTGGCGTCGCCAAGGCCGGAGCGAAGGGCTACAACAACCGCTATCCGCGCGCATGGCTGGAGCAACAGCGGGGTTTTCGAGCGCGCGCAGCGGCAGCGCAGTCGAACAGCTTCGAAGCGTTCCCATTTTTCGCCGTTGCCGTGATCATTGCCCATCTAACTGGGGCGCCTCAGGGTCGGCTCGACACGCTCGCGATCGTGTTCGTGATTGCGCGCATCGCCTACGTGACCTGCTATCTCGCCGACTGGCACCGACCCCGTTCGTTTGTCTGGGCAGTAGGCTTTGTTACTTGCGGTGCAGTATTCCTGTCGGGTCTGTTGGCGAGCTAGGGTACATACGGGCAGTCGCGGTTCAGCGGCTGCGATAGGCTCGACCGATAGTTCACCGGAGACAACAATGAAAACAAAGTTAACGCGGCGCGAAGCGCTGGCCGTAGGCGCAGTCGTTCTGCTCTATCCAGCCATCGGCAGCGCGCAGGCGCCCGAGCGCAAGAAAGTCACGATCGCGGTTGGAGGCAAGAACCTGCTGTACTACCTGCCGTTGACGGTTGCCGAGCAGAAAAAATTCTTCGAAGAAGAAGGCCTCGACGTCAGCATCGTCGACTTTGCGGGGGGTGCACGCGCGCTGCAGGCAGTTGTCGGCGGCAGTGCCGACGTCGTCTCGGGGGCGTTCGAACACAATATCAACATGCAGGCAAAAGGCCAGCCGATGCGTGCATTCGTGCTGCAGGGTCGCGCGCCGCAAATCGTGCTCGCGGTCAGCACCAAGACGATGCCCGACTACAAGACCGTCGGCGATCTGAAGGGGAAAAAGATCGGCGTCACAGCGCCGGGCTCGTCGACCAACATCATGGCCAACTACGTGCTTGCAAAGGCCGGCCTGAAGCCGAGCGACGTGTCGTTTGTCGGTGTCGGTGCTGCGCAGGGCGCAGTGGCTGCCCTGCGGGCGGGGCAGATTGATGCCATTTCGAACCTCGATCCGGTGATTACGATGCTCTCGCGCAGCAATGACATCAAGATCATTTCGGATACGCGCGACGTGGCCGAGGCCGACAAGGTGTTCGGCGGGCCGATGCCCGCCGCAACGCTGTATGCACCGGTTTCATTCATAGTGAAAAATCCGAATACCGTTCAGGCGCTGACCAACGCGATCGTGCGCGCCAACAAGTGGATTCAGCAGGCCGGTCCGTCGGACATCGTCAAAGTGGTGCCCGACAGCTACCTGCTGGGCGACCGAGCGGTTTACATCGAAGCGTTTTTGCAAGCCAAGCCTGCACTGTCGCCCGATGGGATGTTTCCCGAGCAGGGCGCGGCCACCGCGTTACGCGCGCTGCAAAGTGTCGATGACAGCATGAAGGCGGCAAAAATCGACCTGAAGTCTGTGTTCACCAACGACTTCGTGCGCAAGGCGAACGCCAAATACCCCAAGGGGTGAGGGGTGGGCGCTCTACCGGCGCTTGCGCTGCAAGACGTCACCTGCACCTTTGTAGGTCCGAGTAACGACGCGCAGCGTTACACCGCTATTGAGAACGTGACGCTCGCGGTAGGCGCCGGCGAGTTTGTCAGCGTCGTCGGGCCAACCGGTTGCGGCAAGAGCACGCTGCTCAATGTGGGGGCGGGGTTGCTGCAGCCCAGTGCGGGGCAGGTGCACGTTTTCGGCAAGCAGCTTGTCGGCATCAACGCGCGCGCGGGCTATATGTTCCAGACCGAGGCTTTGATGCCGTGGCGTACTGCGCGTGGCAACGTCATGGCAGGACTGGAGTTTCGCGGAGAGCCTGACGCCGCGGTGCGCGCAGACCAATGGCTCAAGCGAGTCGGGCTGGGTGGATTTGGTGATCGATATCCGCACCAGCTGTCGGGCGGGATGCGCAGAAGAACGTTGCTCGCGCAAACACTGGTACTCGACCCGGACATCATTCTGATGGACGAGCCGTTTTCGGCGCTCGATATTCAAACGCGTCAGCTGATGGAAAACGAACTGCTGGATATCTGGGCCGGGGGCCCTGCAGCGGGTTCCGGCGGCTCGGCCCGAAAAGCGGTGCTGTTCATTACACACGATCTTGATGAAGCGATTGCGTTGAGCGATCGTGTAGTCGTGTTATCGGCGGGTCCGGCGTCGCATCCCATCGGAGAGTTCGTCATCGATCTCCCGCGCCCGCGCGACGTCGCCGAAGTCCGGGTGTTGCCGCGCTTTATCGATCTGCACAAGGCAATTTGGGATGTGCTTCGCGAAGAAGTGCTCAAGGGCTACTCGCAGCAAAAGCTGGCCGCCTGAGGGCCTTGCAGATGTGGGATGTCATCAAGCCGAGCCAGAAAACGCTGCGTGCATGGCAGCTCCTGGTGTTGGTCGGCGTGTTTGTGTTCTGGTACGCAATGACGGCGCCCGGCTTGATCCCGCCGATCATGTTCGAGAACGACCGCCAGGCGGCCTTTTTTTTTGGCGAACCGCTGAAGATGATGGTTCGGATCTGGAATTGGTTCATCACCGACCGCGATATCTACGCACATCTGTGGGTCACGTTGATCGAAACCGTTTTCGCGTTTGTTGCCGGGACGCTGGGCGGATTGATCATCGGGATGTGGTTGGCACTGTCGCCGGTTGCCGGCGCAATTTTCGATCCGTATATCAAGGCACTCAATTCGATGCCGCGAGTCATTCTGGCGCCCATCTTTGCGGTCTGGTTCGGCCTGGGTATTGCATCCAAGGTCGCGCTCGGCTTCACGCTGGTTTTCTTTATCGTATTTTTTAACGTCTATCAGGGCGTAAAAGAAGTCAGTCCCACGGTGCTCGCCAATGCACGAATGCTGGGTGCGTCGCGCAATCAATTGCTGCGGCACGTTTATTTGCCAAGTGCGACGAGCTGGGTCTTTTCCTCGCTGCATACGTCGGTGGGCCTGGCGTTCGTCGGCGCTGTGGTGGGCGAGTATCTGGGCTCCTCGCGCGGCGTCGGATACCTGATTCTGCAAGCCGAGGGGTCGTTCGATATCAATACCGTGATGGCCGGCATCCTTGTGCTGACCGCGTTTGCGCTCTTGCTCGATGCCGGGGTGGGCAAGGTCGAAAGGCGCTTGATGAAGTGGCAGCCGCGCGCCGGCGAAACGGAAAAGATGTAGTTTTAGGCCTTAACTGACGCGAAGCGGCGCTGGACACGCGCTCGACGCAACCGTAGTCTGCCGTTCCAATGTCAGACGTTTACGCGTACGCGAGCACGGGACCGATCGAGCCCTTCTGGCACCGCGACCGTATCCACCGGTTCTTTCTATTACCGTTCGACAGACCGGCCGCAACCCGTATCGCCGCTCAGTCCGTCGCTTTCGTAGCGTCATTTTCGCTGATGCTCTTTGGCGGATTCGGCGTGCTGCTGATGGTGCTCGCGATGCTGGCGATTCTGGTGATCGGCGTGCGTTACGGCTTCAAGATTATCGAGCGGTCGTCCAAAGGATTTTTGCGCCCGTCTGACTATCCACTGACCGATGACGATCTGGTCAGCGAGTATCTGCCGTACAAATATGCGGCGATGAATCTGGTCTTCGGTTTGCTGGTAACAGTGCTGGAAGTGCTCACCGGCGGCAGCGAATTCGCGGCGATCGTTGCGTGGTTGTTCTTTTTCGTCGCCATCATTCCGGCTGCCACGATGCGACTCGTGATTACGGGAAGCTTGCGCGGCGCGTTGATTCCCGCCGAAATGATTTCGCTGATCCAGCGCATCGGCAAGCCGTACGCTGCACTGGCGGCGTTCGTTTTCGTGGCCGAGCTGTGCCGCACGTATGGGCTGACGGCGCTGGCGACGGGCGGCGGGCTCAGCGCCGCTGGTCTGAAGACAGGATTGGGGTTTAGCTCCATCGTAATGTTGTTTCTGCTGTCGGCAGCCTTCTGGTATTTCACCTACATGATCTGTGCGATGGTCGGCTACGCCATGTATCAGTTCGCCGGGGTGCTGGATATCTCGGTAATGGGTCCTGGCGAGCAGGCAATGCGCAGCGTGGCCAACGCACGCACGATTGATGTCAAGGCGCGCACACGCGACGCGTTGATTGGACAGATGGTGTCCGCGGGCGACATCAAGGAGGCGATCGATCTGCTGTCGCACGATCTCAGCGAGCGACCGAACGACTTGTCATTGCACGCCAGGCTTCATCGCTTGCTCGTCGCCGAAAACAGTACGCCGCGCATCGAGCATCACACCGAAGCGTATCTAAAGCTTCTGATCAAATCGGAAAACTGGCGAGAGGCGCTGGAACTGGTCGAAGATGCCATTGCCCGGCGCGCCGATTGGTCGCCGCGCGAGATCGACCAGATTGCTCCGCTTGCATCGGCCGCAATGCGTAACAGCAAGCCGCAGCTAGCCGGCGGCCTGATCAAGGGTTTCGACAAGAAACATTCAGCGCACGCCGATATCCCCAAGGTATATCTGGTGGGTGCTCAGCTGATGGCCGAATGGGGCGGCAAGCCCGAGGAGGCGCGCAGGATTCTCGAGCATCTGCTCAAGCGCTATCCATCCGATACGGCGGCCACCGAGGCCGGACGATACCTTGCGGTGTTAAATCGCACCGCGTGAGCGGCAGCCGCTGGACCGGCTATTCCGGTCCCCAACGAGTCCGTAGTTGCGTGTCGAGGTCAAGTTCCATTTCGGACGGCGGACCCGACAGCGCACCTTTTGGACGCGCCGCTCGTGGCGCACCGGTTGCGCCACGAATCGTCAGCGGCGGGTCGCGGCTTGGTGCAAGTCCTCCTAGCGTGGCGGGCGACGGGAAGTGCGTGGATAGCCGGCGCTTTACGTCTTCGGCCGGTTGGCGCAACCCATGCCGCGAATAGGTCGTAAACAGGCCCAGCAGGCAATCGGCGATCTGGCGCCCGTACAGGTTCTTCAGCGTTTCGTTTCCCACCAGGCCGTCGAGCACCCGCAATGCTGCCGCGTCTTCGCGCGTAGCGACGAGGCGGCGAGTGAGGCGCAATTGTTCGTCCACCGGCAGTGCGGCGAGCACATGCGGCTGGCTCAGCTGAAGATAGACCGGTCGCAGCTCGGAGCGCGCGCCGCGCGCGCGTATCCAAAGCACTCGCAGTGTCGCGTCGAGCAGCGTTTCGCTGTTGCGGCCGAGCAGCGCCATGTTGAAATAGGCAGTCGCATACTGCACGTTGTTAGGATCACCCTGCAGCAGCTCGCCATACGCCCGAGCCGCTCGGCGCGTGTCCAAACGCGCCGACGCGGCCTGTGCTTCCTGTAGCAAGCTTGACTTGCGGTCGCCGCGCCGCTCGTCTACAAACTGCTCGTCAAGAATTCGATCGACCTTCTTGTCGTCGTTCGGGCGCAGCAGCCATGCGAGAACAGCGCCTGCCATGAATCCGCCGATGTGCGCGCTGTACGCCACGCGCGAATCGGGTGACAGTGCCCATTGCGCTGCCTCGATCACCAGCCAGATCGGCAACAGCAATAACGCTGGGATCCGCGCGGTGTTGAAGTAAACGAACAACCAGTAGAACACCGGAACTTTGCGCGTCCCAAAAAGAACCGCCACCATCGCCATGGCGCCGGCAATCGAGCCCGATGCTCCGACCAGCGGCTGGTCGCTGACCAGCAGGTGAAGCGCACCGGCAAATAGGCCGCTGCCGATAAATGCAAGCAAAAATCGAAATCGACCGAGGGCTGCTTCGGCGAAAGGCCCCGCCAGCAGCAACACGATCATGTTGCCCAGCCAATGCATCATGTCCGCGTGCAGAAACTGATAGGTCACCAGCCGAACCAGCGCGTCCGCAGTACCGTCGGAGCCCGGCTTCAGAGCGAAGCGCTCGGTAAACACACGTCCCATTAACATATCGAACTGCGCGCGTTGGTCGCGCCACACGGCGTAGGCGGGATCGGCCGATGGAACCACCGCGCCCTCACGCAGGTCCCGTATGAACTCGCGATCGTTTTGCATCGCCTGGATCAGCCTAAGCGACTGCTGCGGTTGTGCGTCGGCTCGAATCATGCGCAACACCTGCAGCGCACTCCGGTCGCTGCGGCGCTCAAGGTATGTTGCGTATCGCGGCAGCTCGATCTGCGGCAATTGCGATGAAAAGTAGTACGCAGCCGCGCGCCGGTAGGCCTGCGGATCGCCCGCCTGAAACAGCAGATAAACGATGGCGTTGACCAGAATCAACGCCAGCGTGACCACCGGCAATGATTTGGCCGTGAAGCGCGTCTGATACGGAATCAGCAGCATGTCAAACCTGTCAGCAGAGCCACCAGCAGCATCTATTTTGCCGCCTACAGATATAATCGGTCAGTTTATCTGCGCCCGTTTTGCGCAGGTTGGATCGGTGCGGTCCGAGCGTCGCTGCAAATGGTGCGGCCGTCCGGAATTTCGCAAATGAGGAGCCGGTTTGCCCCCCGTGGTCGTCGATTCGCGTCCTTTCGCCGCGCTGGTGCTGGCTGACGGGACGGTGTTCCGCGGTCGCTCGGTCGGAGCACCCGGTGAAACGCTCGGCGAGGTGGTGTTTAACACGTCGATCACCGGGTATCAGGAGATCCTCACCGATCCCTCTTACGCCGGGCAGATCGTCACGCTGACGTATCCGCATATTGGTAACGCCGGCGTCAACCATCAGGACGTCGAGTCCACACGCGTGCACGCCGCGGGATTGGTGATCCGGGATCTTGCAGTGCGTGCATCCAACTTCCGCGCTGAGGGTGATCTGTCGAGTTATCTGCGCGAGCAGGGCGTGCAAGGCATCGCGGATGTTGACACCCGGAAACTGACACGAATTCTGCGCGAACGGGGGGCGCAGGCGGGTTGCCTGGTAGCGGCCGATGCCGGTGTCGCGCTGGACGACTCGGCAATACAGCGGGCGGTCGAACGTGCGCGCTCCTATCCGGGGATGGCAGGGCTTGACCTGGCGAAAGTGGTTAGCATTGCGCATCCGTATCAATGGACCGAGGGCACCTGGCGTCTGGCCGGTCTCGGCGGGACTCCCGGCTTCGTCACCCCCGACGCGAATCGCTTTCATGTCGTCGCCTACGACTTCGGGGTCAAGCAGAACATCTTGCGAATGATGGCCGATCGTGGCTGCCGCATCTCTGTTGTCCCAGCGCAGACCAGCGCCGCGCAAGTGCTCAAGCTCAAGCCCGATGGCGTGTTCTTGGCGAACGGACCGGGCGATCCCGAGCCGTGCGTCTATGCGGTCGAGGCAACTCGCGAATTCATCGCACGCATGGTGCCCACTTTCGGCATCTGCCTTGGCCATCAGATCCTCGGCTTGGCGGTCGGCGCGCGTACTCTGAAGATGAAGTTCGGCCACCACGGGGCCAATCACCCGGTGCTCGACCTAGACACGCGCAGGGTCTATATCACCAGCCAAAACCATGGTTTTGCTGTTGACGAAGAAACGCTGCCTTCAAACGCGCGGGTGACTCATGTATCGCTATTCGACGGATCGCTGCAGGGCTTCGCGCTGAACGACGCGCCGGCGTTCTGTTTCCAGGGGCATCCGGAAGCGAGCCCTGGCCCGCACGACATCTGCGATCTTTTTGACCATTTCATCGAGCTGATCGAGACACGTCGGAAGGTCGATGTCTCGGAAAGCGTGTCGGCATGACGGTTCAGGTGGTCAAGGCCGCGCTGGATGAAGCGCTGAGCGCTTTGCAATCGCTCAGCGTCAACCAGACGGCCTTGCAGCGAATTGTTGCGGCAGGCGAACTTCTGGCGGACACGTTTTCCGCCGGCGGGCGCGTGTATTCATGCGGCAACGGTGGCTCGATGTGCGACGCGATGCATTTTGCCGAAGAGCTTACCGGCCGCTTTCGCGACAATCGCCCGGGTTACGCCGCGCTCGCAATCAGCGATTCGAGCCACTTGACGTGTGTTGGCAACGACTACGGATATGAGCACGTTTTCGCGCGCTTTGTGGAAGCGCACGGTCGATCCGGGGATGTGCTACTGGCAATTTCGACCAGCGGCACGAGCAAGAATGTGATCGCGGCCGTCAGCGCAGCGCGCCTGCTGGGGATGAAGGTTCTCGGCTTGACCGGGAGGGAAGGGACGCCGCTCGCTGCTGCCGCCGATATTGCGATTGTCACGTCGGCTGGACAGTACGCGGATCGAGTACAGGAGCTGCATATCAAAGTGATTCATATCCTGATCGAGCTGGTCGAGCGGCATCTGGCGCCCGACAACTATTCGCCGCCGAAGCGCGATGCCTAAGCGCGAGGATCTGAAAAGCATCTTGATCATTGGCGCCGGCCCAATCGTCATTGGCCAGGCGTGTGAATTCGATTACTCGGGTGCGCAGGCCTGCAAGGCGCTGAAGGCCGAGGGCTACAGAGTGATCCTGGTCAACAGCAATCCGGCCACGATCATGACCGACCCCGAAACCGCCGATGTCACCTACATCGAGCCGATTACCTGGCAGGTCGTCGAACGCATCATCGCAAAGGAAAAGCCCGACGCGATCCTGCCGACGATGGGGGGTCAGACCGCGCTGAACTGCGCGATGGACCTCTACAACAACGGCGTCCTCAACAAGTATGGTGTCGAGCTGATCGGCGCGTCGCCTGACGCGATCGAGAAGGCCGAGGATCGGCTGAAGTTCAAGGAAGCAATGACGCGGATCGGCTTGGCGTCGGCGCGTTCATCGGTTGCGCACTCGCTGCCCGAAGCGCTTACTGTGCAGGAAAAGATGGGGTTCCCGGCCGTCATCCGGCCCAGCTTCACGTTGGGTGGCACCGGCGGCGGTATCGCCTACAACATGGAAGAGTTCGTCGCGATCTGCCAGCGCGGTCTCGATCTGTCACCCACGGGCGAGCTGCTGATCGAAGAGTCGCTGATCGGCTGGAAAGAATTCGAAATGGAGGTCGTGCGAGACAAGGCGGACAACTGCATCATCGTGTGTTCGATCGAAAATCTGGATCCGATGGGCGTCCACACCGGCGACTCGATCACCGTTGCACCTGCGCAAACGCTGACCGACAAGGAATATCAGCTGATGCGCGACGCATCGATCGCCATCCTGCGCGAGATCGGAGTCGACACCGGCGGCTCGAACGTTCAGTTCGCGATCAACCCGAGTGACGGCCGCATGATCGTGATCGAGATGAATCCGCGCGTATCGCGCTCATCTGCGCTGGCTTCAAAGGCCACCGGCTTTCCGATCGCGAAGATCGCGGCGAAACTCGCCGTCGGCTACACGCTTGACGAGTTGCGCAACGAAATCACCGGTGGCGCCACTCCCGCTTCGTTCGAACCGACCATCGATTACGTTGTCACCAAGCTCCCGCGCTTTGCGTTCGAGAAGTTTCCACAGGCCGACAATCATTTGACGACTCAGATGAAATCGGTCGGCGAAGTGATGGCGATCGGCCGCACATTCCAGGAGTCTTTCCAGAAGGCTCTGCGCGGCCTGGAAGTGGGTTCGGATGGGCTCGATGAGCACTCGAGCGATCGCGACGAGATCGTCGAGGAAATTGGCGAGCCGGGGCCGGACCGCATCTGGTTCGTCGCCGATGCATTTCGCATCGGCATGACGCTGTCCGAAATTTTCGAGGAAACCGCGATCGATCCGTGGTTTCTTGCGCAGATCGAGGAGCTGGTTCAGATCGAAAGCCGTCTGGCGGGACGAAACCTTGCAGAACTGACCGCTGACGAATTGCGATACCTGAAGCGCAAAGGGTTCTCGGACCGGCGCCTGGGGAAGCTGCTCGCGGCGTCGGCATCGGACGTGCGTGCACTGCGGCTGCGGCACGGTGTGCGGCCGGTTTACAAGAGGGTCGATACCTGCGCGGCCGAGTTCGCCACGACGACTGCTTACATGTATTCGACCTACGAAGACGAATGCGAGGCCAATCCGTCGAACCGCAAGAAAGTCATCGTGCTCGGCGGTGGTCCCAACCGGATCGGTCAGGGAATCGAGTTCGATTACTGCTGCGTCCACGCCGCGTTCGCGCTGAGGGAGCACGGGTTCGAGACGATCATGGTCAACTGCAATCCTGAGACGGTCTCGACCGATTATGACACCTCTGACCGGCTTTACTTCGAGCCGTTGACCTTGGAGGACGTGCTCGAAATCGTCGACAAGGAGAAGCCCGTCGGCGTGATCGTGCAATACGGCGGCCAGACACCGCTGAAGCTGGCACGCGACCTCGAGGCCAACGGCGTGCCAATCATCGGCACGTCACCTGACTCGATCGACATGGCCGAAGATCGCGAGCGTTTTCAACAACTGCTGCAGCAACTGGGTCTGAAGCAGCCGCCGAATCGCACGGCGCGCACCGAAGACGAAGCACTGCGGCTCGCCGCCGAAATTGGCTATCCGCTGGTCGTGCGCCCGAGTTATGTGCTGGGCGGCCGCGCAATGGAGATCGTGCACGACCATCGCGACCTCGAGCGCTACATGCGCGAAGCGGTCAAGGTCAGCAACGATTCACCGGTCCTGCTCGATCGCTTCCTTGACGATGCAATCGAGGTCGATGTCGATTGTATTGCCGACGGCGAGCGCGTTCTGATCGGTGGCGTGATGGAACATATCGAGCAGGCCGGAGTGCACTCGGGTGACTCGGCGTGTTCGTTGCCCCCTTATTCGCTGTCGCCTGAAACCACCGATGAGTTGAAGCGCCAGACGGCGCACATGGCTCGTGCCCTGAAGGTGGTGGGACTGATGAACGTGCAGTTCGCGATCCAGGCAGATCACGGCGCGAGCACCGTCTATGTGCTCGAAGTCAATCCGCGTGCATCTCGCACAGTGCCGTTCGTGTCGAAGGCGACCGGCAAGCCGCTCGCCAAGATCGCCGCGCTCGTGATGGTCGGCATCACGCTCGAACAACAGGGCGAGACGCGCGAAGTCGTGCCGCCGTACTACTCGATCAAGGAATCGGTGTTTCCGTTCGCCAAGTTTCCTGGAGTCGATCCGTTGCTGGGACCTGAAATGCGTTCGACCGGCGAAGTGATGGGCGTCGGCGAGACGTTCGGCGAGGCATTGTTCAAGTCGCAGCTGGGGGCAGGATCAACGCTGCCCGAAAGCGGCACCGTGTTCCTGAGCGTGATGGACAGCGACAAGCCGAAGGCGGTCATGTTGGCGCGCCTGTTACACGACAAGGGCTACCAACTGGTTGCCACGCGCGGTACTGCTCACGCCATAGACGAAGCTGGAATTCCGGTGACCGTGGTCAACAAGGTGAAGGATGGGCGGCCGCACGTCGTCGACCTACTGAAAAACGGCGACATTCATCTTGTCGTGACAACCGTCAGCGAGGTGCGCAGCCAGATCGCCGATTCGCGCTCGATCCGAACCACCGCGCTGGCGCAGCGGGTCACGTACTACACCACGATGGCCGGCGGCCGCGCGGCGATCGAGGGGTTGCAGCAACTGGATCGGTTGCAGGTGTACGACCTGCAGTCGCTGCATCGACGCCTGCAATGAAAGCAGTTTTCATTTGCATGCGCGGGTTCGTTTAGATACATTGCACCCCGGCCCCGGTTTCGTCGGGGCTTTGTTTTTGGTCTCCTTCCATCAAATGCGATCGATCCCGATCACCGCCCGCGGTGCCGAGAAACTTAAAGCCGAGCTGCAGCGGTTGCGCAGCGTCGATCGGCCGATGATCATTCAGGCGATCAAGGAAGCGCGCGAGAAGGGCGACCTGACGGAAAATGCTGAGTACGAGGCCGCTCGCGAGCGACAGGGGTTTGTAGAGGGCCGGATCCAGGAACTGGAAGGCAAGATCTCGGCTTTGCAGATCATCGATCCGGTCACTGTCGATGCGGCAGGCAGGGTGGTTTTCAGCGCCACCGTCGAACTCGAAGACCAGAAGTCCGGCGAGCTGGTGAAGTACCAAATCGTCGGCGACGACGAGGCCGACATCAAGGCCGGCTGGATTTCGGTTTCAAGCCCGATCGCGCGCGCTCTGATCGGCAAGAGCGAAGGAGACATCGCCACGGTGATGGCGCCTGCTGGCGAGCGCGAGTACGCGATCGTTTCCGTTTCGTATACCTAGCGGCTCCGGCGTCGGCGGTATCGGTTCCGCGTGTTGAATTAGCGCGTGATCAACGCCTAGTCTTTGCGCTTGGCCCCCGGTCTGGCGCGCCGAAGGCGGCGAGCGCCTCCCGTTGATCCGTGCGGCTCCTGCTTTTCATCGCTTTCGGGCGCGGGTCTGAACAGCACAATCGTCTTGCCGATCGACTGAATTCTTACCGCCGAAAGTTGTGCCGAGACTTCGCTGAAGATCTGCGCGCGCTTGTCACGGTCATCGTCAGCGACCTTGATCTTGACGAGCTGATGATCCGTTAGTGCACGGTCGATTTCACGCAGCACGCTGTCAGTTAGTCCTCCGGCGCCCAGCAGGACGACCGGCTTGAGTGGGTGGGCGCGCCCTTTCAAGGCCTGGCGCTCACGCGACGTGAGTGTTAACTCGGCCATAACGGGTCCGGTTAAGAATGTTTCCGAACACGGCCTTCCAAACCGCCTGTCGGTCGCCGCGGATCGTACATCTCTCCAATTCAAGAACACAGGTCAGCGGTCGTTTACCAGAGATGGCAGGAAGGGTCCGCGCGAGCGTGCGGAATTCGCGTGCGCCGCCTCGGAGCGGCCGTTCGTCGGACCTGAATGAATGTGGAATTCAGGGCGCCGATTAACAGGGGCTGGTTGCATCGCAATACGGCAATGGGGAAGAGAGCGGCAATGCGGTCAAACGTTTTTCAGACGGGTCGGATGCAACGCTGCACGAGGTCGAGCGGCTTCACGCTGATCGAAGTCGTCGTGGTGATGGCTGTCGCTGCCATCCTTGCGGCGGTCGCGATTCCGAACTATGGACAGTACGTGATGCGTTCACATCGCTCGGAAGCGCAATCGTTCATCAGCGATGTCGCGAGTCGGCAATCGCAGTTTTTTCTGGACCGCCGCTCCTATG
>JBDUCU010000171.1:0-4550 GCA_040003315.1 Burkholderiaceae bacterium | reverse complement strand
CCGCCCTAATCGACCTGAAGCGCGACTTGCGTCGCAACCCCACGATCCGGGACTCGCTCGCTGTGGCGCGGCGTGCGAGTCATGCAACTCGAGGAGTAATTCCCCTTGGGTTGCCCTGCTGGCTCTGACGGGAGTGCTGCCTAACGGCTCGTTGCCTTGGCTCGCTCGCAAATTACTACGCTCATTTGCTTACAAGGTCGGGCGCCCGTTGCTTCCTTTGGTTCCGGATCGAATTTGGAAAAGCGGCGAATAGTATATGAAATCGCCGCGACCTTAACTACTCGCCGCGATGTTTCATCATCGCGGCGTAGCTCTGGTAAATGGTGCTGAACGGCCACATTGCAAGCAGCGCGCCCGCGATGCGATGAGCGCTTTGCTACCATTTCACGCTTTGCCCCGCAGCCGAAATGAACGACGCTCCAGCGCCGCCTGCATTGTCCGAAATGCCTGTGGCGCTGATGGCCAACGGGATTCGCGCGCTGGCGATGGATGCGGTGCAGCAGGCCAACTCCGGCCATCCCGGCATGCCGATGGGAATGGCCGACATTGCGGTTGCGCTGTGGGGCCGACATCTTTCACACAACCCGGGCAACCCCCGCTGGGCCAACCGCGACCGGTTTGTTCTATCCAACGGTCACGGTTCGATGCTGCAGTACTCGCTGCTGCATCTGACCGGCTACGACCTGCCGCTGGATGAGCTGAAGCGCTTCCGACAGCTTCATAGCCGCACACCCGGTCACCCGGAGCTCGGCATCACTCCGGGCGTTGAAACGACCACCGGCCCGCTCGGGCAGGGCTTCGCGAACGCGGTCGGCATGGCGCTTACCGAAAAACTGCTCGCCGCGGAATTCAATCGCCCCGGCTTCGATATCGTCGATCACTGGACGTACGTGTTCATGGGCGACGGTTGCATGATGGAGGGCCTCGCGCACGAGGCCGCTTCGCTGGCGGGCACATGGCAGTTGGGAAAACTGATCGCTGTCTACGACGACAACGGAATATCGATCGATGGTGAAGTCAAGCCATGGTTCACCGACAACACCGTCGAACGCTTCGACGCATACGGATGGAATGTCATCGGCCCGATCGATGGGCATGACGTGCGCGCGGTCGACCAGGCGATCCTTGACGCGAAACGTCAAGCGCCGAAGCCGACACTGATTGTTGCGAAGACGATCATCGGAAAAGGGTCTCCCGGTCGCGCGGGCACCGAAAAGGCCCACGGCGAGGCTTTGGGCGAAGCCGAGGTCGAAGCGACGCGTGCCGCGCTCGGTTGGCCGTTCAAGCCGTTCGTCATCCCGCAGGAAGTCTACGAGGCGTGGGATGCGAGGCGCACGGGCGCGGAGCGAGAGGAAAAGTGGGTCCAGTCGTTTAACGCGTATTCCGAGCGCTATGCACGCGAGGCGGGTGAGTTCGAGCGGCGGCTCACGAGCGAGCTACCGGCCGCGTACTTTGCAGCACGCGACGCCGCGGTCGCGGCAGCGGCTGCCAAGCGCGAATCCGTTGCAACGCGCAAGGCGTCGCAGCGTGCGCTGGAGGCTCTAGCACCTGCTTTGCCCGAATTGATCGGAGGGTCGGCGGATCTGACCGGCAGCAACCTGACCAAGTGGAGCACCGCGGGCGCACTGCGACTGAACGCACTCAATGGACGGCATATCAACTACGGTGTGCGCGAGTTCGGAATGTGCGCAATCTCGAATGGAATTGCTGCGCACGGAGGGTTCGCGCCGTTCGCGGGAACGTTTCTGACGTTTTCGGACTACGCACGCAATGCGCTGCGCATGGCCGCGTTGATGAAGCTGCGCGTGATCTATGTTTTCACGCACGACTCGATTGGACTCGGGGAAGACGGACCGACGCATCAGGCCGTCGAGCATGCCGCGAGCCTGCGCCTGATCCCGAATATGGACGTGTGGCGACCTGCGGATACCGTAGAGTCGCTGCTGGCCTGGGCTGCGGCGTTGGAACGAGTCGATGGCCCTACCGCTCTGCTTTTATCGCGGCAAGCGTTGCCGTTCGTCGCGCGCGACATCGATGTCGACGCAATTCGGCGCGGCGCGTATGTCATCAGCGAGGCGCGGGGCGGCGTAAATGACGCGAAAGCGGCGTTGATCGCCACCGGCTCGGAAGTCGGCCTGGCGGTCGATGCGCAGCGCAAGCTGGATGACGCAGGCATTGCCGTCCGTGTGGTCTCGATGCCGTCGACCACCGTATTCGACAGGCAGTCAGCGAAGTACAAGGGGCAGGTCCTGCCCGAAGCGCTGCCGCGGATCGCAATTGAAGCCGGCGTGACCGACCTGTGGTGGAAATACGTGCGCGGTGACGGCGCGGTGATCGGCGTCGACCGGTTCGGTGAATCGGCGCCGGCCAAGGATGTTTTCGAGTACTTCGGCTTTACGGTGGACAACGTGGTCGCCACGGTAAGAAAAGTCATCAACGAGGGTTCAAAGAAATGACGATCAAGGTTGCCATTAACGGTTACGGCCGAATCGGCCGCAACATTCTGCGTGCTCATTACGAGTCCGGCAAGAAGCACGACCTGCAAATCGTTGCCGTCAACGATCTGGGCGATCCGAACACCAACGTTCACCTGACGCGCTACGACACGACTCACGGCCGTTTCCCGGGTGAGGTTTCTGCCGATGGCGATTCAATGGTGGTCAACGGCGATCGGATTCGCGTTCTCGCTCAACGCAATCCGTCGGAGCTTCCGTGGCGCGATCTGGGGGTCGATGTCGTTCTCGAGTGCACGGGATTTTTTACAACCAAGGAAAAGGCCTCGGCGCATCTCAACGGCGGGGCCAAGAAAGTCATCATTTCGGCGCCGGGCGGCAAGGACGTCGACGCCACGATCGTCTATGGAGTCAACGACGGCATTCTGAAGGCATCGCACACCGTCATCTCGAATGCATCATGCACCACTAACTGCTTGGCGCCGCTGGTCAAACCGCTGCACGAAAAGATCGGTCTCGTGTCCGGATTGATGACGACGGTGCACTCGTATACCAACGATCAGGTGCTGAACGATGTCTATCACGAGGATTTGCGGCGCGCTCGCGCTGCGGCGCACAACATGATTCCCACCAAGACCGGCGCCGCCTCCGCACTCGGGCTTGTGATGCCCGCCCTCAAAGGCAAGCTCGATGGCTACGCGATCCGGGTGCCGACGATCAACGTTTCGATTGTCGATCTCACGTTCATCGCGGCGCGCGATACGACGGTCGAGGAGGTCAATGCAATCATGCAAGCGGCGGCCGACGGCGAACTCAAAGGGGTTCTCGGTGTAAACACGGCCCCGCTGGTGTCGAGCGACTTCAACCATGACCCGCGTTCATCGATCTTTGACTCAACGTTGACCAAGGTCATCGGCCGCCTGGTCAAAGCTTCGAGCTGGTATGACAATGAATGGGGATTTTCGAACCGGATGCTGGACACGGCAGTGGCCCTGATGAATGCCAAGTAACGAGGTGTCACACAGGCTATTTCGTCGTAAAGCCGGTGCGCGGTACGCCTTTTGGCTGACAGGCGCGTTAAGCGTTTCTCGGTACCGTTGCTCAGGCTTTTTTCCGGACTCTGCGTACTTCCCCATGATCCACACCTCCCGCCTTGCTCGCCAGTCCGCCGTCACGGCGGTTGTATGGATCGCGCTGGCGGCGTGTTCGGCGCAGGCGCCCATGACATCATCCGATGCCCCTGTCGTTGCGACGTTGATCGTCAAGCCGAAGGTGACGACCAGCGATCCTGCGACCGTAGTGAAACCGATGCGCGTCACGCTGGGTCAGGCTGCGGGGGTTCGATACGTTCGGCCGCTCGCGGGCGATGCGCATCTCGTGCATCTGACCGCGCCGGCACAGCAGGCAGAGGTTTCGCAGATGATCGAACGCCTGAGGGCTTCCGGTGCGTTCCAATATGTCGAGCTTGATTCGATGATGAAGATTCAATAACAAGGCATGCGCTGTTCGTTGAAAGGAATTTCCGTGAATCGTCATTTGTTGGGTCTGATCGGTGCTTTCGTTGCCAGCGTCGCCGTTGCGTTGCCTTCATCGACCGTGAATACCAGCGGGCGAATAACCGAAAAGCAGGCAATGCTGACTGGCTCGACCGCGACCAAGGCCGCGCGTCCCGAGCAACTGGTGTCGCGGTTGATCGTCAAGCTGCGCGGTACTTCTGCGGGTGACCTGGTGCGCGCGATGTCGGCTTCCCGCGTGCAAGCGTTATCGGCAACTGCAGGCGTTGGGATGAAGTCGGTGCGGACGATGGCCGGCAGTGCGACGTTGCTCGCATTGGATACGCCGATGCCGCTGTCGCAGGCACAAGCGATCGCCGCGCGACTCGCGCTCGATCCGTCGGTCGAGTACGCCGAGCCCGACATCATGTTCAAGGTACTAGCGATACCGAACGACACTCGATTTAACGATTGGCAATGGAATCTCTTCGCCCCGACTTCGACGTATACGGGGGCCCTGACCGGCGGGGGAACTAAATCCGCGCCCGCGACCGGTGGCGCGAATCTGCCGCTCGCATGGGATGTCACGACGGGGCACCCGAGC
>JBDUCU010000068.1:0-15544 GCA_040003315.1 Burkholderiaceae bacterium | reverse complement strand
GCACTCAGTTCGCTGTTGAGCGCATCAACGCGTCTGGGGGTATTGCCGGCCGCAAGGTCGAACTGATCGTCGAGGAAGAGACCAATCCCAAGGATTCGATCGAGCGGCTTCGCAAGCTCGTTCTGCAGGACAAGGTCGATTGCGTACAGGGGATCGTTTCTTCCGGAGTGAGTCTCGCAATGGGTGCGGTCGCCGAAGAAATGAAGGCGCTGCTAATTTTCTGGGACGGCACGACGCAGGACGGCGTCAAGGAAACGATGGCGAATCCGCGCTACATCTTCCGCAGTACTGATAACGAATGCGAAGCGGTGATGGCGTCGCTGCTCGCGATCAAGTACTGGAAAGGTCAGTTTGCCACGATCGCGGGGATCAACCCTGACTACTCCTATGGCCGCAACAACATGGCTGCGTTTCAGGCGCTGCTGAAGAAATTCAACGTTGATACCAGGCTTGTCGCGGAGCAGTGGCCCAAGGTAGGGACCCTCGATTTGACGACACACGTCGCGGCGCTGAAGGCGGCCAAGCCTGACCTTGTGTTCTCGTCATTGCTGTTTGCGGACCTGCCGATCTTCATGCGCACCGCGCACGCCGCCGGTTTGATGGACGGCAAGACCAAATTCGTATTTCCAGCTGCGGGCTTCCAGCACACGCTGCTGAAAAAGGAGTTCACGCCCGAGGGCATGATTTTCGGTCACAACACGCTGTACTTTGCGCTCGCGAACGCAAGTCCGTTGCAAAGGCTCTTCGTCAAGGAATACGAGGAAAAATACAAGGACTATCCGCACTGGGAAGCCGACCGCGCGTATTTCGCGATGCAGATTTACAAGGCCGGCGTCGAGGCGGCCTACAAGGCGAAGAATGCGTGGCCCGGCAAGGAGGATGTCATCAGCGCAATGGAAGGCGTCAAGATCGAATCGCTGGGAGGTCCGGGGCACATGCGCAAGGATCACATTGCCGAGCAAACGTTCTACCAAGGCCTGACAACGCACAAGAACAGGTACGATTTTGCAACCCTGAGCCAGGTGGATCGCATGTACTCCGATCAACTGCAAAAACCGACTGGAACTGATTTCTGGAAGTGGCTCGAGACAGCGCAGATCAAGCTGTAAAACGCTCACTGAGCATGTTCTGAGCGAACACGCTTGAGCTCCTTCTTCGACATCCTGCTGGGCGGCGTTTTTCACGCCGCCGTTCTTTTTTTGGTGGCCGCCGGACTGCAGCTGGTGTTCGGAGTGCAGAAGATCGTCAATCTCGCGTGCGGCTCGTTTTACGCGCTTGGCGCGTACTTCGGCATCAGCAGCGTGAACTGGGCACTGGCGGCGGGACTTCCGCCCTGGATGTTCCTGCCTGTGCTGCTGGTATCGGGAATCGTGCTCAGCGTGATCGGACCCGCGATCGAAGCGCTGCTGCGCACGATCTACGCGCGCGACGAAGCGTTTCAGTTGCTGCTGACGTTCGCGCTGGTACTGATGTTCCAGGATGTGTTGCGTTTTTTCTGGGGTCCCAATCCGCAGCAGCTCGGAAACCTGGCAAACGACTACGGCCGGCTGTCGATCGGCACGTTCTCGGTCTCGATCTATAACCTGATGGTGATCGCCGCGAGCATCGTGATCGCTGTGGGTATCGGCGCGTTCTTGCAGCGCACGCGCTTCGGCCGCATCCTGCGCGCCACCGCCGAAAACCGCGAGATGAGCCAGGCTCTTGGCGTCAATGTGCGCTGGATGTACACCAGTGTTTTCACCCTGGGCACCGTGCTGGGTACCGTCGGCGGTGCGCTGGTGGTTCCGACGGCCGCAGCATCGCTCGACATGCCGGTCGAGCTGGTCGTCGAAGCCTTTGCGGTGGTGGTGATCGGAGGTCTGGGCAGCATGCGCGGCGCGCTGGTCGGAGCGCTGATCGTCGGTCTGATGCGGGCCGCAGCGATAACGTTTTATGCTGAGCTCGAGATCCTCGCGATCTACCTGGTGGTGATCGTCGTGCTGGTTGCGCGGCCGGCGGGTTTGTTCGGAAAGCCGATCGAGTGAGCGCAAGCGAACTGAGCGCAGCGGCATCCGAAGCGAAGATCGTTACGCGCAACGTTTGGCGGCAGCACGCGGCGCAGCTGGTCATCGTTGCCGCAGCCATCGGCGTGCTTGCTGCGTTCCCCCAATTCGCTCAGCCGTATTACGTCACTCTGGTACTGCCGGCGCTTGCGTACGGCATTGCGCTGCTCGGATTCAATCTGTTGTTCGGTTACACCGGATTGCTGTCATTCGGGCACGCGTTGTTCGTTGCATTAGGGGCATACGGCGCAGCGGTGCTGTCAAGCAAGCTCGGGGTGAAGAGCTTCGAATGGGTGCTGCTGCTATCCGGATTGACGGCAGTTGTCGTCGCGATTCCGGTGGGACTGCTCGCGGTGCGTTATGTGAGGATTTTCTTCGGCATCCTGACGTTGGCGTTCGGCATGCTGTTTCACTCGTTCCTATTCAAGTTCTACAACCTGACAGGCGGCGATACCGGGCTTCGCGTGCTGCGCCCTGCGTTGTTTGGAAACGATTTCAGCGAGCTCGACAAGACAGCGTTTCTGATCGGTCCCTTCTATTACTACTGCCTCGTGTTGCTGGTGGCGCTTGGATTCGTCATGTGGCGCATCGTCCATTCGCCGTTCGGATTGCATCTGGCCGCGATCCGCGAAAATCCGCGCAAGGCCGAGTATCTGGGTGTGCGCGTGCGCGCGTTTCGGCTTGCAGCGTTCGTGATCTCGGCCTTTTACTGCGCTGTCGGCGGTGTGATTCTCGCGATCAATATTGGCCAGGCGGATCCGGAGATTGCCTATTGGACACACTCCGGAGAGCTGGTCTTCATGACGGTGCTCGGCGGCTTCGCAAACTTCTTCGGTCCGCTGGTGGGCGCGTTCGTCTTTATATTTCTGAAGTCGGAGCTGATGTCGATCACGCAGTACTGGCGCTTTCTTTTGGGCGCCATTCTGGCGTTGATCGTGATTCTGTTTCCGCGCGGCGTAATGGGTGTGGCTCAGGACGTGTGGTCACGCGTCAGAGCGCGATGAGCACGCTAATTGAAACCGTGGGGGTCAGCAAAACATACGGCTCGTTCACAGCACTGCATGGCGTATCGCTCGCTATCGCGCCGGGCGAGCTGGTATCGATCGTCGGCCCGAACGGCGCGGGCAAGACAACGCTAGTCAACGTGCTGACGGGTTTGTTAAAGCCTACTTCGGGACTGGTGCGATTCAAGGGTGAGGATATCGCCGGCATCGGCCCGGTGGCGCTGGCCAAACGGGGCATGGCACGTGCCTTTCAGCTGGTGCATATATTTCCCGCGATGACAGTGGCGCAGACGATCGGCGTTGCAGTGATATCGCAGTCGTCGAAGAGCCGTCGCTTGTTTGCTTCCGTTGAGATGGATACGGCTTTGCGCGCGCGAGTGCGCGAAGTGGCGGCCATTTTTGGCCTGGACAACAAACTCGACGCGCAATCCAGGCTGCTTTCTCAGGGTGAGAAAAAACTGCTTGATATTGCCAGCGCGTTTGCGCTGTCACCGGAGTTGATTCTGCTGGACGAACCCACCAGTGGTGTATCGAGTGGCGACAAGCACGGCATCATGCGCACGCTGATCGATGCGGCGAAGCACGCCGGCGTGCAGGCGATCATTCTGGTCGAACACGACATGAACCTGGTCGCCGAGTATTCGACGCGCATCGTTGCGCTGAAGGAGGGCAGAGTGCTAGCCGATCTGCCACCTAATCAGTTTTTCAAGGACCCGGATATTGTCGCAGCCGTCGTCGGAACGCTCGGCGGCAGGCAGGCTAGCAAATTCATCGCTTCGGCCGTCTGATGCTGGCGATCGAGAATCTGACCGTCGACATCCAAAATAGCCGCATCCTGCGCGCAATTTCCCTGCGCGTTGCGGCGGGCCAGCTCGTGTGTCTAATTGGACGCAACGGTGCTGGCAAGACCACCACCTTTCGAACGATCATGGGCTATCTGGCTCCGCAGTCCGGAACGATCGCACTCAAGGGACGCTCGCTGGTCGGCCTGCCGACGCACCAGATTGCGCAGCTCGGCATCGGTTATGCGCCCGAAGAGAGTCAGGTGTTTTGCGATCTGAATGTTGCGGAGAACATCGAACTTCCAACCTGGACCCGTCCGCAAGGCCGCGCAGCGAAAGAGCGCATCTCGCTCGCCTACGACATTTTTCCGAAGCTGCGCGACTATGCAGCGCGTGGTGGCAGCCAGCTGTCGGGTGGCGAGCGCAAGATGGTTTCGATTGCGCGCGCGCTGACGCTCGACGCAGAACTGTTGCTGCTAGACGAGCCGTTCGAAGGGCTTTCGCCCGCGATCATTCCAAGTATCAGCGAGGGGATCGCGTCGATTCGCCGTCTGGGGCACGGGATCCTGATGGCTGAATCGAATATTCACCATATTCCCGACTACGCCGATAGTCTGTATGTTCTGGAGCGCGGCGAGATCATCTTCGAGGGTCCGCCGAACGAGGCGCACGCGTCGTCCGAAGTGATGCGGGTGACCGGCGCAGCGTGAACTTCCTGCAGGAATTGTCATGCCGAAGATTTTGAGCGAAGCGCAAGTCAAGCAGTTCTGGCGAGATGGGTGCGTATTTCCGATTCGCGTGATGTCCGAAGGCGAAGCGCTCGAGATCCGCCAAAAGCTCGAAGCCTACGAAGCAAAATCCGGGCGCCCGCTCGCCGGGGACCTGCGGCACAAGACTCACTTGCTGTTTCCGTGGCTCAACGACTTGGTTCGTAACAGTCGCATCGTCGATGCGATCGAGGATTTGTACGGACCGGATCTGCTCTGCTGGACTACGAATTTTTTCATCAAGGAAGCGCATAACCCTGCCTTTGTTTCTTGGCATCAGGATTCCACCTACTGGGGGCTTAACAAGCCGGATGTCGTCACCGCCTGGGTCGCCCTGACGCCGAGCGATGAAAGCAACGGTGCGATGAATTTCATTCCCGGCAGCCACATGTTCGATCAACTCGAGCACCGCGACACGTTTGCCAAGAATAATCTGTTGACGCGGGGGCAGGAGGTCGCGGTCGATGTCGATGAATCGAAAGCGGTGACGATCACGTTGCGCCCCGGCGAGATTTCGCTGCATCACGTACGCCTGGTGCATGGCTCTCCGGCTAATCCGTCGAGCGATCGTCGGATAGGTTTTGCGATCCGCTATATCCCGACAAGTGTTTCGCAGATCGCCGGCGAGGACAGCGCGACCCTGGTGCGAGGTGTCGACAGCTACCACCATTTCACTCTGGAGCCACAGCCTTCCAGCGAACTGGAGCCCGAGTTCGTAGCACTGCATAAGCGCATTGCAGAGCGCAACGCGCAGATTCTTTACCGCGGAACGGCGGTCAAGAGCTACAACGACCCGGGAGCGCTGCCGGATCGTGCCGCATAGCTGATGCAACAAACCGCAATAAATCCCAGCAAGACGACTGCGCTCAGGACGCGTGCGACGACGGTGTTGGCGCAGATCACGGCTGCAACTCTGATTGCAACAACGCCCGCGCAAACAGCCGGCGCGCTGGAAGTCGGTCGCGGTCCCTCGTTACGATCGGATATTGTTGTTCGCGCGCTGACGTTGCTCGATACGCCGTATCGCTACGGTGGAACGACGCCGCAGGGCGGTTTCGACTGCAGCGGACTCGTGCGCTATGTGTACAACGCGGTTGGCGCAGCCGAGCTTCCGCGGCGCTCCGAAGACATTGGCAAGGTAGGCGACCCGATCAGTCGCTCTCAGCTCGAACCCGGCGACCTTGTTTTCTTCAACACGCTGGCGCGTGCGTACTCGCATGTCGCCATCTACATCGGCGAAGGCCGGTTTCTGCACGCGCCCGCACGAGGCGGCAAAGTTCGCATCGAGGCGCTCGATGATCGGTACTGGCAAGCGCGGTTCGACGGTGCCCGGCGGCTGATCGACGCACCCTCCGCTGTCGCAGGCATCGCACCCTTGCGAGTGACCCGCCCGCCAACCATAGAGTCGCTGTTTGATAACTTGACAGTAAAGCCTTGATTGCAAGGTTTTATAGAAGCGTGCCTGTGCAATGCAATGCAGGCAGTCATCGTTTGCAACAAGGCAAGCGTAAAAGCGGAAGACATCGACACGTACAAAGAGCTGGCGGATCCAAAGAAAGTCGGGTTCGTTTGGCCCAATCAATCCAAGGGCGGCACGCACCAACATCTCGGGCGGCGGTGTTGCGAAGAATTCGCCCAACAAAGCGAACGCGATCGCATTTCTGGAATACTTATCGAGCCCGTCGGCCCAAACGTATGTCGCCAACGGCAATAACGAGTGGCCGGCTGTGAAAGGTGCGGCGGCGGGCAACGCCTAGCTGTCGTCGCTCGGCGATTTGAAGCGCCAGCAGGTATCGATCGCGAGGATGGGCAAGAACCAGGTGGCTTCGCAGCGGATTCTCGATCCGGGTCGGCTACAAGTACCCGCAGCCACATCCAACACACCGAGTGCTCCGTATCAAGGACAGCACGGCGATGCGCATCATCGGATGCGATCACCGAGTTATCTAACTACAGGAGATTACCCAATGATTTTGAAGAACCTTACTGGTCTCGCGCTGGCACTCGGCCTATCGGTCACCGCGATTTCCGCGATTGCGCAGGTAACCGTCGGTGGCGCTCCGATGTATGCGAACAAGGACATCATCGACAACGCCGTCAATTCGAAGGACCACACGACGCTCGTGGCTGCAGTAAAAGCTGCGGGTCTTATCGAGACGCTGAAGGGTCCAGGACCGTTTACCGTTTTCGCACCGACCAACGCGGCCTTTTCCGCGCTGCCGGCCGGCACGGTCGACACGCTGCTCAAGCCCGAGAACAAGGGGCAACTGACAAAGGTGCTGACGTATCACGTTGTGCCGGGCAAGATGGACTCGGCCGCATTGGGCAAGCAGATCAGCGCGGGCGGTGGCAAGGCGGAACTGAAAACCGTCGCCGGTGGCACTTTGACTGCGTCGGGCAGTGGCAAGAACATCACTATCACTGACGAAAGCGGCGGCAGTGCGAAGGTTACGATCGCGGACGTCAACCAGTCCAACGGCGTCATACACGTCGTCGACACAGTCTTGTTGCCAAAATAACTGCTTGACCGGCGCCGCGCTCTGAATTGAGGGCGGCGTTTTTCTTGCGGCTGAGGCTACCATCGCAGCGATGCAGAAGCCGCTCGACGTTTTGATCATCGGCGCTGGCCACAACGGTCTGACGTGCGCCTGCTATCTCGCTGCAGCGGGACTCAGCGTGCGTGTCGTTGAGCGGCGGCATGTCGTAGGTGGTGCGGCGGTGACCGAGGAGTTTTTCCCGGGTTTCCGCAACTCGACAGCGAGCTACACCGTCAGCTTGTTGCATCCGCGGGTGATCGCCGATTTGAAGCTTGCGCAACATGGTCTGCGCATCGTCGAGCGACCGTTTTCCAATTTTGTGCCGCTTCCCGATGGCCGATACCTGAGGTTTGGCGAAACAGGCGGGGATGCAGCGGCGCGCGCCGGCATCGAGGTCGCGAAATTTTCGCAGCGCGACGCGCAGCGCCTGCCGGCGTTTTATACGAGGCTCGAGCGCCTTTCCGCTCAGCTGCGCAGTTGGGTACTCGAATCGCCACCGAATCTTGGCGGAGCGTTTGTTGTCGAAGGCTGGCGCGACGTTGTCGCCGCAGCCAAGTTCTTGCTGCAAGTGGGTCGATTGCCGCGCGAAGGACAGCGGGATTTGATCGACGTCTTCACCAAGGGTGCGGGTGACTGGCTCGATGCGTGGTTCGAGTCCGAGCCGCTGAAGGCCGTACTCGGTTGGGACTCGATCGTCGGCAATTTCGCAAGCCCGTACGCCGCAGGGTCCGCGTACGTGCTGTTGCATCACTGTTTCGGTGAAGTCAACGGCCAGCGCGGACGGTGGGGACACGCGATCGGTGGCATGGGCGCGATCACGCAAGCAATGGCGGCCGAAGCTCGCGTGCGCGGCGTGCAGATCGACGTCGAAGCGCCGGTCGCTCGCGTCGTCATCGATGATGGCCGCGCAGTCGGCGTCGAACTCGAGTCGGGCGAAGTGGTGCGCGCACGGGCCGTCGCAGCCAACGTGACGCCGAAGCTCCTATATAAGCGGCTGGTCGATGCCGCTGCGCTACCGCCCGATTTTTCCGCGGCCATTGCTCGTACCAGATATGGCTCCGGAACTTTTCGCATCAACGTCGCGTTGTCCGAAGTGCCCGACGTGCGCGCGCTTCCTGGCACAACGCCGCAGCCGCACCACGCAAGCGGGATCGTGTTCGCACCGTCGCTCGCCTACATGGATCGCGCGTGGCATGACGCTGTCGCGCACGGGTATTCGCGCGAGCCGGTTGTCGAGATGCTGATCCCAAGCGTCGTAGACGACTCACTCGCGCCGAGGGGAGCCCACGTCGCCAGTCTTTTCTGCCAGCAATTCACGCCCACCGCGGACTGGGACGTTCTGAAAGAGGTTGCAGTGCAGTCGATCTTCGATGTGGTGCAAAGTTACTGCCCGAACTTTCGCAAAGCGCTGCTCGGGTATCGCGCGCTATCGCCGACCGATCTGGAACGCGAGTTCGGATTGAGCGGTGGCGACATCTTCCATGGCCAGTTATCGCTCGACCAATTGTTTTCACTGCGTCCAGTTCTGGGCTACGCGCGCTATCGCGGCCCGATTAGGGGACTCTATCACTGCGGATCGGGCGCGCATCCCGGCGGCGGCGTGACCGGCGCGCCGGGACACAACGCTGCAAAGGAAATCATTCGCGATTTCAAATAAGCGGTGTGGGCGCCGCCGACAGGCCTGCGGTCAACTCGACGTTGCCGCCGGCGGCAGCCGTATTGATCGTGACCGCGCGCTCTGCGCAGAAGCGTTGCAGGTAGCGCGGCCCGCCCGCCTTGGGTCCGGTGCCCGACAGCCCTTCACCTCCGAACGGCTGACTGCCGACCACTGCACCGATGATGTTGCGGTTCACATAAAGGTTGCCGACGTGAGCCCGCTGAACCACATGCTCGACTCTCGCATCGAGCCGCGTGTGCAATCCCATGGTCAGTCCGTACCCGGTCGTGTTGATCGCATCGATCACGCTGTCCAGGCGATGGCGGTCGTAACGGATCACGTGCAATATCGGCCCGAAGTTCTCGCTCTCGAGCTCGGTGATGGCCCCGATCTCGTACGCGATCGGCGCGAAGTAGTGTCCGTTGAGTCCCGGCGGCAGCTCGCATTCGTAGATCATTTTTCCGTGCGTGCGCAGCCAGTTCCGATGCTGCTGCAGCAAAGCGAGCTGTTCGGCGTCGATCACCGGGCCGATGTCAGTGCGCGGATCAGCTGGGTCTCCAATGATCAGCTCGCGCATTGCGCCACCGACCATCGAAATTATCGAGTCGGCGACGTCACGTTGAACGAACAGCACGCGCAACGCCGAGCAGCGCTGGCCGCATGAGCGAAACGCACTGCTGACGACTGCGTCGGTAACTTGTTCTGGCAGCGCGCTCGAATCGACGATCATCGCGTTCTGTCCGCCGGTTTCGGCGATCAGAACTCCGATCGGCGAATCGCGCGCGGCAAGCGAGCGATTGATCGCTCGCGCGGTGGCGATCGATCCGGTAAACGCAACTCCGGCGATTCGGGGATCGGAAGTCAACGCACGGCCCACCGTTTCGCCGCGGCCCAGCGTGAGGTGCAGGATGTCGCGCGGAACACCTGCTTCGTACATCAACTGCACGGCACGAAACGCGATCAGCGGCGTCTGCTCGGCTGGCTTGGCGACGACGCTGTTGCCAGCCACCAGCGCAGCAGCAATCTGCCCGCCAAAAATGGCGAGGGGAAAATTCCATGGACTGATGCAGACAAACACTCCGCGGCCCGCGAGTCGCACTTCATTTGACTCGCCCACCGGCCCGGGCAGTGACTGCGGCTGCATCTGAACGCGCGCCAGCGCCGCGTAATAACGGCAAAAGTCGACGGCCTCGCGCACTTCCAGATGGGCATCGAGCAGGGTGCGGCCTGCTTCACGAACGATCAGCGCGGCCAACTCGTCGTGCGCAATTTCCCACGCGTCGGCGACTCGCTCGATGATAGATGCCCGTGCATCGACACTGCGCATGTCCCAGCTCTGCATCGAAGCGGTAGCCGCCGAGACGGCCCGCACCGCGTCGTCGGTGGTCGCTTCGGTCACCGAGCCGATCGACTGGTCGAGGCGAGCGGGATTGCGCGCCGTCAGCGTGTCTGCATCTGCGCGCGCTCCCGACGAAGCCGCTGCGATCGGCGACGCCCGCATCAGTGCTTCAATCAGCGCGATCAGCGCTGGCGCATATTGAAGGTCGATGCCTCTCGAATTGAGGCGCTCGACGAAGAGTTGGCGACCTGTTGGCAGCGCGCTTGCGGGCTCGTTGGACTCAACGAAGGCATGCGCTTGCTGGTAAGCATCGTTCACCAGCTGCTGAGAAGGCACGCTGGGGTCGGTGATCTGATGCACGAACGACGTATTGGCGCCATTTTCAAGCAGACGCCGCACCAGGTAGGCCAGCAGATCGCGGAATTGCCCCACCGGCGCATAGACGCGCACGCGCGCCTGCGGTTGATCGGCGAGCAGTGCGTCGTACAGCGGGCCGCCCATCCCATGCAGCCGCTGAAACTCGTACTGCCGGCCACCGAGTTCGCGCGCAAATTCGATGATCGACGCCACCGTCAGCGCGTTGTGAGTCGCGAACTGCGGATATACGGGCGCTGGGTGTGATAGCAGCCGATGCGCGACCGTTAGGAACGAGACGTCGGTGGCCCATTTGCGCGTGAATACCGGAAAGCCCGGCATGCCGAGCTCCTGAGCGCGCTTGATCTCGGCGTCCCAGTAGGCGCCCTTGACGAGTCGCAGCGCGATCGGGCGCCGTAAATCAGCGCTCACGCGCAGTAAATGCTCGACTCCGCGCTGCGTCCGCGGCTGATAGCTCTGCAGTGCCAGTCCGAGCCCCGCCCAGTCCCGCAGACTAGGTTCGTGCATCAGGCGCTCGAAGAGCGCGATGTGCAGCACCAGGCGCTCCGATTCCTCGGCGTCGATGGTGAAGTTGACCCGCGCATCGCGAGCTTGCTCGGCCAGCTCGAACAATCGCGGGTAAAGCTCGCGTTCGCAACGCTCGATCTGCGCGGTTTCAAAGCGAGGGTGAATCGCAGAAAGCTTGACCGAAATGCCGTCGCGCAGCGTCCAGTCTCTATCGCCGTCCGGCTTCAAGGTACTTTTAATCGAAGACAGCGCGTCGACATACGATGCACAAGAGCGATCCGCATCGGCCGCAGTGCGTGCGCCTTCACCCAGCATGTCGAATGAATAGGTTATCCGCGGGTCGGGCCTTCGCTTCACACGCGCCATCGCGTCGGGAAGATTGGTCGCGAACACGAATTGATCGCCGAAGCGGCGAATCCCGTCGATCACCAGCGGCCTCAGCGCGCTCTTCGCAAGCCAGGCACGCAGCGACCCGCGATCGGTTCCAGCGTCCTGCAGTTCGGCGTCGGCGGTCGTATGCCCCGCAATTTTCAGCGCAGTTGCCAACACGCGCGTGACGAAGTTACCGTCGAGGCCAATCCGCGTATCGCGAAAGTGTGCAAGCTTCTCGGCGATTAGCCACGTCTGCGTCTCTGCGTCCGGTGCGCGCAATAACGCTTCGGCTAAACGCAGCAGTGCGATGCCCTCGGGCGTTGCCAGCGGAAATGAATTCAGCAGGTTCTGTGCCGACAGCAGCGCCGTATCTCCCGCCCGTACAGCGTCGATGTACCGCAGCGCGCGCGCGCGGGCTGCGTCGAGCACGGTGGCCGGGGGCGCGTCGCGTGCGAGCAGGGCCGTCAGTGCAATCCGCTCGTCTTCATACGGGTCGCCCAAATCGGGCAACCGTCGCAGCGCTTCGAGGACGCCTCGCAATCGAGTTCCTTCTGAACCAAGCCGATCGAATTTAGCACCGCATGCGGCGTGCGACGACGCTTCGGGCGGCGCATCGCGACTCGATTCGTATAATTGCCCACTTAACTCAAAACGCCGGCTCAGTCAGGCGGTTCGCAATGAAAATCCTTGTTCCTGTCAAGCGGGTCGTGGACTTCAACGTCAAGGTTCGCGTGCGGTCGGACAAGACGGGGGTTGACATTGCCAACGTCAAGATGTCGATGAATCCCTTCGACGAGATCGCGATCGAGGAAGCAGTGCGATTGAAGGAAGCGGGCGTAGCCACCGAAGTGATTGCGGTGTCGTGCGGCGTTGCCCAATGCCAGGAAACCTTGCGAACTGCGATGGCAATCGGTGCCGATCGCGCAATCCTGGTCGAAACCGATATGGAGCTGCAACCGCTTGCAGTTGCCAAGTTGCTGAAGGCAATCGTCGACCGGGAGCACCCGCAACTCGTGATTGCAGGCAAGCAGGCAATCGACGACGATTCCAATCAAACCGGCCAGATGCTCGCCGCGCTGGCCGATCTGCCGCAAGCGACATTTGCTTCGAAGGTAACAGTGGCCGACGGTCGTGCGCAGGTGACGCGCGAGGTTGACGGCGGGTTGGAAACGATTTCGATCGCACTGCCGGCAGTGATCACCACCGATCTTCGCCTCAACGAGCCGCGCTACGTCACCCTGCCCAACATCATGAAAGCGAAGAAAAAGCCGCTGGAAATTCTGAAACCAGCTGACCTCGGTGTGGACGTCACGCCAAGGCTCAAGACGTTGCAGGTCACCGAGCCGGCCGGGCGCAAGGCAGGCGTCAAGGTGCCCGATGCGGCGGCGCTGGTCGCAAAGCTGAAAACCGAAGCGAAGGTCATCTGATGGCCGCTCTGGTACTTGCCGAGCACGACGGACAGTCGGTGCGGCCTGCCACATTGAACACGGTCACCGCCGCGGGGAAGGCAGGCGGGGATGTGCACGTGCTCGTAGTTGGGCACAACGCAGCCGCTGCAGCGAAGGATGCGTCGCAGATCGCAGGTGTATCGAAGGTGTTGCTGGCCGACGGGGTGCAATTTGCCGATGGCTTGGCGGAGGCGGTGGCCGCGCAAGTTGTTGCCGTCGCGCGCAATTACAGCCATGTGTTCGGCGCGGCCACGGCGTACGGCAAGAACATTCTGCCGCGAGTCGCGGCGAAGCTCGACGTGGCGCAGATTTCGGATATCAGCAGTGTTGAATCGGCCGACACGTTTACGCGACCGATTTACGCAGGCAACGCGATTGCGACCGTACAGAGCATCGATTCGATCAAGGTGGTCACGGCGAGGCCCACCAACTTTGAGCCGGCCGCGCATCAAGGCGGCAGCGGAACGGTTGAGACGGTCGAGGCAGTGTCGGTCGGCGATGCATCGCGCTTCGTTTCGCGAGATGTAGTGAAGCTCGATCGGCCGGAACTGCAGGGCGCAAAGATCGTCGTCTCAGGCGGGCGCGGAGTCGGGTCCGCGGAAAACTTCAAGCTGCTCGAGCCGCTGGCCGACAAACTGAACGCGGCAATCGGCGCTTCGCGCGCTGCGGTCGATGCGGGTTACGCGCCGAACGATTGGCAGGTCGGGCAGACCGGCAAGGTCGTCGCGCCTCAGTTATATATCGCAGTCGGCATTTCGGGCGCGATCCAGCATTTGGCCGGGATGAAGGATTCCAAAGTCATAGTCGCGATCAACAAGGACGCCGAGGCACCGATCTTTCAGATCGCCGATTACGGGCTGGTGGGCGATCTGTTCCAGGTCGTCCCGCAACTGGTCAAGGAACTCGGCTAGGTTGCAATGAGCTACGTCGCGCCGGTCAAGGACATGCTGTTCGTGCTCAACGAACTCGCGGGCCTCAAGGAGATTCAGAAGTTTGCGGGCTGCGAAGAAGCCACCGACGAGACGGTGCGAGCGGTTATCGAGGAAAACGCACGCTTCATGGTCGAAGTGATCGCACCGCTCAACTGGAGCGGAGATGTTCAGCCTGCCAAGTGGGACAACGGCAAAGTAACGACCACTCCGGGCTTCAAGGCAGCGTTCCGCGCGTTTGCCGACGCCGGCTGGCAGGGTGTGCAGCATCCGTTGGAATACGGCGGGCAGGGCTTGCCGAAGGTTGTCGCTGCGCCGTGCATGGAAATCATGCAGGCGGCAAACCTTTCGTTTGCCTTGTGTCCATTGCTGACCGACGGAGCCATCGAGGCGCTGATGGTGGCGGGCACCGACGAGCAGAAACACGCTTACCTGCGCCGATTCATCGACGGCAGCTGGACCGGAACGATGAACCTGACCGAGCCGCAAGCGGGTTCCGACCTCGCGCAGGTGCGCACGAAGGCGGTGCCACAGGCCGACGGCACCTATCGACTGTTCGGCCAGAAGATCTTTATCACTTTCGGCGAGCACGATCTTGCCGACAACATCGTGCACCTGGTGCTCGCGCGGACACCCGAAGCGCCCGCCGGTGTTAAAGGGATCTCGCTTTTCATTGTTCCCAAGTATTTATTCGAGGCTGACGGCAAACTTGGCAAGCGCAACGACGTTTACTGCGCATCGATCGAGCACAAGCTGGGGATCAAGGCGAGCCCGACCTGCGTGCTGATCTTCGGCGACGACAAAGGTGAAGTCGGTCCGGGCGCTGCCGGTAATCTGGTCGGCGAAGAAAATCGCGGCCTCGAGTACATGTTCATCATGATGAACGCCGCCCGCTTTCAGGTGGGTATGCAGGGCATTGCGATTTCCGACCGTGCCTATCAGAAGGCGGTCGAACACGCGAAGGATCGCATCCAGAGTCGCGCGGTCGAAGGGTCGAGCGGCCCGGTGTCGATCATCCATCATCCCGACGTGCGGCGCATGCTGATGTTCATGCGATCGAACACGGAGGCGGCGCGGGCGGTTGCTTACGTCTCCGCCGGGTACAACGATATGGCGCAGCATCACCCGGATTCGGCGGAACGCGCTGCTGCGATGTCGGCGTACGAGTACCTGGTGCCGATCGTCAAGGGATGGTCGACCGAGATGTCGATCGACGTCACTTCCACTGGCGTGCAAGTGCACGGCGGCATGGGCTTCATCGAAGAAACCGGCGCCGCCCAGTACTACCGCGATGCCCGCATCCTGACGATCTATGAGGGCACGACAGCAATCCAGGCAAATGATCTTGTCGGTCGCAAGACTGCGCGCGACGGTGGCCGGGCCGCGCGACGTTTCATTTCCCAGATGCGCGAAACTGTGGCACAGGCGGACGCCGTCGGCGCGGATCTAAAATCGATTGCCACCCGGGTGGCGACCGCGGTCAATGCGTATGAAACCGTGGTCGACTACATCGTCAACGAATACAAGAGCGATATTCGCGGCGTGTTTGCAGGCTCGGTGCCGTATTTGAAGCTAGCCGGGATCGTGCACGGCGGCTGGCAGATGGCGCGGGCGGCGTTGGCGGCCTCGACGAGTATCGACCAGGGTGTCGACGTCGAATTCTGCCGGGCGAAAATTGCGACGGCACGATTCTTTGCGGATCACATGCTGGTAACGGTCTCTGCGCTGGCCGATAGCGTGCTCGACGGCAGCACTGGGACGCTGGCACTGGCCGAGGCGCAGTTT
>JBDUCU010000067.1:0-15583 GCA_040003315.1 Burkholderiaceae bacterium | reverse complement strand
TCACTCGGGTATGGAACCTGAAGTCGATCGCCGCGGTTTTCTACTTCTGCCTGCTTTTCATCGTCGGTCGCTACGTGCTGTATTTCCAGGCCATTCCGTTCGAGGAGTGGATCTACAGCCTGGTCCGCTGGCTGCGCGGGTCGCTGGTCAGCGGCTTGATGTTGCTGCTGGCGATTGCGCTGGTTGAAGCGTTTGCTGCCGCAACGGCGCTTAGATCGCGGCGCGCGCTGATTCTTGGAATATCGGTTTCGGTCGTCGTCGCCGCGGTCAGTGTTCCGGTTCGCCTGTGGGTGGCCGGGGTTCCCGTGATCCAGCGGCTGAGCGAGGACTTCACATTTTTCTCGTCGACGTTCGCCCTCTGGGCCGCCATCGGAGGTCTAGCCTGCTGGCTTTTTCATTCGACGCGAGAGGACGAGCTGGCGCGCGCAGCGCTGGAAGATACTGAATGCGGTCGCCAGAAGTTGCAGGGCCAGATGGTCGAAGCGCACCTGAGCGCTTTGCAGGCGCAGATCGAGCCGCATTTTCTGTTCAATACGCTGGCCAACGTCAAGCGCCTCTACGAAACCGCACCGGCGCAGGGTCAGGAGATGCTGGCAAGCCTGATCAATTATCTGCGCGCGGCGCTGCCGTCGATGCGCCAGTCAGGATCGACGCTTTCGCGCGAGCTCGAGCTGGCTCGCTCGTTCCTGACGATCCTGAAGATGCGGATGCGCGAGCGCTTGAGCTTTTCGATCGATCATGACCCCGAGCTTGAGAACGCGCGTGTGCCGCCGATGGTGCTCCCCACGCTGGTCGAAAACGCGATCAAACACGGGCTCTCGCCGCTGCCGCAGGGCGGCAACATCGACATCCGAGCGCGTCGCGCGGGGGCTGATCTGATTGTCGAGGTGCATGACAACGGAGTTGGCTTTTCGAGCAGTGCGGGCACCGGCGTGGGGCTTGCCAACACCCGCTCGCGACTGAGTGCGTTGTACGGTGCAGGCGCCAGTCTTCAGCTCGCATCGGCGGCGCCGCGTGGCGTGATGGCCTCGATTCGGCTGCCGTTGGAGTTCGAGCCAAAGGGCACGTCGTGAGCGTCGTTCTTTCCGGCCAGCGCTGGCCCAATGTTGCGGCAGTCTCGGGCTGGTGGCACGCCTGGTCGCGCATGGGGTGGACCCACCTGATAGCCGTGCTGATGGCATCGATGCTGATGACGGTTGTCGATGCGTCGATGCTGGTCGATAAGCTGACCAAGCCCGGCGTCCTCCAAGTGATGGCCTGCGACGTTGTGGGTTCGGTGCTGCTGTTCGGCAGCACGATGCTTGCGTGGGTTGCTGCCACTCACGAGTCGCCGGTCATCGGTCCGGTGCGGACGCGCCGGCTGGTGTGGGCGATCGTCATCAGCGCTCTTGTCACCGCGGCGTTGACCGTACCCGCCCTCTACGCGACTGAGCTGCAGCAACTGGTCGCAGCGGTTGTCGGTGAAAAGAAAACAGAGCCACCTCCGTTGTGGCTTGCACTCGTCGGACACACGGTGGTTTACGCCACGTTCAGCTTCCTTTTCGTTGCCGTGGCCGAAGTGCTTCATCGTCGGCGCTCGACCACTGCGGCGCTGCAGGCCACGCAGCGCGCGCAGGCGACGATCGCGCGCGAGGTGCTCGAATCGAGGCTCGCCGCGATGCAGGCCCAGGTCGAGCCGCAATTCCTGTTCGATTCACTGGTCGATATCGAGACTCAATACCAACGAGACGCCAACCGTGCTGCCGATGATCTCGATCGCCTGATCACCTATCTTCGCGTCGCTCTGCCCCGGCTGCGCGAGCCCGGCTCAACCATCGAAGCGGAGATCGAGTTGGTGCACGCCTATCTCGGAGTCGTCACCTCGCTGCACGGCGGTCGGCCAGTCCTCACGGTAATGTTGCCCGATGAATGCCGCGATGCGCGCTTCTACCCGATGCTGCTGCTGCCGTTATTCCAGCGTGCGGTACGGCCCCCTTCAGGCGCCGTGCCCGAGTCGATCCGAATCGGAATCAGCCGCATCGGTAATCAAGTGGTCATCGTGCTGCGCTTTGGGTTGCCCGACCATTGCGTCGAAGACCCCGAGCTTGCGCGAGTGCGTGAAAGGCTGGCTGGTTTGTTTGGCGACTGCGCATCGCTCGATTGTGAACAGCTGGGCGAGACCACGCAAATAACGATGCGCGTCCCCACAATCGACTCGCCGAAGAAATGACCGGGCCGACCGCAATCGTCGCCGAAGATGAGGCGACGCTACGACATCAGCTGATCGAGCAGCTCGGTCTGCTGTGGCCGGAGCTCACCGTCGTCGGAGAAGCGTCCGATGGGGTGCAGGCGCTGCGCCTCCTTGACGAACACAACCCAGACGTCCTGTTTCTCGATATTCAAATGCCAGGGGCAACAGGGTTGGAAGTTGCGCGGCAGGCGAGCGGGCGCTGTCACGTCGTGTTCGTCACCGCGTACGACCAGCACGCCGTGGCGGCGTTCGATCAGGGCGCAGTCGACTACGTTCTGAAGCCTGTCGCTCTAGCTCGTTTGTTTACGGCAATCTCGCGAGTGCGCCAGCGTCTAGGTTCCCCGCCGCCGAGGCTCGAGTCGACGCTCGCGCAGATCACGTCCAACGCGCACTCGCCTGCCAAGCAGTTCCTGCGATGGATCAATGCGTCGGTCGGACAGAATCTGAAGTTAATTACCGTCGACGAGATTGCGTATTTCCAGGCTGACAACAAGTACACCCGGGTCGTTACCGGCGACGGCGAGGCCTTGATTCGCAAGCCGCTCAAAGAGCTCGTCGATGAGCTCGATCCGAATCAGTTCTGGCAGATCCATCGTTCAACGCTGGTCAACGCGACGTCGATTGCTGGCGTTGCTCGCGACTTCCGCGGTCGGATGATGGTGAAGCTCAAAACTCGCGTTGAAACACTGCTCGTTTCGGACAGTTACACGCATCTGTTCCGCCAGATGTAGGGTGCCCGCCGACCGGCGGTGCGCGACATCCGTTTACTCGACGCCCGTTTACTCAAATCACGCTGGATTTCAGGCGCTTCATGCGCATTTAAGCCGCGCTTCAACCATCTAGAGTTTGCGGCCCCTACCTTTGTGGAGCAAACCGTGGGTCCTTTAATTCTCGTCTTCCTCGCCGGTGTAGTTGCCGTAGGCGTCACAGGCGCCGTTTACACGGTCAACAAAAGGAAAGCCGGCTACGGCGACGACGACGCAGGCGAATGAAACTCGCCCTGCTCATCGGCGGACTCGGCCTTGCGCTCGCGATCTTGCCGCCCGCGCTGCGCGTGCTGGGGTTGCGATCCAGGTCGAGAATCAGTGATCGGGAGTATTTCGCCGCCGCCCGCAGACGCGCCATTGGCTATCGGAAGGCGAAGCACGCGGCAAACGATCGTGAGTCGCTAGAGTCAGCGGGCGAATAGACGGCTTGGTCGCCCGGCCGCTCGGTTTCCAGCAAGTCGCCCCAATATAATCGGCCGAACCGGCCAAAAACAATCACCCGCACTATGACAACCCCTAAGCACGCGCGTGTTCTGATTCTGGGATCAGGCCCGGCCGGCTATACGGCCGCCGTGTACGCCGCACGCGCCAATTTGAAACCGGTACTGATCACCGGCCTCGCGCAAGGTGGCCAGTTGATGACAACCACCGATGTCGACAATTGGCCGGCTGACGCCGAGGGCGTCCAGGGTCCGGAGCTGATGACGCGCTTCTTGTCTCACGCGGAGCGCTTCAACACCGAGGTCATCTTCGATCACATCCACACCGCCAAGCTTACCGAGAGGCCATTGCGCCTGATCGGCGACGCCGGCGAATACACGTGCGATGCGTTGATCATCGCCACCGGCGCCAGCGCGATGTATCTCGGTTTGCCCTCAGAGCAGGCATTCATGGGAAAAGGCGTGTCGGGCTGCGCCACTTGCGACGGGTTTTTCTACAAGAACCAGGACGTTGCGGTTGTCGGTGGCGGCAATACCGCCGTCGAAGAGGCGCTGTACCTGACCAACATTGCGCGCAAGGTGACGCTGATCCATCGACGCGACAAGTTTCGCGCAGAGCCGATCAATGTCGATCACCTGATGCAGAAGGTCAAGGAAGGCAAAGTCGAGATGAGAACGTTCAACGTGCTCGACGAAGTCCTGGGCGATGACAGCGGGGTCAACGCGGTACAGATCAAGAATACGCAGACCGGCGTCACCGAGAAAATCATGCTGCAAGGTGTGTTCATTGCGATCGGTCATCGGCCGAATACCGAGATTTTCGCCAGTCAGCTTGAAATGCAGAACGGATACATCATTACCAAGACCGGCCTTGCCGGAATGGCGACTGCGACCAGCATCCCGGGAGTCTTTGCGGCAGGCGATGTGCAGGATCACGTGTACCGCCAAGCCATCACCAGTGCAGGAACCGGCTGCATGGCCGCGCTCGATGCGCAGAAGTATCTCGAAAATCTGGAAGCCCTGGCCCCGACGCGCGAAGCGCTCGCCGCATAATGCACGGCGCGGAGGAGACAGTGTATGTCGCTCAAATTCACGGACTTTGCCCAGCTCGAATCTTTGCGCGCCACGCTCGCGCGTGAGGCCGAGGAACGCGAAGACACCGCGTCGCAGCGTCGAGCGTCCGAAAAGTCAGCGCTCAATGCTGTCGATGAATTCCGCGTCGCTATCGGGGACGTCACACCGCTGAGCGGCAAAGCGCGGGTCCAGCACAAGCGCGTCTTACACCCGCCCGTTGCGCACAAGCGGCGCGAAGACGATCAACTGGTGCTGGTCGCCTCCGTGTCGGATGAGTTCGAGATCGATACGCTGCTGCATACCGACGACGAGCTCTCGTTCAGGCGTCCCGGCGTCGGCGCTGATGTGCTGCGCAAACTCCGACGCGGCGAATGGGTGATTCAGGACGAGATCGACCTGCATGGTTGCCGCACCGACGAAGCGCGCGAGTTGCTTGCCATCTTCATTCGGGACGCCGGCAAGCGCGGCCTGCGCTGCGTGCGAGTCGTGCACGGCAAGGGACTCGGGTCGCGAGGTCGTCAGCCGGTGCTGAAAGGAAAGACCAAGATCTGGCTCGCGCAACGCGAAGATGTAATCGCGTTCTGCCAGGCGCGCCCGACCGAAGGCGGCAGCGGCGCGTTGATGGTGTTGTTAAAGCCTTCGAGCGGCAAAGGCTTTTAGGCGCAGCCCCTATACCGCCGCTTCGCCTTCCTCGCCAGTGCGAATCCGGATCACCTGTTCGACCGAGCGCACAAAGATTTTGCCGTCGCCGATCTTTCCGGTTCGAGCTGCCTTCGTGACGGCTTCGATCGCCCGCTCGACCAGAGAATCTGCAACCACCGCCTCAACCTTGATCTTCGGTAGAAAATCGACCACGTACTCGGCGCCGCGGTAGAGCTCCGTGTGCCCCTTCTGGCGGCCAAAGCCCTTGACTTCGGTGACCGTAAGTCCTGTCACGCCGACATCGGCCAAGGCTTCGCGGACTTCGTCGAGCTTGAAGGGCTTGATAATCGCTGTGATCTGTTTCATGGTTTCTTTCAGCGGACCGCGGAGGATGACTCGGCGAATTCTAGAGCGTGGCGTTGTCTTCCCGGAAACGATTCGTGATCGGGTAGCGCCAATCCCTGCCGAAGCTGCGATGAGTGACGCGAATGCCGATCGGCGACTGACGCCGCTTGTACTCCGACAGACGAATCATCCGGACAACCTTGCGGACCACCGCCTCATCGTGATCAGCCGCGACGATCTCGGCAATCGAACGGCCGTCTTGCATGTAGAGCCCGATGATTTCATCGAGGACATCATAGGGCGGAAGCGAGTCCTGGTCGGTCTGATCGGCCTTTAGCTCCGCACTCGGCGCCCGTGTCAAGATGCGCTCCGGAATGACAGGTGCGATCGAATTTCGATAGCGGCACAGTCGATACACCATGGTCTTAAGAATGTCCTTGATCACTGCAAAGCCGCCGGCAAGATCGCCATAAAGCGTCGAATAGCCCACTGCCGTTTCGGATTTGTTGCCAGTTGTCAGCACGATCGATCCATACTTGTTCGACAGCGCCATCAGCAAAGTGCCCCGAATTCTTGCCTGCAGATTTTCCTCGGTCGTATCCCACGTCAGCCCACGAAACTCCTGTGCCAGCGCCGACAGGAATGCGTTAAATACCGGCCTGATCGGAAGCACGTCATAGCGAACGCTGAGTCCGTTCGCCATCTCGCGCGCATCGACCAGACTCATGTCCGACGTGAACTGCGATGGCATCATCACCGCGCGTACCCGCTCCGCTCCAAGGGCGTCGACCGCAATTGCCAGCGTCAGCGCAGAATCCACGCCACCCGAAAGCCCGATGATCGCTCCTGGAAAACCGTTCTTGCCAAGATAGTCGCGTACACCGAAGACCAACGCGGAATAGGCAAGCGCCTCTTCGCTGAGTTCGGGCAGAACCGCGCCAGGCTGCGGGACACCGTCGATAAATTCGGTAAACAGCAAATACTCCTCGAAGTACGGCGCCGTCGCCACCACTTTGCCGTCGGCGTCGAGCACAAACGAGCCGCCGTCGAAGACCAATTCGTCCTGGCCACCGACCAGATTGGCGTAAACAACCGGCATCCGGTATCGCGTGACGTTGGCGCGCAGCGTGTTTAGGCGCTGCTCCTGCTTTCCGAGATTAAATGGCGATCCATTGAGCACCAGCAGCACGCGCGCTCCGGCGGAGGTAGCGCACTCGGGCGCGTACGAGAACCAGGTGTCCTCGCAAATGTTGACGCCGAATGCGGTGTGATTCAGATCGAAAACCAGTGGCCGATTGTCGGGCGTGAAATAACGCTGCTCGTCGAACACGTCGTAGTTGGGCAGATCGTGCTTGCAATAAGTGCCCAGCACCACCCCACCCTGGATCAACGAAGCGGCGTTGAACCGATGACCTTCGCGCGCCAGCGGATGGCCGACGATGGCATTCAGATCGGGAAACTGCAGCAGCTGCGTTGTGAGCATCTGCATGGCGGCGTCGCTCGCTGCGTAAAATGCGCGACGCAGAAGCAAGTCTTCAGGGGGGTAGCCGGTCAACGACAACTCCGGCGTCAGCAGCAAGTCTGCGCCGGCCGCAGCCGCGCGTGACGCCGCATCGATAATCTTTCTGCTATTGCCCTCGAAGTCGCCGACGGTGCAATTGAGCTGCGCAACCGCGACTTTGACTTTAGAACCCATTAACGCCGTATCGATGAACGCACCAGCAGATGGCGCCGATTATTGCACGCGCCTGATTGACGATCTGTCATCAATCGGAGAAGCCGCATGGAATGGACTGGTCACGCACGCCTGCAGCGACAACCCTTTTCTGCGATACGAGTTTCTGCACGCGCTGCATACGACCGGATGCGCGTCGGTGAGGTCGGGTTGGGAACCGAACTACTTGACGTTGTGGCGTGGCGGTCAACTGTGCGGGGCAGTGCCGCTCTATCGAAAGCATCACTCCTACGGCGAGTATGTATTCGACTGGGCGTGGGCCAACGCCTATCAGCAGCATGGTATCGACTACTACCCGAAGTGGCTGGCGGCGGTTCCGTTCACGCCGGTGCCAGGCAGCCGACTGATTGCGCGCGACGCGCCAGCGCGCGACGAACTGGCGCGTGCATTGGTTTTGCAGGCCCGAGACTCCGGGCTGTCATCGTTGCATGTACTGTTCGCGCCGGCCGACGAAATCGAGCAGCTGGCGTCGGCCGCAATGCTGACGCGCCGCACGGTGCAGTTTCACTGGTTCAACCGTGGCTATCCGTCGTTCGAACACTATCTGGCATCGCTGGCGCAACCCAAGCGAAAAAAGATTCGCGCCGAAAGACGGAAAGTCGCAAGCGCGGGCATCACATTTGAACGCAAGGTCGGACGCGAAATCAGCAGTACGGACTGGGATCTTTTTGTAAGGTGCTATGCCACGACGTACGCGGCGCACCACTCGACCCCGTATCTGACGCGTCGTTTTTTTCTGCAGATCGCGCAATCGATGCCCGAGAGCATTTTGATGATCATCGCGCGCCGAAGTCAGCAACCGATCGCTGCTGCGCTGGCTCTGTTCGACCAGCAACGGCTTTACGGACGCTACTGGGGCGCAGTCGAGTTCGTGCCGTGCCTCCATTTCGAAACGAGCTACTACCAGATGATCGAATTCGCCATCGAGCGTAAGTTGAAGGTATTCGAGGGCGGAGCCCAGGGAGAGCACAAGCTCGCTCGGGGATTCGAGCCCGTCACCACTTATTCGGCGCACTGGCTCGCCCATCCGGCGTTCGCCGATGCGGTCCAGCGCTACCTTGAGCGCGAAGCCGGTGGCATCGAGCTCTACGTCGACGAGTTAAGCGAACGCAGCGCGCTGCGTGATCGATCGAAGTCTGCTGGGAAGCACGAGTGAGCCCCACTCACTTAGCGGCAGCGTTCTTGATGGTCACGATCTGGGGCTTTAATTTCGTCGTCATCCGCTGGGGACTGAACGACATGCCGCCGATGACGCTGGCGTTTCTTCGCTTCGCGCTGGGGGCGTTCCCCGCGCTCTTGTTCGTACCGAGACCGCGCGCGCCATGGCACCTGGTGGCGGGTTACGGCATCTTTGCTTTCGCGTTTCAGTTCGGGCTGCTGTTCTCAGGAATGGCCGCCGGGATGCCAACAGGGCTGGCATCTCTTGTAATCCAGGTGCAGGCCTTTTTTACGATTGCGCTGGTTGCGATGTTGCTGCATGAGCCGGTGAAACCGATTCAACTGGTGGGCGGACTGGTCGCCGCCGCGGGCCTCGTCTTGGTTGCCATTCATTTGCCGCCTTCGACTCGGCTTGGGTTCGCGCTGGTCGTCGCAGCCGCCGCTTCATGGGCGACCGCGAACCTGCTGATCAAAAAAATCGGCGGTGATCAACCGCTTGCGGTCGTCGTGTGGGGAAGTCTGGTCGCTTCTGCGGTCATGCTGGTGATCGCGCTCTGCGTCGACGGCCCGACCAGCATGCTGGCCTCAATACAGACTATGGATGCCGCGGCGTGGATCGGACTCGCGTTTCAGGCATGGCCAACGACGCTGCTTGCATTCGGCCTTTGGGCCTGGCTGCTGCGAAAACACCCCGCCGCGCTGATCGCCCCGTTCACGCTGCTGGTGCCGGTTGTCGGAATGACCTGCGCGGTGCTGCTGCTCGGCGAAGAGGTGACCTGGTGGAAGCTAATGGGCGCGGCTTTGGTGTTGGCCGGGCTCGCCCTTAATGTCATCTCTTCCAACGTTGCCCGAGCACCCGCCTTGTAATTCCTCAACGGCAATGCCTCCACTTCAAAACGCAGGCTTAGGCGATGACAGGTTGTACGCCTCGACCGCGCTGACGATATCCTGCCGCGCCGCGTCCGGCCCTTCCCAGCCGATTACCTTGACCCATTTTCCCGCTTCGAGATCCTTGTAGTGCTCGAAGAAATGCCGGATCTGCGCCAAGCGCTCAGGCGCGATGTCCGACCATTGGTGCCAATGGCGGTACCAGGGAAGGATCTTGTCGATCGGCACCGCAAGCAGCTTTGAATCGCCGCCTGCCTCGTCTTCCATCTTCAGCACACCCAGTGGCCGGCACCGCACGACCACACCGGCCTGCAAAGGAAACGGCGTGATCACCAGAACATCAAGTGGGTCGCCATCATCGGCCAGCGTCTTTGGCACGTAACCATAGTTACACGGGTAGTGCATCGATGTGGCGATGAATCGGTCGACGAACAGCGCTCCCGTTTCCTTGTCGACCTCGTACTTGATCGGATCGGCGTGCGCCGGGATCTCGATGACAACGTTGAACTCGTCCGGAATGTTGCGACCCGCCGGGACGTTATCGAGGCTCATGGAATCGTCGATACAAGCTTCGGTTGGAATAAATTGATTGTATTGATCCGGGAACCAAGGCGCGGGTAATAATCCGGCCGTATCGAGAAGGAGCGCGCGATGGACGGCAATCGATCTTCATCCGGGTCGCAGCATTTCATTGGCAACCGCTGGGTGGCGTCTTCGACGGGTCAAACGATCGATGTCATCGATCCATCGGACGGCGCAGCGTTTGCAAAAATTTCGCGCGGCAATGCCGCCGACATCGACGCCGCCGTTGCAGTGGCGCGCAGTGCAATCGGCGCATTCTTCGACGGCGCCTGGGGCCGGATGACCGCGACCGAACGCGGGCGGCTGCTGATGAAGCTCTCGTACGCAATCGAACACAATCACGACGAGCTCGCCCACCTCGAGTCGCGCACGACCGGCAAACCGCTGCGCCAGGGTCGGTCGGACGCGACTGCGCTTGCGCGCTACTTCGAGTATTACGCCGGTGCCGCCGACAAGCTGCACGGCGAAACGATCCCGTACCAGAGCGGAATGACGGTACTGACGCTGCGCGAGCCGCACGGCGTCACCGGCCACATCATTCCGTGGAATTATCCGATGCAGATTTTCGGACGCAGTGTCGGCGCTGCGCTGGCAGCCGGTAACGCATGCGTGGTCAAGCCAGCGGAGGATGCTTGCCTGTCGCTGCTGCGCGTGGCCGAGCTTGCGGCCGACGTGGGCTTTCCAGACGGTGCGTTGAACATCGTGACGGGTTATGGGGCCGAGGCCGGCGCCGCACTGGCACAGCATCGCGGCATCGATCATATTTCGTTCACCGGATCCCCCGCCAGCGGGACAGCGGTCGCACAGGCAGCGGCAACACATCATTGCCCGGTCACACTCGAGCTGGGCGGCAAGTCGCCGCAGATCGTTTTTGCCGATGCGCTGCTGGACGACGTGCTGCCCGTAGTCGTCAATGCGATCGTGCAGAACGCCGGGCAGACGTGCTCTGCCGGAAGCCGCTTGTTGGTCGAGCGTCCGATTTACGACGAGCTGGTCACCCGGGTTGGATCGGCAATGTCCGTGCTGAAGGTCGGCCCGGCGCTGGCGGACCTCGACGTCGGTCCGTTGATCCGGCAGAACCAGTTGCAGCGCGTCTGGGATTTCTTAAGTCGTGCACAGCACGACAGCGTTCCCATCGCGGCACAGGGCGTCGTCGTCGACGAGGCGCCTGAGAGCGGCTTCTACCAGGCGCCGACGCTGTTGCGCGATGTTCCGTCGAATCATGTACTGGCGCAGGAAGAGATCTTCGGCCCGGTACTGGCCGCGATCGCCTTCGACTCGGAGGACGAAATGCTGTCGATCGCAAACGGCACGATGTACGGCCTGGTGGCCGGTGTGTGGACGCGCGACGGCGCACGCCAGATGCGAGTGGCGCGCAAGCTGCGTTGCGGGCAAGTGTTCATCAATAACTATGGCGCTGGCAGCGGCGTCGAGCTGCCGTTCGGCGGCGTCAAGTCGAGTGGCTACGGGCGCGAAAAGGGGTTCGAAGCGCTGCTCGGGTTCACGACACTGAAAACGATCGCCATCAAGCATGGCTGATCAATATGCCGGCAGCGCGGAGCGCTGGCTGGTCAATGCGAATCGCGCCTTGCTGATCGTGCTGCTGGCGGCAATGGTGGTCGTCACGTTCATCAACGTGATGCTGCGATACACCAGCGAATCATCGCTACTCTGGGGCGAAGAAGTGGCACGTCACTTGATGATCTGGCTGACGTTTACCGGCGCTGGCCTCGCGCTGCGCAACGGCGCTCACATCGGCATTGATTCGCTCGAAAAGGCGTTGCCCCCCCTTGCAGCCCGTGCCGTGCGCGCAATGATTGCGCTGATCGTGCTCATGTTGTTCATCGCCTTGTTGATCGTCGGTGTCGAATATGCATGGCGCACCCGGTTCCAGACTTCCGCGGCATTGCAGATTTCCGTCGCCTGGGTCTACGCCGGCATGCCGATCGGTTGCGGCCTGTTGCTGGCGCATCTCGCGCTGGTTGCGCGTCGCTATGTGCTGGGCGAACCCTATGAACACGACGACGGTGTCGACAAGGACCTGGCAGCTTCGATCTAGCTGACTCGCCCGTTCCAATGGCCTGGACACTGTTTATCACCACGATCGTGTTGCTCGCGCTGGGCGTGCCCGTCGCGTTTTCGTTGGCGGCCGCCGCGCTGCTCGCGGTCGCGCTTGACGACCGCTACACGGCGATCGTGGTGTTGAAGGAAATGTTCACCGGCATCGACGGCTTTCCGCTGCTCGCCGTACCGTTTTTCATCCTTGCCGCGGAACTGATGACGGGCGGCCGATTGACCGAAGTCCTGCTGCGGTTCGCATCGCAGTTCGTCGGCCACCGGCGTGGCGGCCTCGGACACGCCAATGTGCTGTCGCTGACTTTTTTTTCCGGTATCAGCGGCTCGGCCCTGGCCGACGCCGCCGGGCCGGGCTCGATGATGATCAAGATGATGGACAAGGCCGGCTACTCGAAGGCATACGCCGCCGCGCTGACTGCATCGACCGCGATCGTCGGTCCAATCATTCCACCGTCGATCATCATGATCATCTACGCCCTGCAGGACGAGCAGGTATCGGCTGGCGCACTGTTCATGGCCGGAGTGGTACCGGGGCTGCTGATATCGGTCGCGATGATGATCGTCAACCAGATCATTTCGACGCGGCGCCACTACCGCGCCGCCGCCGCACGGCCCTCGGCGCTGGAGATGTGGCGCAACACGGTGCATGCTGTTCCGGCGCTTCTGCTGCCGGTGATCATTCTGGGCGGTATTCGGGCGGGGCTATTTACTCCGACCGAGGCGTCGGTGGTGGCGGTCGTGTATGCGCTGCTGTGCGGAACGTTTATTTACCGCTCGCTTAGCTGGAACAACGTTCCTAGGATCCTGTCGCGCTCCGCAATTCTGACCGCCTCTGTGCTGCTGATCGTTGCGGCGAGTGCCGCATTCTCCTGGGTTCTGACGATCGAAGACGTCCCGCAGCTGCTGGCGCGCTGGATCATTTCGTTCGACGTCGGACCGGTTGCGCTGCTGCTGTTGATCAATGCGCTGCTGCTGATCTTCGGCATTTTCATCGAACCGCTGCCCGGCGTGATGGTTTTGGTGCCGATCCTGGCGCCGGTGGCCCATGCAGCCGGCATCGACCCGATTCATTTCGCGATGATCGTGATTTACAACCTGACGCTGGGAATGATCACGCCGCCGGTCGGTGGCCTGCTCGCGGTCACCTCGGCCGTGGCCAAAGTGCCGATGGGCGCACTGGTGCGGGAGCTGACTCCGTTTCTGCTGGCGCATTTGGTCGTGCTGCTGATCGTGACGCTGGTACCCGGGTTGTCGACCTGGCTGCCGTATTCGAGCGGACTGGCCAAACCTTAGCGGGCCACAATGAAATAGTAATGAGGCCGCGCGCGGGGTCGAGTATGGGTTTTGCGGTTGATGGCGCGGACGCTGGTGTTGGCGGGCAGGGTCGCATGGCGCGTGGTACGGACCCGGGCAGGTGCTTGTACGTCAGGCGCGCTCAAAAAAAGCGGTCGCTGCGCCTAAACACAACATCAGGCTTCAACATTTCGGTCCTTATGGTTACTATTGGCTCGGCATGACTTAGCATCAACTCGGCCGCAGCGGGGGAAGACGCATCAAGAATTGGGCAAGTTCGAGCCGAAGTTCGCAGCGACGCTGAAACGCGACCTCGAGCACACGGTGCCGCAGTCAGTGAGCAGTCGCAGAGGCATCTAAAGGGTGGCACTGTGACCGCCAGCAGCTGAAGGGTAACGCTGTTATGTCGACGTTGTGCAAACAGGAGAAGCAAGCGCGTGGCTACCTTGCTGACGATCGTCAAGGCAGTGCTCGAGATTGCCGCCATGGCGTTAATTGCGCAGCTCGCCATCGGAGCTTTTTCCTGGCAACGGCGGCATCAGAATATTGTTTACAAACTGTTCGAGGTTGTCACGAGTCCATTTACGCGGCTGACGCGACTGGTCACGCCGAAGTTCGTGCTCGACCGTCATATTCCGCTGGCCACCTTCTTCCTGTTGTTCGTCGTCTGGTTAGTGGTGCTGTTCGAGCTCGCTGGCAGTTGCCGTGCCGATCCGCAGCAGCGCGCGTGCGCTGCCGTGCAACAAAACCGATGACGGCATGACGGCGATTGCACGTTTGATTAGGCGCATTCGATTCCGGTGCCTGGCTTATGCCGCGGTCTTGTTCCAGCGCACGCCGGAAGCTGTCGGCGTTTACCGCCGACTTATTGCGCTTGCGCCGCACGATGCTGTTGCGCGCGCCGCCCTTGGCAATCTGTACGCGGAGTCCGGCGCTTTGACAGCCGCCGTGAGCGAGTTCGAACAGCTGGTTGAAATACATCCGCTCGCAGCGGATGCCTGGTTCAACCTGGGATTTCTGCACGACAAAATGGAAGATCTCGGTGCGGCCGAACGCTGCTTTCTCAAAGCCGTCGAGCTAAACCCTTCGCTCGACCGCGCGTGGTACGGCCTCGGCTTAGTCCTAATCAGAGGCGGCCGCCTCGACGAAGCCATCAAAGTGTTCACCCGTAACATCAAGCTGCAGCCGTTCAGTCCCTACGGCTATTACCAGCTCGGAATGACGTATCACCACCTGGGGCGAAGCAGCGATGCATGGAAAGTGTACGAACAGCTCGCAGAGTTTGAACCGAAGTTTTCCGCCACGCTGAAGCGCGATCTGCAGCAGACGGCTCCGCGCGCCGTTGCGCGCCAGCGCGATGAAGGTTCAGTTTCGAAGGAGATCAAGGTCGTCGAGGCCGTGTAAGTAGGGGAATGAAGAAAAACTACCGAGGAGCAACCCATGCAGCAGACTGAAAAGCATCGAGAGTATTGGCGGCGCAATCTGCAGATTACCGCAGTGCTTCTGGCGATCTGGTTCGTCGTCACCTATGTGATGGCGTATTTCGCAATCCCGCTGGCCGAGATCAATTTCTTTGGCTGGCCGCTATCGTTCTACATGGCGGCGCAGGGATCGCTGATCATTTACGTCATCATCATCTGGTTCTATGCGCGTTACATGCGCAAGCTGGATCTTGAATACGGTGTAGACGAAGGAGACGAAGCATGAGTACCACCGCCGGCACCAATCGAGCGTTTTTCAATCAGCTGCGCAAGTACTACACCTTTTACACGGGCGGGTTTATTGCGTTCGTGATTGTCCTGGCGATACTCGAGCAGCTCGGTCTGCCCAAAGTATGGATTGGCTACGCGTTTCTGCTGGCCACGATCGGGCTGTATGCGGGCATTGGCATCATGAGCCGCACCTCCGACGTCGCCGAGTTTTACGTCGCGGGCCGGCGAGTGCCGGCGTTGTTCAACGGCATGGCGACGGGAGCCGACTGGATGTCGGCTGCGTCGTTTATCGGCATGGCCGGAACGCTGTACCTATCCGGCTTTGACGGCCTCGGGTTCGTGATCGGATGGACCGGCGGCTACGTGCTGGTAGCGCTGCTACTTGCGCCCTACCTGCGCAAGTTCGGCCAGTTCACGATCCCGGATTTTCTTGGGGCGCGCTACGGCGGCAACATTCCCCGGGCGATCGGCGTTTTCGCGGCGATTCTATGCTCGTTCACCTATGTGGTCGCGCAGATCTATGGCGTGGGCATCATCACGTCGCGCTTTATCGGCGTAGCGTTCGAAGTCGGGGTGTTCGTCGGACTGGCCGGCATCCTGGTTTGCTCGTTCTTGGGCGGGATGCGCGCAGTGACCTGGAC
>JBDUCU010000066.1:0-15587 GCA_040003315.1 Burkholderiaceae bacterium | reverse complement strand
ACGTGGGGCGGCATCATGGACATGACGATGGACGGCAGCCCGATCATCGGCAAGCTGCCGGTGCTAGGTCTCTACATGACCGGGGGCTGGTGCTACGGTGGTTTCAAGGCGACGCCCGCATCGGGTTGGCTGCACGCCTACACCATCGCGCACGACCGGCCGCACGAGTTGAACGCCGCATTTACGCTCGAGCGCTTTGCTGAGGGAAACATGATTGACGAGAAGGGCGCGGGGCCCTACCCGTGGGCGCACTGAGATGTTGCTGATCCCGTGTCCGTGGTGCGGTCCGCGTAATCAAATCGAATTTACGTACGGCGGCGATGCGACTGTAAAGCGGCCGCGGCTCGTTGCGCCCGAGTCCGACTGGGTCGAGTACGTCTATCTGCGCCACAACCCATGCGGCCCGCATGACGAGCTGTGGTTGCACAGCGCAGGTTGCCGAACTTGGTTCAAGGTGCGGCGCGATACGCGAACGCACGACATTGTTGCCAGTGCGCGGATCGACGAGGCATTTCCGTGACGCAGCCGTTTCGCCTGCGCGAAGGCGGCGCTCTCGATCGCGCCCGACCGCTTGCATTCGACTACGACGGTGTTTCATACCAGGGTTACGCTGGCGACACGCTCGCCTCGGCGCTGCTGGCCAACGGTGTGCACCTGGTCGCGCGCAGCTTCAAGTACCACCGGCCGCGCGGCATCTTCAGCGCGGGGGCCGAAGAGCCGAATGCGCTGGTGCAGCTTGGGCGGGGTGCACGCACCGAACCGAATGTGCGCGCGACGACGCAGGAGTTGTACGACGGGCTCATTGCTTCGAGTCAGAACTGCTGGCCTTCGGTGCACTTCGATATCGGCGCAATCAATAACGCGGTGTCGCGCTTGATTCCTGCCGGCTTCTACTACAAGACGTTTATGTGGCCACCGAGGTGGTGGCTGAAGTACGAGCATGGGATTCGCCACGCAGCCGGGATGGGGCGCGCTGCGAGCGAACCCGACCCGGATCACTACGAACATCGCTACGCGCATTGCGATGTGCTGGTGATCGGCGGCGGCGCGACCGGCCTTGCAAGCGCGAGCGCCGCGGCACGATGCGGTGCGCGCGTGATCGTCTGCGAAGAAAACGCATACTGGGGTGGTGCCGTGTTCGACGCCGAAAGGGATGGTGAGTCGGCTCGACACTGGATCGACGACACGGTTGCCGAGCTAACTTCTCATACCGACGTCACGCTGCTTTCGCGCACGACCGCGTTCGGTTATTACGACGGCAACTTGGTGGGCGCGGTCGAGCGCGTCACCGATCATCTTGCGGCATCGCCGCCGCATACACCGCGCCATCGCTTGTGGAAGATCCGTGCGAAATCGGTGGTGCTCGCCAGCGGCGCGATCGAGCGGCCGATCGCTTACGCCAACAACGACTTGCCTGGCACCTTGCTGTCAGGCGCCGCGCACACGTACGTGAAGCGCTACGGTGTGCGTCCCGGCTCGCGCGCGGTCGTCTTTACCAACAACGACGGCGCTTATGCGGACGCGCTCGCGCTGCACGCTGCTGGCGTTGCGATCGGAGCCATCGTCGACGCGAGACCTTCCACGTCGCTAAGCGGCGCATTGGCAGCGCAGGTGCGCGCCGCCAGTGTCACGCTGTTCGCCGAATCGGCCATTGTCAAGGCGCACGGCACGCAGCGTGTATCGGCCGTCGACGTTGTGTCCATCGCAGGCGGTGCGCTGCGCCGCATCGATTGCGATCTCGCGTGTGTGTCCGGCGGCTGGAATCCTGCGGTGCATCTGTTTTCGCAGGCGCGCGGCAAGCTGCGCTACGACGAGGCGCTCGCAACATTCGTACCGGAATCTTCGCCGCTGCCGATCATGCCTGTGGGCGCGGCGAACGGCTGCTTCGAGTTTGCGCAAGCGCTGGCACAGGGGCACGCGGCCGGCGTCACAGCGGCCGAGCGCTCGGGCTTTACTGCGCTGACGCATCAAGCTCCGTACGTCGTATCGACCGAGCGCTCGCGGTTGCTGCCGCTATGGTCGGTGCCCGCGCTCATCAAGTCCGACAAGTGCTTCGTCGACCTGCAAAATGATGTGACGGTCAGCGATATCGCGCTCGCCGCACGCGAGAACTATCAGTCGATCGAACACCTGAAGCGCTACACAACGCTCGGCATGGGCACCGATCAAGGTAAGACGAGCAACGTCATTGGCCTGGCGATCATGGCGCAGCTGCTCGACGTGCCGATACCGAAAGTCGGCACGACGACGTTTCGCCCGCCGTACACGCCGGTCACGTTGGGCGCGATGCCGGGCTTTGAGGCCGGCGCGCACGTCGAGCCGACACGCTATTCGGCGATTCACGACTGGCACGCGGAACGTGGCGCCCGTTTCGTCAATGCAGGTCTATGGAAGCGGCCGCACTCGTATCCGCGGCCAGGCGAATCGGAAGACGATGCGGTCAATCGCGAAGCACGCAGCGTCCGCACCAGCGTCGGCGTCGTCGATGTGTCCACACTCGGCAAAATCGAGCTGCAGGGCAGGGACGTGCCCGAGTTGCTGAACCGCGTCTACATCAACAAGTGGGACACCCTCGCGGTCGGCCGCTGCCGTTACGGCGTGATGCTGCGTGAAGACGGCATCGTGATGGACGACGGCACGACGTCGCGGCTTTCAGACACGCACTATCTGATGACGACCACGACGGTCAACGCGGTGAAGGTGATGCAGCAACTCGAGTATTTGCTGCAGGCCGAGTGGCCCGAGCTCGAAGTGTTTGCAACGTCGGTCACCGAGCAATGGACGGCGGCGGCGCTGTCAGGGCCGAACTCGCGCAAGGTGCTAGCCAAGCTGGTCGATATCGACGTCTCGAACGAAGCATTTCCTTTCCTGGCTGTCGGCACATGCAACGTTCGAACTGCGAGCGGCCCCGTGCCAGCGCGGCTTTTCAGGATCAGCTATTCAGGCGAGATGGCCTACGAGATTCATGTGCCCGCCGATCGTGGCCTCGCGATGTGGGAAGCCGTGATCGAAGCGGGCAAACAATTCGGCTTGATGCAATACGGCACCGAAGCGATGAGCACACTGCGTATTGAAAAAGGCCACGTCGTGATCGGCGCCGAGGCCGACGGCCGCACCACCGCAGATGACCTCGGAGTGGGCAAGCTCGTCAACGCGAAAAAATGGTGCATCGGAAAACCGCTGCTGAGTCGACCTGCATTGACAGCGCCGAATCGCTGGCAGCTGGTCGGATTGACCGCGCTCGACGACGCGCCAATGCTGCGCGCGGCCAAGATCGTTGCCGATCCCGCTCATGCCGCACCGAACCCGATGCTTGGCCACGTGACATCGTGGTGCTTTTCTCCGAACCTCGATCAATGGATCGCTCTGGCGCTGCTTGCCAACGGCCGCGCACGTCATGACGAAGTCTTATGGGCGGTCTCGCCGCTGGCGAATGCGAAAGTGCGCGTGAAGGTCGGCTCACCCGTGTTCATCGATCCTGAAGGCGAGAGACTGCGTGTCTGACTTGATCGCACTCGCCGAGATGCCGATCGTCGCTGCGTGGAACGTGCAAGGCGATGCGTCGCGAGTTCAGTTCACCGATCAAGTGGCGCAACATTTGTCGATTTCACTACCAATCGTCCCCAACACGACTGCGCGCAGTGATGCGCTGACAGCATTCTGGCTCGGTCCATGTTCATGGCTGCTGGTTACACAAGCGGTGAACTCGCCGCTTGCCCACCTCATCGAAAAGCGCAACGCGATTAATGCGGCTGGCGGTGCAGTGTTCGATCTGTCCGCGTCGCGCGTGGCCTACCAGGTTGCAGGTGTCCGCGCCGCCGAGTTGCTTGCCACCGGTTGCCCACTTGACCTGGATCCTCGCGCATTTCGCGCCGGCGACTGTGCACAGAGCGTGTTCGCACGCGTCAATGCGCTTCTGTACAAACCTAATGAGGCTCCTACTTTCGTGATCATGGTCGCACGCAGCTTTGCGCGCGACGTGTGGGAGGCGTTGGAATTCTCTGCCGCGCAATTTGGCTATCGAGCGCAATGAACGCACCGATCGACGTTGCGACCGCGGAAACGGTAGCCTTTCTGACGAAGCATCTTCCTCGCTCGGCGCAGGTAATCGAAGTTGGCTATGGCAAAGGGCACGTTGCGCTAGCGCTTCAAAATCGAGGCTATCGCGTGATTGGATTGGATGCGGATAGCGACATCGCAGCCGAAGCGAAAGCGCGCGGTGTTCCAGTCATTCAGGCGACTTGGCCAGAGTTCGAGAGCCCGCCAGTCGACGCGATCGCGTTTACACGATCGCTGCATCACGTCGGTGACTTGCAGCAAGCCGCGCAGAAAGCGCGCGACATGCTCAAGCCGGAAGGAAAACTGCTTGTCGAAGACTTTGCATTCGACGCTGCCGACGAACCGACGATTGCCTGGTTTATCGAACTTGTTCGCAATCAAGCGCTCGTAAACGCCGGTGCAAGTGATTTCATTAGCGAACTGATAGGTTCCGACGATCCCGCAGCCGCATGGCTACATCATCACAACCATGAAGTCCATTCGTTGGAGGCGATGAATCGCTGCATCGCCGAGCACTTCAACATCGAAGAAGAGTCATCGGTTTCGTATCTATATCGCTATTTGATTCCGACGCTGCCGGCCACTTCGGACGCAGCCGCGTTTCTTCAACGAGTGTTGCAGGACGAAGCGGAGCGTGGGCGTACCGGACAAATCGCGCTGATCGGTCGTCGCATCGTCGGCATACCGCATTAGCTGTTCTGATCTGAAATCGCTCTGCCACAATGTCTGATCAAACTGAATACACGCGATCAAATGACCGCTTTCGGTCCCATTGCGGGCGGTCGTGTCTCTGCGAAGTAGACGTCAACGGTCTACATTAGGGGCTGCCGAGGCGCGGCGTACCGAGGCATCGCAACCGCAATTGCGCTTGCGACGGCTGCCTCAATGCCGACGGCTACCACGGGTGATCACGCCTGAATGCGGTGGCGTCAAGCTCTCGCCGCGCGATTCATCCCGCCGACTCCGCTCTTGTCATCGATTTGCGGCCACCCCGAGCGCACAGTCGGCCGTTGAGTCTGCTCCGCTCTAGTGCGGCGCGAGCGCTGCGTCTGCTGCCGACGAGCGCACTCTCCTCTGGTTCATCGACGTAGTTCGAAATGAGCCGCTCGTGAACGCCGAGGCGAGCAATCCCTGAGCAAGCTGATCGGTGCCAGCGGTCTGATGACCACTTGGCGCGGCAACACGATTTCTGCGAAGGTGCTGAATGACGAAGCGCGTAGTGTCAGCGTGAAGCAGATCGATTCCGGTGCAGCGTTAACTTCTGTGCAGGAAATTCTTGCGGAGTGTTGGAAGTCCAACACCTGCTGCATCGAACCCGCCGTCGACGGCCAGTACCTGACCGTTCACGTAGCTCGCCGCGGGACTGCATAGAAATCCTGCAGCTGACGCGATTTCGTCGGTCGTTCCATAGCGCTCGAGCGGGATCACATCATGATAGTCGGCGCGAATCGCAACGCTGTGGACAAGCTTGGCCATGTCCGTGTCAACGGGACCGGGCGCGATGCAGTTCACACGAATGCCCACACACCCCAGCTCGACAGCAAGCTGTTTGGTCAAGTGCATCACTGCGGCCTTGCTGGTGCCATACGCCACTCGCAACGTGCTGGCGCGCAATCCCGAAATCGAAGCGATGTTGACGATCGCGCCACCTCCGGTTTTCAGCATCACGGGTGCACATGCCTGCGCGCACAGAAAGGGTCCGTCCAGGTTGGTCGACAGTACGTGCCGCCACTCGTCGAACGATGTCTCGCCCACTGGCTTAAAAACCGCGACGCCCGCGTTGTTGACGAGTGCATCGATGCGACCGAATGCGGCGACCACCTGATCGATCGCGGTTTGCACCTGGTCAGCTTTTGAAACGTCGCACGGAACTGGCAGCACGCGGGAGCGATCGCCCAGTTCGGCAGCTGACCGCATCAGAGTTTCGGTATCGATGTCGATTGAAGCGACGCGGTAACCCTGTGCCAGGAACCAGCGAACGATGGCGAGGCCGATGCCGCGTGCGCCTCCGGTGACTACGGCGACGGGGGCGGCGGAAGGCGTAGGGTTCATTTTCTATCCAGTACGTTGTGAGCCGGCGTGGGCAGCCGCCTCGATTTGCATTGCAGTCAATGCTTCGCTGGCGCGAATCAAGTGATTGCCAAGCGAGCGGCCGCGTACGGCCCCCAATCGCGACCGGATCGCAGCGATACTGATGGAGGCAACTGGATTGCGGTCCGTATCCCTGACGACCACTCCGACCGCCCAGCTGTCCTCGATGATTAGCCCCGGCTGCAGGCAATAGCCGACATCGCGTGTCTCTCGAATCAGGCGGCGGATCGCCACATCCGTGCAGCGCGGGAAGCGGTTGGCGCGTATTGCCGCATTGAGCGCGAGCACGTTGTCGATTTCGTCATTCGACAGGGCGGCAAGGATCGCGCAACTGCCGGCGCCCACGCCGAGTGGCCAGCGATCGCCCGGCTTGATCAATTGATTGCGAATCGGAAAGTCCCCCTCGTCGCGCGACAAGCAAATGCTCTCGTAGCCGTGAAGCACGGTGAAGAACACGGTGTCGCCTGACTCGCCAGCCAGCATGCGCAACGTCGGCGCCGCCAGGCGCTGCAACTCGAAACTGGGTTCGGCGGCCAGGCCCACCGCGAACGCTTCAGGGCCCAGCCGGTAGCGACGGGAGGGACGATCGTGCACAACGAATCCCTCATCGACCAAGGTGCGGGTCAGCCGAACCGCAGTCGCTTTATTGAGTTCGAGGCGACGACCGATCTCGCCCATCGGAAGGCCGCCCGGCCCGACGCGGGTCAGCAAGCGCAGCACGGAAAGTCCGCGGCGCAATGTCTGAGCTCCGGCAACGTCCAGTTTTTCGAGTGGCTTGTTCACAGTCCACATCTCGGTTCATATTGTGTTCGGTATCGCGGTCGATTGTCGATTTAGGATCACATTGTGGACCGTTTTTTCACGTTCTCGATGAAAACTGCTTGAATCACCACAGTAGCATTGACTATAGTCCCTTGCAGATCCCGGCGATCAGGATTCCCGATCGCTTCACATAGTAAACCGAACTGTTCAAGGCAATATTGGCCACCGGACCCCGGAAACTTTTGAAGGCGCACCTAATGAACACGTCATACATCATTGGTTGGGGCCACACCCCGTTTGGCAAACTCGACGCGATCGATCTCGAACAGATGATCCGCGATGCAGCTCTGCCCGCGATTGAAAGGGCGGGACTCGAACTCGCGGACATCGACGGCATCTTTGTCGGCCACTTCAACGCGGGCTTTGTGCGGCAGGACTTCAGCGCGTCGACGGTCGGTATGGCCATTCCCGAGTTCCGCCATACACCCGCGGTCCGAGTCGAGAATGCCTGCGCCACCGGCTCCGCCGCGATCTGGGCCGCACTCGATGCAATCGGAAGCGGACGGGTCAAGCGTGCCTTGGTTATTGGCATGGAGAAGATGAACACGCTGCCCAACCAGCAGATCGGTGAAACGCTACTGAAGTGTTCGTATGTCAAGGAAGAGGGAGATACGCCTGGAGGGTTCGCCGGAGTATTTGGCAAGATTGCTGCAGATTACTTCGAGCGCTTTGGCGATCAATCGGATGCACTCGCTGCGATCTCGGCCAAGAACCATCGCAACGGCGTGAACAACCCTTACGCGCATATGAAGCGCGATCTGGGCTTCGATTTCTGCCGCAACCCGTCCGATAAGAATCCATTCGTGGCCGGTCCGCTGAAACGCTCGGACTGCTCGTTGGTTTCCGACGGAGCTGCCGCACTGGTGCTGTCCAACGAACTCTCGGCCAACGCCACCATGCCCGCTGTACGCTGGCGTTCGCGCACGCAGGTCAACGATTTTTTGCCGCTGTCACGGCGCGATAGCACGCGCTTTGAAGGCGCGGCGCTGGCCTGGGGCCGTGGCCTGAAGGCCGCTGATGCTTCGCTCTCCGATCTCGACTTCGTAGAGACGCACGATTGCTTCACGATCGCCGAACTGCTCGAGTACGAAGCGATGGGGCTGGCACCGCACGGCCAGGGCGCGCGTGTGATCCTGGATGGCATCTCTGCCAAGGGCGGCTCGCTGCCGATCAACCCATCGGGTGGCCTGAAGTCGCGCGGCCATCCGATTGGCGCTACCGGTGTTTCGCAGCACGTGATGGCCGCGATGCAGCTGAACGGAGAGGCCGGCGCGATGCAGATCGAGAATGCCCGTGTCGGCGCCGTGTTCAATATGGGTGGCGCCGCAGTCGCGAACTATCTGAGCGTGCTTGAACGCGCGCAGTAGCGGAATCGCATGGCACCGAAGGCTTCAACCCAGTTTCCTCGTCCCCGCACCCTGGTCCATCCCGGGGAATTCAATCCGGTGCGGATTCAGAGCAAGCGCAGCCCAAGCGGGCGTCATATCCGTTTGTCACTACAGCCGGGCGCAACTCTGTTTGAAGCGTTGGTCGGGCCGCTGGCGAGCATCGGCATCGAAAACGCGTCGACGACGATCCTTGGCGGCTTCCTCGACCAGGTTTCGTACTGCGTCGCTCAGCCCGATCCAACCCAGCAAGCGATCGTCAACTACAGCCAGCCGATCGAGGCTGGGCGGGCCTACATGATTTTCGGCAATGCGACACTGGGCAAGAACGCGAAGGGCGAGCCGTTGGTCCACTGTCATGCCGCGCTGCGCGCGGAAGATGGAACGGTCAAAGGCGGGCATATCCTGACCCAGCAGTGCGTCGTCGGTCCCGTGCCGATTCCGGTGCTCGTGACTTCGCTGGACGGATTCGAACTGCGCGTCACCTTCGATCCAGAAACCAACATTCCGCTGCTTCAACCCAGGGAGACTGTTGATGAATGACGCAGCAATTGTCGAAAAAGGCACGATGGGGCGAGTGGCCTACGCCCGCATCGCCCCCAACGAAGACCTCGTGATCGGTGTCGAAAAGGTGTGCCTGGCCGAAGGTTTCAGGCATGCGTTCGTGCGCGGCGCGCTGGGCAGCCTGGTCGATGCCTGCCTTGGAACGCGCGATGGAAAATATTTGCAGATCCGCGGTCCGGCGGTCGAGATCGTCAGCATCGCCGGCGAAGTGCGCGCGACAAACGACGGCTCACTTCGCGCTTCGCTGTCGGGTGTTGTCGCTGATACCGAAGGCAATGTCTACGGCGGCCCGTTCATTGCGGGGTCGAATCCGATCTGCATGACGTTTGAAGTGACGCTGGAGGAATGGCTGCCAGCAACCGAAGCGGCTGCCGCCGCATGAATCGACGACCGCACGCGCAGCGATCAGGAGCGGAAACCAGACCGACATGGCAACCGTGCAAACCGAATTTTTGAACGACGCCCGTGTGATGAATCTCGGGCGACTGCTGACGCATACAGCGCAGTTGCATCCGCAGCAGCCCGGATTGATCCAAGGCGACCGTGTGTGGACCTGGCTCGAGATCAACCGTCGTGTGGATGCGATGGTAAGTGCATTGCGGGAGCTCGGGCTGAAAAAGGGCGACAAGGTTCTGGTGCAGTCGTGCAACAACGTGCAGCTCTTCGAAAGCTGCTGGGTCGCGTTTCGTCTCGGCTGCATCTGGGTGCCGACAAACTTCCGGCTGACGCCGCCGGAAGTGGCCTACCTCGGTGCTTCGAGCGGCGCGTCAGCGATGATTTATGAGGAGCGTTTCGCGGGACACGTCGATGCGGTGCGTGCCGCATCGACGCAGCTCGAACACGTCATCTGCATTGGCGCACCACGCGCCGGCGAGCGCGCGTATGAGACGCTGGTGCAAGAACATTTGGGCGACACACCGGCAGAGGCGAACGTCGCAAGCAACGACCCGCTGTGGTTTTTCTACACCTCGGGCACGACCGGCAAGCCCAAGGCCGGTGTGTTGACTCACGGCCAGATGGCGTTCGTGGTGACCAACCATCTTGCGGATCTGATTCCAGCAACAACGGTACGAGACTGTTCGATTGCAGTGGCACCGCTGTCGCACGGCGCCGGTATCCACGCACTGCTCAATGTTGCGCGCGGCGCCGCCACCGTACTATTGCCGGGCGAGAAGCTCGATCCGGAGACGTTCTGGCAACTGGTCGAAAAACATCGCGTCACGAATCTCTTTACTGTGCCGACCATCGTCAAGATGCTGGTAGAGCATCCGGCGGTGGACCGCTACGATCACTCGTCGCTGCGCTACATGATCTACGCGGGCGCGCCCATGTACCGTGCCGACCAGAAGCTCGCTCTGCAGAAGCTTGGCAAGGTGCTGGTCCAGTACTTCGGCCTTGGCGAGGTGACCGGTTGCATCACCGTGCTGCCGCCTGAAATGCATTCGGACGACGACGCGGATCCGAATGCGAACATCGGCTCGTGCGGCCGCCCGCGCATCGGGATGGAAGTCGCGATCCTCAACGAGAAGATGCAGCCGGTCAAGGGCGGCGAGATCGGTGAGATCTGTTGCCGCGGCCCGGCGGTCTTTGGTGGTTACCACGACAACTCGGAGGCCACCGCGAAAGCGCTGCGTGGCGGCTGGTTCCATACAGGCGACCAGGGTCGCGTCGACGAGCGCGGGTTGCTCTTCATTACCGGGCGAGAGTCGGACATGTACATTTCCGGCGGCTCCAACGTCTACCCGCGAGAAGTTGAGGAGGTGCTTCTGCTGCATCCCGGCGTCGCTGAAGTCGCTGTGCTCGGAGTGCCCGACGAAAAGTGGGGCGAGATCGGCGTGGCGGTGATCGTGCGTCGGGACGACACGGTGCCGGTCGATGAATCCGCGCTTCTGGCCCACCTGGAAGGCCGCTGCGCCCGCTATCGCTGGCCGCGCCACGTGTTCTTCTGGGACTCGCTTCCCAAGTCTGGCTATGGAAAGATAACGAAGAAGGAAATCAAACGCCTGTTGATCGAGCGTGGCGAGATCAAACAGCATGAGCCGATCAACGAAAACGCGGCGGGGTTTTTTCTCTCGGCACGCGGCGCAAGTAACCCACAAGCGACGACCTAAACAGGAGACATCAATGAAAATCACACGACGCACCTTCATCGCTGGCGCCAGTGCTCTTGCATTGCCGATCGGCCGCGTTTTCGCGCAGAAGGCAGAATTCACTTACAAATACGCGAACAACCTGCCGCTGACCCACCCGATGAACGCCCGCGCGAAAGAGATGGCCGACGCCGTGCGTGCGGAAACAAACGGTCGCGTCGTCATCGATATTTATCCCAACAATCAGCTGGGCACCGACACTGACATGCTGAGCCAGCTGCGTTCGGGCGGCGTCGAGTTCTTCACGCTGTCCGGATTGATCTTGGCGACGCTGGTGCCGACTTCATCGATAACTGGCCTCGGCTTTGCATTTTCCGACTATGACGCAGTGTGGAAGGCGCTTGACGGTGATCTCGGCGCGTATGTCAGGGGACAAATCTCCAAGCACAACATCGTTGCAATGGACAAGATTTGGGACAACGGATTCCGCCAGATCACTTCATCCACCCGACCGATCGTTACGCCTGATGATCTGAAGGGGTTCAAGATTCGAGTCCCGGTTTCGCCGTTATGGACATCGATGTTCAAGGCGTTTGACGCCGCGCCAGCTTCGATCAATTTTGGCGAGGTTTATTCGGCGCTTCAGACCAAAGTGGTCGAGGGTCAGGAGAATCCGCTGGCGATCATCGCAACGGCCAAACTGTACGAAGTGCAGAAGTACTGCTCACTGACCAATCACATGTGGGACGGGTTCTGGTTTCTGGCCAATCGCAGGGCGTGGGAGAAACTGCCCGATGACTTGCGCGCCATCATCGCCAAGAACATCAATGCGGCGGGTATGAAAGAGCGCACCGACGTCGCCGCACTGAACGCCACTCTGCAGAAAGAACTCAGCGACAAGGGCCTAGCCTTCAACAGGCCGAAGGCGGAGGCGTTCAGGGAGCGTTTGCAGAAAGCCGGTTTCTACTCGGAGTGGAAGAGCAAGTTTGGCGAAGAGGCCTGGGCCGTCCTCGAACGCCACACCGGCAAGCTTGCTTAGAAGAACCGATCGATCGGGATCCCGTCGCAGGAGCACCTTTGCATCAGGTGACTGAGGAAGGCATACCGGAGCGGCCATGGCTGGCTCGCCTTGATGCCTTGCTCGGCGTGCTGGTCGAAATTCCGGCAGCGTTGCTGGTGCTGGCCGACATCGGTGTGCTCTTGTGGGGCGTGATCGCGCGATTTGTCGTGCACCGGCCCTTGGTGTGGTCGGACGAACTCGCATCGATCCTTTTTCTTTGGCTCGCGATGCTTGGCTCGGTGGTGGCCTTGCGCCGCGGCGAGCACATGCGCATGACGGCCGTGGTCAGCGCGCTCGGACCGCAGCGGCGCGCCTTCTTCGAGGCCATCGCCACCAGCGCTTGCCTGGCGTTCCTTGCGATGGTGCTCTGGCCGGCATGGGAATACGCGGCCGAAGAGCGCGCGATCACCACGCCGGCGCTCGAGATTTCCAATGCGTGGCGGGCGGGCGCGTTGCCCGTCGGTCTAGCGCTGATGACGGTTTTCGCTGTGCTGCGACTTTTCCGCTTGTCGAGCATGAGGCAGGCACTGCAAGCAATCGCTGTCATGGCCGTGATAGCTGCTGCATTCTGGTTTGCCAGGTCTGCTTTCGACGACCTGGGTCGCTGGAATTTGCTGATCTTCTTTGTCGGTGTCGCAGCCGGTGCAGTATTCGCCGGCATTCCGATCGCGTTTGCATTCGGGCTCGGAACCTTCGGCTATCTGGCGCTGACCACCGGCACTCCGTTGCCCGTGATCGTCGGTCGGATGGACGAAGGCATGTCGCATCTGATCCTGCTTGCTGTGCCGTTGTTTGTTTTTCTCGGCCTGTTGATCGAGATGACCGGTATGGCGCGCGCAATGGTTGCCTTTCTCGCCAGCCTGCTGGGCCACGTCAAGGGCGGTCTGTCTTATGTGTTGGTCGGCGCGATGTATCTGGTGTCCGGTATTTCGGGATCGAAGGCGGCCGACATGGCAGCAGTCGCACCGGCGCTGTTTCCCGAAATGAAAAAACGTGGCGCAAAGGAGGGCGATCTGGTGGCGCTGCTATCGGCCACCGGCGCGCAGACCGAGACCGTGCCGCCGAGTCTGGTGTTGATCACGATTGGCTCGGTGACCGGTGTTTCGATTGCGGCGCTGTTCACGGGTGGCCTGTTGCCGGCGGTGGTGCTCGGCGTCATGCTGTGCGTCGTAGTCTGGTTTCGCTATCGCCACGAAGACTTGCGACATGTGCAGCGCGCGCCGTGGAAACAAGTCGGCCGACTGCTGGCGATTGCATTGCCGGCGCTCGCGCTGCCCTTCATCATCCGCGCTGCGGTGGTTGAAGGCGTAGCGACGGCAACCGAGGTGTCGACGATCGGAATCGTCTACGCGATGTTGGCCGGTCTCTTTGTGTATCGCCAGTTCGACTGGAAACGCGTGGTTCCGATGCTGGTCAACACGGCGTCGTTATCGGGCGCAATCCTGTTGATTATCGGCACCGCCACCGCGATGGCTTGGGGCCTAACGCAGTCGGGGTTCTCACGCTGGCTAGCGCAGAGCATGGCGACAATGCCCGGCGGTGCACCGATGTTCCTGGCGGTATCCGTCGTCGCGTTCGTAATTCTGGGGTCGGTGCTCGAGGGGATTCCGGCCATCGTGTTGTTCGGTCCGCTGCTGTTCCCAATCGCGCGCGCGCTCGGTGTGCACGAAGTGCATTATGCGATGGTGGTCGTGCTCTCGATGGGCCTTGGACTGTTCGCACCTCCGCTGGGCGTGGGCTACTACGCGGCGTGCGCGATCGGACGCGTGAATCCTGACGCCGGGATCGGCCCCATCATCGGCTATATGTTGGCCCTGCTGGTCGGCATCGTCATCGTTGCCGCCGTGCCATGGATTTCGATCGGATTTCTGTAAGACAGCTGTCTTCCGAAATCATGCCGTACCGCTTGCGCGGCCGTAGATCCCGGTCGCGTTTATGCAATTAAAGCGGATCGCGTTCGGTTGGGACATTCAGTCGTTACGCGGCGTTGCGGTGGCAACCACCGTCGCAGCGAGCCAAGGTGCCCAACGCTCGAGCTTGGGCTGCCATTGCTGATCGAAAATTTCAGCGGTAGCCGCCGCAATCGTGCGCGGTAGTTCACCGTATTCGCCGACGCGCGATACGAGGGTCACCGCGCGCCGGAGTTCCGCGTCCGGCAACGGTATCGGTGTGACTTCGGCAGGATCGGCGCGCGCCTGCAGTAAGCACAACGGCGTAATCAGTGCCCAGCCAATATCGGTGGCGACCATTGCCACCAGACTTTCGGCCGTATCGATCTCAAGCCGGTGCGGCGGAACGACTCCAGTCGTTCGCAGATAACGTTCGATTTGTGCGCCGATGTGCGAATCGATGTTAAAGCGAACCATCGGCGCAATCGCCGCAAGGCGCGCAAGCGTAGGTTCGCCCTCGATGTCAGCAAGCCGGCGCGGTAGCAGCGCCACGTAGCCTTCGTCGAGCAACTGATGGGTTTCGAACGCGGCCGACGAGTCGGGCGGATCTGTGGTGACGATCATGTCGAGTCGGCGCTCGAGCAGGGCATCACCCAGACCCGGCGACAGGCCCGAACTCACGTGCAAATGAACGGCTGACGACAGCAAGCGATTGATCAACCGCGGGCCGACCGTTGCAGCAAACGAATCGACCATTCCGATGCGCAGGGTTTGCGCTTCGCCGCCTGCCTGCTCGCGCACGGTCTTGTACAGAGACTCGGCCTCCGCCACCAGCGCACCGCCGCGCAGGCGCAACGCCGCACCGGCTGCGGTCAGCGCCAATGGCCGCCGCTCCCGATCGATCAATACGGCGCCGACGCTGTCTTCGAGCTGGCGGATCGCCTGCGAGACTGCGGACTGCGAAAGACCAAGCCGCCTGGACGCGGCGGTCATGTTCGCCAGATCGGCGACGGTGATAAAAACTCTAAGAGTCTTGAGATCGAGCACCTTCGTCGAGTCTAGCTCCAGGGAAACGGGCTGTTGCTCACCGGATGCAGTTTGCCGCTCGAGTAGCGCGAAAAGCGAAACGGCTCGAGCAGCGTGCTCGGTTCGCCGAGAAGATCGTCGGCGACGAGTTTGCCGACGCCGATCATCTTGTAGCCATGGTTCGAATCCGCGATCACGTAGACGTTCTCGCGAAAGCGGTCGATTACCGGAAAACTGTCGGGCGTGAAGCAGCCGATTCCGCCGGAAGGCTCTTTCTTGTACACGCCATTTTTCCCTTCGAAGCGCTGCTGGCAGAACGCGAGCGCGGACGTCCACATGTCGGCGAAATTGTCGGTCACGACAAACTCGGGCGACTTCGGCCCGTACGGATCGACTCGCACTTCGTCGGCCGGCGTTTCAACGTTGGCAGGCATCGCACCGCCTTGCACGCCGCCGAAGTTGAAGTCCGGCTTGTAATAGATGCCCCACAGCTGGTCCGTGATCAGCTTGCCGTCGCGGTCGGAGTACAGCGGCGCGTCGGTATCAACGTGGATCACAGGCGGCATCGCACCGTCATTGGTCTTCTGAAAATTCGGATCGA
>JBDUCU010000170.1:0-4606 GCA_040003315.1 Burkholderiaceae bacterium | reverse complement strand
ATGGATGGGTCCACGGGTTTGGCCACGGAATTGCAGCCGAAAAAATGCTGATCAGCAATAATAGTCCTGTGAGTCTACGCAGAGTAGAGTAGCGGCTTGCCATTTCAACGGCAGGTACGCAAAGCCATAGCCAAGCGGGGACTAGCCAAAACACCCAGCGGAAGCCGCTGGAAACGCCGCCATAATTGCGATCTTCTACGACGCGTGTTGCATAAAAAACAAAGCAAGCCAGCGACACGGCGGTCAGTGCGAGCGCAACGCCGGTTTCGTGCAGCTGCAACGTACGCTGCACGCGCTGGTCGAATCGATTGCCGACTACATCGGAAAGGAACACCGCCGTGCCTGAATCTGTGACTAAACGCATCGCACAGCCGGTGCAGGGACATCACACTGTCGAAGTCCAACCTCTTGACATTGAGCGGTACCGGCACGGCAATACCGGAGTCGATTTCGTTCACGTGATCGACTCCGGACGCACCGGGCCGACTGTGATGCTGCAGGCGCTGACGCATGGCAACGAATTCTGTGGCGCGTACGCACTCGACTATCTGCTGCGCGAGAACATCCGGCCCGCTGCAGGCAAACTGATTGTCGCTTTTGCCAACGTCGATGCGTATGCACGTTTTGACTTCGACGACCCCGATCGCTCGCGCTACATTGACGAGGACTACAACCGCGTATGGGCCGACGAGGTGCTGTTCGGCGCGCGCGATTCGGCCGAGCTGCGACGCGCGCGAAAACTGCAGCCGTTTGTCGACGCCGCCGATTTTCTGCTCGACGTTCATTCGATGCACGAACCGTGTCGGCCGATCATGGTGTGCGGCATCGTCGACAAGCACGCTGCGTTCGCGCGCAAGGTCGGCGTGCCGGCCGATCTGCTGCTCGACACCGGCCACCCGGCGGGCGTTCGCATGCGCGACCGTGGAAGCTTCAACGATCCCGCCAGTCCGCGTACGGCGCTGCTGATCGAATGCGGCCAGCACTGGGAAAAATCGGCAGTCGAGGTGGCGATCGACACCCTGCTGCGCTTCGTCGCGGCCACCGGCAGCGTTTCAGCAGACTGGATCGCTCCCAGGTTCAGGGTGAAACCTCCCGCGCTTCAGAGGACGATCCGGGTCACCGAAGCGGTCGTGGCGCAATCGATGGACTTCGAATTTGTGGTGCCGCTCGAAGGCCTGGCGATTGTTCCCAAGGCCGGCACGCCCATTGCACGCGATGGCGATACCGTCTGGTCGGCGCCATACGACAATACCGTGCTGGTCATGCCGTCGCTCAGGCATCTGAGGCCGGGCAACACGCAGGTGAGACTAGGCCGTTACCAGGATTAACTGTTAGGAGAAACCATGAAACGACCACTCGCAAGCCGATTCGCGAGCGCTCTGCTGCTCAGCGCAGCGGTGGTGGCACTGTCGAGTTGCGCCACCAGCACCGAGCTGAATGCGCAGTGGATCAACCCGCAGGCAAGCAACCGATTCCCGGTCAAGAGCGTGATGGTGATGGGCATCAACCGCGACTCGACAGCGCGGCGCATCTACGAGGACGCCATGGTCGCGCAGCTTGCCGCACGTGGTGTCAAGGCGGTGCAATCGTATAAATCGCTGCCGCAGGACGGTCCTGCAGAACAGCAGGCGATTCAAGCCGCAGTAGCAAGCGTGGGCGCCGATGCGGTGGTGATCTCGCGCACGGTCGGGGTGTCGAACGAGGTCAGAGTGTCACCGGGGCTGGTCGCCGGGCCGCCATGGGGATTTGGTTGGCCGGGGTTCTATGGCTACTACCATGGCTTCTGGTCTGCAGCCTATTGGATGCCGCCGAGCGTCTATACGGTGCAAAAGGTACTGGTGGACACGCGGCTGTTTGACGCCAAGGATTATGTGCTGCTGTGGTCGGGCTCATCGACTACGGTACCGACCGGATCGATGCAGAAGACGATCGAAGACTTTGCGCACACCATCACAGAGTCACTCGCGCGCGACAAGGTGATTGAGCCGCGCGTCGGTTAACCTCGCGATCAGTAACTTGCCACCACGTTGTCGTCGCGCAGGTCGATCAACGTCTCGGCCACTTTGACGCAGTCCTCGATATGGCGATTGCCAAGCCGTTTGAGCGCGGCAAACGAAATCGACGCGGCGATCGCCTGGCCGGCAAACGGCACGTACTTGGCCGCCTGCTTCGCCGTCATTCGCATGCCCATCGACTTTAGCAGGTGGATGACGAGTTCTCGCGTCACCATCCGCCCGACTAACGCGCTGCCAACGCCCATTACGGCCTTGTAGGCAAATAGCTTTCGCTGCGGGGCCAGCTGCTCGATCTGGCCGGGCGTCAAACCGAAGCGCTGATTCACCTGTTCGATCAGCCGCATCAGCACGCTGATATCGACCGCGACGTCGACCCCGGGCAGCGGCACGATCGAGGCGCCCGCGGCCAGCAGTGCGCGGCGCGTCACCAGCTTGCGGCAGTCACCCGCGATCCTTGCAATGTCACGGCGATTTGAAGGAAGCAGAGTCGAAACAGCGCGAGTGGATCGAGCCTTTGACCGGGTGGCGCGCCGCACGGCAATAGCATCGGATGCCATCAACACCTCAGTTGGGTGGGGAATCGGGCGGCAGATGGTGCTTTGACGGAAGATTCGCCCGGCCCCATTTGAGCGCTCGGCTCATCCATACAAGTTCGTCAAGAAATCCTGTGGCCCGGTTTTCGTAAGCCTTGTCCAGTAGCTGCCCTGTGTCATCGAACTTGCTCTGCACCGCCGGAAAATTCAGATCGGTAAACGTCACTGCAAGGCCCAGTTCTCGCACCATCGGCACCATCGCCTCGATCACGCGCGTGCCTCCCCACGGACCGGCCGAAACTCCGACAAATGCGACCGCCTTGTGGATGTATTCCTTCAGCAGCACGTCGAGCACCCCCTTAAGCGCGCCCGGATATCCATGGTTGTACTCAGGCGTCACGATGACCAGGCCATCGGCGCGGATGATCGCATCGCGCCACTCGGGATAGAGCCCTTTGATCTCGGTGCCATAGTCGTCTTGCGGCAGTACAAAATCCGCGACATCAAAAAGCTTCGTTTCGATGTCCGGCCGCGCTGCCATCTCGCGATGCAGCCAGTGGGCGACATGCACACTTCTGCGCAGTTTGCGGTTGGTGCCTAACAAAATGGGCAGGAAAACAGTCGGTGGGGGCACGAGGGGTTCGATAACAGTCAGAAGACCACGCCAGGACCTTAGCGTGCATCCGGGCATGGTAATCCGATTAACCGGCCGGGACACCGGCTGATCGTCGTTTTCATTCGAGCCTGCAGCGCCGCGGCCACCTATAATTTGATCCGTCCCCACCAAGGATCAGGCGCGCGATAGCGGCCCCGCAATCGGCGATGCAACTCCTTACCCTCGGACTCAACCACACCACCGCGCCGCTTGCCGTGCGCGAGCGGGTGGCATTCTTGGCCGAAGACGTCGGAGCAACCATCCGCCGGCTCCGTGAGCGTTTGTGCCAGCCCGCGGGCGGCGGGGTGAGCGAGGCCGCGATCGTCTCGACGTGTAATCGCACCGAGCTCTACTGCGCCGCTGACGAGCCCGATCTCGCGCAGCACGCACTGCACCAGTTCGTCGCCAGTGAAAAAAATCTGGATCTCGACGAGCTGCACCGGCACTCGTACGTTCTGCCTGACGTGGACGCGGTGCGTCATGCTTTCCGCGTTGCCAGCGGACTCGATTCGATGGTGTTGGGCGAGCCGCAGATCCTCGGTCAGATGAAGGAAGCCGAAAAGCTTGCACGCAGTGCTGGCGGCCTTGGCTTGATGCTGAACCACTTGTTTCAGCGAACGTTTGCGGTGGCCAAGGAAGTGCGCAGCACAACCGACATCGGTACGCAGTCGGTGTCGATGGCGGCCGCAGCGGTGCGCGTCGCGAGAAAGATCTTCGGCGAGCTGTCTGAAAGCCATGTGCTGTTCGTCGGCGCCGGAGAGATGATCGAATTGACAGCGACACACTTTGCCGCGCAGCGACCCAAGTCGATCACCGTCGCCAATCGCACACTGGATAGAGCAGAAGCGCTGGCGGCCCGTCTGCACGGTCAGCCGATGAAGCTGGGCGACCTTCCCGACACGATTGCCCGGTTCGACATCGTCGTGTCGTGTACGGCGAGTCTGCTGCCGATCATCGGACTTGGAATGGTCGAGCGCGCAATCCGCGCGCGTCGCCACAAACCGATGTTCATCGTCGACCTTGCGGTTCCGCGAGATGTCGAGCCCGAGGTCGCGCGCCTTGACGACGTCTATGTGCATACCGTCGACGACCTCGGCAAGGTCATCGCGGCCGGTCACGACACGCGGCAGGCCGCGGTCACGCAGGCCGAGGCAATCATCGAATCGCGCGTGCGCGACTTTGAGGAATGGATCCGGGTGCGGCGCGTGGTGCCGACGATCCAGGAGTTGCACGGCCGCGCCGACGCATTGCGCCAGCGCGAGCTGCAACGCGCGTTGAGGATGCTTGCAAGGGGCGATCCGCCGGAACAGGTGATCGACCAGCTGTCGCACGCGTTAACCAACAAATTCCTGCACCACCACCAACGCGAGCACCGCGAGCAGAATCGTCATGATCGCCAGGAC
>JBDUCU010000169.1:0-4632 GCA_040003315.1 Burkholderiaceae bacterium | reverse complement strand
TCGAGCGACTGCTGGCGTTGCAGCACGTAGCTTTCTAGATGTTCCTCCGGGATGCTGAGGCGTTCGTCGGTGAGCTCCCGAATGCGCCTTAGCTTTGCTTTCTGACCGATCTCGATGTCGTTGAGCATGGTCACGCTACTTCGCAGTCAGCTCCGAATTGCGAATGGCTCGCCGCGACGCTAACATGCTTAGCGCGGCGCTCTGACAAAATGTTGAGAGAGTTATAACAGCTCTGAATGCAAAGCGAATTCGAGCCTCGCGAGCAACCGCTGGTCTGCAGTGGGCCCGATTTCGGCCGACGGCGTTTGCAGGGTAATCAATCCCGGTGCGCGCCTGGGCGGATTGTCGGCCGGTTGACACCGCATGGATGAGCAGTACGACTACATCGTGGTGGGCGCAGGGTCAGCCGGCTGCGTACTGGCAGCGAGGCTGTCCGAAGACCCGGCGACACGGGTGCTTTTGCTCGAAGCCGGGCCGCCGGATCGTTCGATCTGGATTCACTTGCCGATCGGCTACGGCAAAACGATGTGGGACACGCGTTACAACTGGTGCTTCCATACCGACCCCGAGCCCAACATGAACGGGCGCCGGCTGTACTGGCCGCGCGGCAAGACGCTTGGCGGATCGAGCGCGATCAATGGTCTCATCTATATACGTGGCCAGCGCGAAGACTATGACCACTGGCGTGCGCTGGGCAACCCGGGGTGGGGCTACGACGATGTGCTGCCGTACTTTATTCGCAGCGAATGCAACGAACGCGGCGCCGGGCCGTTTCACGGCGGCGCTGGCCCACTGCGCGTATCTGACATCGCGCACAAGCACGTTCTGATCGATGCGTTCCTCGACGGCGCCACATCGATCGGCGTGCCGCGCAACGACGATTTCAACGGTGGCACGCAAGAAGGGGCGGGTTACTTCCAGCTGACCACCCACAAAGGCTGGCGCAGCAGCGCGGCGACCGCGTATCTGAAGCCGGTGCGCCATCGGCCCAACCTGCATGTCAAAACCGCCGCCTATGCGACGAAATTACTGCTTGACGGGCGACGCGCCACCGGTGTCAGTTACCGACACAACGGCCGTGACGTCGATGCACATTGCACACGCGAGGTTCTGCTGGCAGCAGGAGCAATCCAGTCGCCGCAGCTATTGCAGTTATCGGGAATCGGGCCCCCGGCTTGGCTCGCGCAGCACGGCGTTAGTGTGGTCCACGATCTGCCAGGGGTCGGTGAAAACCTGCAGGACCACCTGCAGGTCCGGCTGGTGTACGAATGCACACAACCGATCACCACCAACGATGAGCTACGTTCGATCACCGGCCGCATCAAGATCGGACTGCAGTGGCTCTTTGCACGGCGCGGCCCGCTTGCGGTTGGGATTAATCAGGGGGGTTGCTTCATGCGCGCTTTGCCGTCCGAATCATCAACGCCGGATATCCAATTTCATGTAGCCACGCTATCGGCCGATGTGGCGGGCGGCGCAGTGCATCCGTTTTCAGGATTCACGCTGTCGACTTGTCAGCTGCGACCTGCATCGCGAGGGCGCATTGCAATCAACTCGCGCGATCCGATGCAACCACCTTCCATGCGTCCAAACTATTTGACCGAAGAAATCGACCGTCGCACAACGGTGGCTGGTATGCGGGCCGCGCGCGCCATTGCGCAGTCAGCCCCGATGCAGCCATTCGTTCGGCGCGAGGTAGGCCCCGGTCCGCAGGCCGTCGGCGACGATGCACTACTGGAGTTTGCACGCAACAACGGCGCGACAATCTTTCACCCCTCGGGTACGTGCAAGATGGGCAGTGACCCGCTGGCGGTGGTCGACGCTCGGTTGCGAGTGCACGGGATCGGGGGTCTGCGCGTGGTGGACTGCTCGATCATGCCGGTCCTGATCAGCGGCAACACGAATGCGCCGGTGATCATGATTGCCGAGAAGGCGGTCGACATGATTCGCGAGGACGCGCATCACGCGCCGAGCTGAGTTCACTTGGCCCTCTGTCGTCCACCTTTCACGATCTACCCGGCGCGTCGCATCTTGACGATGAACCGCTCGGTTCCCGTAGCAGACGCAGTTGCGGTGCTCGATGGGCGCATTTTGGGCGTGGGCGATACAGGAACATTGGCAACGTGGGGAACACACCGCATCGATGAACGTTACGCGGATAGGGTCCTCTTGCCCGGTCTCATCGAAGGTCACAGCCATCTGCTAGAAGGCGGCATCTGGGACTACCCCTACGTCGGCTTCTACGAGCGCCGATCACCTGATGGGTGCATATGGCCCGCACTGCGCAGCATCGATGCCGTGGTCGAGCGATTGCAGCAATCGGACGCCGACCTGCGGGATCCGAAGGCGCCGCTGATCGCATGGGGGTTCGATCCAATTCTGTTGCACGGTCCCCGGATGGTGGCGGGCGATCTCGATCGAGTTTCGAAGCAGCGACCGATCGCCATCATTCACGCGAATTTTCACGTCCTGAACGCGAATTCGGCGATGCTGACGCGAGTGGGCATCACGCGCGACACTGACGTCGATGGAATCGTACGGGACGATCGCGGCGAACCCACTGGAGAGCTCGCCGAAATGGCGGCGATGTTCCCAGTGTTCCAGTATGTCGGCGATCCGTTTCGCTGCGGGCGCACGGAGCGCGCGGTGTGGAACTACGCGCGACTCGCACAGACTGCGGGAGTGACAACGGCTGCGGATCTTACTAACGATTACTCGGACGAAAGCGTCAGCAGCTTGCAGGCTGCAACGGCGCGCGACGACTTTCCGTTGCGGATTGTGGCAGTGTTCTTCGGTCTCGGCATCGATCCGCGGGCAGGCATCAAGCAGGTGCGTGCTCGGCAGCCGCTTAGCCACGCGAAGCTGCGCTTCGGTTCCGTGAAGCTGATGACCGACGGCTCGATCCAGGCCTTCACCGCGCGCATCAAATGGCCGGGCTATTACGACGGACATCCGAACGGAATCTGGAACATCGCGCCGGCGCAGCTGCACGATGTCGTCGCTGCCTATCACGAAGCGGGATTGCAGCTGCACATCCACGTCAATGGAGATCAAGCATCCGAGGTCGCCATTGCCGCGCTCGGCACCGCACTCGCGCGCAAGCCTCGCCCCGATCACCGCCATACGCTGCAGCATCTGCAGATGGCCGACGAAGCGCAGTTCCGACGCATCCGCGCGCTGGACTTGTGTGTGAACCTGTTTGCCAATCACATCTTCTACTGGGGCGATATTCATCACGACGTGACTATGGGCCCCGAGCGCGCGCATCGCATGGATGCCGCTGCAAGCGCGCTGGCGCACGGCATTCCCTTCAGCGTTCATTCCGATGCGCCGATTACCCAGATGGCACCGCTGTTCACCGCCTGGTGCGCCGTCAACCGCGTCACCGCCTCGGGCCGTGTGCTGGGCCCGAATCAGCGCATCAGCGTTGCCGATGCACTGCGCGCGGTCACCCTCGGATCGGCGTACACACTGCACCTCGACGACGAAGTGGGCAGTATCGAAGTCGGCAAGCGTGCGGACTTTGCGGTTCTGGCCGACGATCCGCTCGAACTGCCGCCCGAAGCGCTGAAGGACGTTCGCGTCGTAGGCACGATGGTAAGCGGCGTGCCTTTCGAATCGCCCGCAAGAACGTAACCGGCTCCAAGGCCTGCGTGTCTCGTCTGCGAGATGTGCCGTTGACCGTCATCGGCGGCTTTCTTGGCGCCGGCAAGACCACGCTGCTGAATGCGTTGCTGGCGCAGGCCGAAGGCCGCCGCATCGCGGTGCTAGTCAATGACTTTGGCGATCTGCAGCTCGACGCAGCGCTGATCGACGAGCGCAGCGCTTCGACCATCGGCCTGCGCAACGGTTGCGTGTGCTGCTCCCTTGCGGGCGGCCTGATCAACGCGCTGTCGGAAGTGCTCGCGCTCGATCCACGCCCGGATCATGCCATCGTCGAAGCCAGTGGTATCAGCGATCCGCGACGCATTGCACAGGTCGCGCGGGTCGGTGCAGGTTTCTCTCCGGAAGCAACGCTGGTGGTCGTCGCTGCCGACCGGATCGAAGCGCTGGCGCAGGATCGCTATGTCGCAGATACGGTCATCGCACAGCTTGCGGCGGCGGATCTTCTCATCTTGAACAAGACAGACCTCGTCGACAAGACGCGCAAGCAGCAGGTATGCGAGTGGCTGAAAACGCACGCACCGCAGGCTGCGCTGATCGAGGCACACCACGCCGATGTATCGTTCGAAATCGTGCTCGGAGCGACGCTGCAGGCGAATCGTCAGCACGAAGCCGGACCGCGGGCACGAACCACGTCGCTGCAGCTGAATCCCCTGGGTTCGTTATGGCCACGCTCATTGCTCGGCGTGGCCGAGCGCGACCACACCACCCGCTTCGCCTCCCGCATCTTCCGTTGCGCCACACCGATCGCTGAGACGAAGCTGCACGAAGCGCTCGAGCAGCTTCCGCTGGGCGTTCTTCGTCTGAAGGGTTTGGTGCGTTTGGATTCGAACCCGCAGCGCCTGCGCCTCGTGCAGGGCGTCGGCACGCGCTGGACGATCAGCGATGCCGGTTCCAGTGTCGAACAGCAAGGGTGTGCGCTGGTAGTGATCGGCGCAAAGGAGCTGCTTGCCGATGAGGACTTCTCGA
>JBDUCU010000065.1:0-15782 GCA_040003315.1 Burkholderiaceae bacterium | reverse complement strand
CGTTGGCGAAAAGCAGGTGATCATCGGCTTCGGGCATCCGGTGTACACGATCGCCGATCCGCGCAACGAAGTCATCAAGGAAGTCGCGCACGAGTTGTCGATCGATGCCGGCAATACGAAGCTCTTCGATATCTCGGCGCGTGTCGAGCAAGTGATGATGCGCGAGAAAAAGATGTTCCCGAATCTCGACTGGTACAGCGCGACCAGCTATCACATGATGGGCGTGCCCACCGCGATGTTCACGCCACTGTTCGTGATCGCGCGCACCAGCGGGTGGTGTGCGCATGTCATCGAGCAACGCGCCGATAACAAGATCATTCGTCCAAGTGCCAACTACGTCGGGCCCGAGGACTTGAAGTTCGTCCCGCTTGACCAGCGCAAGTAGAGATGAGCTCGACCATCAGCAACATCCGGCCGCAACCCGACACAGTGCTGGTCGACATCGTCGATTACGTCACTGGCTACACGATCCAGAGCAAAGATGCGTACGACACGGCTCGATACTGCCTGATGGATACGCTCGGCTGCGGCTTCGAGGCGCTCGAATATCCGGCGTGTACCAAGATGCTGGGCCCTATCGTTCAGGGAACCATCGTGCCCCATGGCGCGAAAGTGCCAGGCACACAGTTTCAGCTCGATCCGGTCAAGGCTGCATTCGACATCGGCGCAATGATCCGCTGGCTCGATTTCAACGACACCTGGCTCGCCGCCGAATGGGGCCACCCTTCGGACAACCTCGGCGGCATCCTGGCGACAGCCGACTGGCTGTCGCGCAACGCACTGGCCAGCGGCAAGAAACCGCTGACTGTCAACGATCTGTTGACCGCGATGATCAAGGCGCACGAGATCCAGGGGTGTATCGCCCTTGAGAACTCGTTCAACAAAGTTGGGCTCGACCACGTCGTGCTGGTCAAGGTGGCCTCGACGGCGGTGATTGCACAGATGCTCGGCCTGTCGCGCGATGAAATCATCAACGCGGTATCGCTGGCCTGGGTCGACGGCCAGTCGCTGCGCACCTATCGCCATTCGCCCAATACAGGCTCACGCAAGAGCTGGGCGGCCGGCGACGCAACTTCGCGGGCCGTGCGGTTGGCTCTGATCGCTAAATCGGGCGAGATGGGTTACCCGTCGGTGCTGACCGCGAAGAAATGGGGCTTCTACGATGTGCTGTTCAAGGGCAGCGCGTTCAAGTTTCAGCGCCCGTATGGCTCGTATGTGATGGAGCACGTGTTGTTCAAAATCTCCTTTCCAGCCGAGTTCCATTCACAGACGGCGGTCGAAGCGGCGATGACGCTGAATCAGCAGCTGCGTCAGCTCGGCAAGACCGATGCTGATATCAAGAAGATCACGATTCGCACGCACGAGGCGTGCATCCGGATCATCGACAAGAAGGGTCCGCTGAACAACCCGGCCGACCGCGATCACTGCATTCAATATATGGTTGCAGTGCCGCTGATTTTCGGCCGCCTGACGGCCCAGGACTATGAAGACAGCGTTGCGTCCGATGCGCGGATCGATGTGCTGCGCGACAAGATCTCTTGCGTCGAAAACAAACAGTTCACGAAGGATTATCTGGACCCCCACAAGCGCTCGATCGCGAATGCCATGACGATCGAGCTTACTGACGGGACCAAATTGAAGGAAGTCACGGTCGAGTATCCAATCGGCCACAAGCGCCGCCGCAAGGAAGGGATGCCGCTGCTGGTCGAAAAGTTCAAGACGAATCTGGCGCGAGTGTTCCCGCCGAAGCAGGCGGCCACGATTCTCGACCTCTGTATGGATTCAAAACGGTTATCGGCGACTGCGGTCAACGAGTTCGTCGACATGATGGTCATCTGAAGAGGTTCCAATGCCGCATAACGCATTCAGCTCGCTGCAAGAATTCAATCTGGGCCCAAAAAGGGGCAAGTTCTACAACCTGGCTGCGCTGGAAAAGGCGGGCCTCGGAAAGATCTCGCGTTTGCCGGTTTCAATTCGTATCGTGCTCGAGTCCGTGCTGCGAAACTGCGACGGCGTCAAGGTGACCGAAGAGCACGTGCGTCAACTGGCTGGCTGGAAACCAACGGCCGCGCGCACCGACGAGATTCCCTTCATCGTCGCCCGCGTCGTGCTGCAGGATTTCACCGGCGTTCCTTTGCTTGCGGATCTAGCAGCGATGCGCAACGTCGCCGACCAGATGGGCAAGAACGTCAAGACCATCGAGCCGCTGGTTCCGGTCGATCTGGTCGTGGACCACTCGGTAATGGTCGACCACTACGGCACCAAGGACGCGCTCGACCTGAACATGAAGCTTGAATTTCAGCGCAACCGCGAGCGCTACGAGTTCATGAAGTGGGGCATGCAGGCGTTCGATACGTTCGGCGTCGTGCCACCCGGCTTTGGAATCGTGCACCAGATCAACCTCGAGTACCTGGCGCGCGGCGTCTACAAGAAAGACGGCATCTACTATCCAGACACACTGGTTGGCACCGATAGCCACACGACGATGATTAACGGCATCGGTGTCGTCGGTTGGGGCGTTGGCGGAATCGAAGCCGAAGCCGGAATGCTGGGTCAGCCTGTTTACCTGCTGACACCCGATGTGGTCGGCGTGCATCTGAAAGGCAAGCTGCGCGAGGGCGTGACCGCTACCGATCTCGTGCTGTCGGTCACGGAACTGCTGAGAAAGGCCAAGGTGGTCGGCAAGTTTGTCGAGTTTTTCGGCGAGGGCACCAGCAGCCTGGCAGTTCCCGATCGCGCGACCATTGCAAACATGGCGCCCGAGTACGGCGCGACGATGGGATTTTTTCCGGTCGACGAAAAGACGATCTCGTATTTCGAAGGGACCGGCCGCACGCCCGACGAGCTTGCAGCGTTCGAAGCGTACTTTCGCGCGCAGGGACTGTTTGGGATTCCGAAAGCAGGAGCGATCGATTACTCGTCGACCGTGACGCTCGATCTGGCAACGGTTACGCCGTCGCTCGCAGGACCGAAGCGCCCGCAGGATCGCATTGAAATCGGCAACGTTAAACGCGAATTCGCGCGGCTGTTTTCGGCGCCCGTTCTCGACAATGGATTCAACCAGCCTGCGGATCGACTGGGGCACCGCTTTGCGGTCGGATCCGAGAATGGCGTTCGTGCCGGCAGCGGCCCCGCAACGCCCGAAGGCGCGCCTCGGATGGTCGAAGAGATGAAGGCCAATCGGCCGTTGTTGAAAGCTGCGCCGGCGCCCGAGCGCGGCGTCGTGTCGATCGCCGATGGTGATGTGCTAATTGCGGCCATCACTTCGTGCACCAACACCAGCAACCCCGGCGTCCTGCTGGCGGCGGGCCTGCTCGCCAAGAAAGCGGTCGAGGCAGGTCTGACCGTGCAAAAGCACATCAAGACATCGCTTGCGCCGGGTTCGCGCATTGTCACTGAGTATTTGGAGAAGACCGGTCTGCTGCCCTATCTCGAGAAGCTCGGCTTTTCGCTGGCAGCCTACGGGTGTACGACCTGCATCGGCAACGCCGGAGACCTCGCGCCCGAAATCAACGAAACGATCATCAAGAACAATCTGGTGTGCGCGGCGGTGTTGTCGGGCAACCGCAATTTCGAAGCGCGGATTCATCCGAATCTGAAAGCGAACTTCCTGGCGTCGCCTCCACTGGTAGTGGCCTATGCCATCGCAGGCACATTCCTCAAGGACCTGATGACCGAGCCGCTCGGCAAGGGGCACAAGGGCAAGGACGTATGGATCGGCGACGTGTGGCCGAGCTCCGACGAAATCTACGCATTGATGAAGTACGCAATGGATCCCAAGGCATACGAGGCGAACTACAGCAAAGTGAAAACCGATCCGGGTGACCTGTGGAACAAAGTCGGCACCGTGTCAGGGCAGGTCTACACGTGGCCAAAATCGACCTACATTGCGAAGCCACCATTTTTTGATGGCTTCACAATTCAGCCCGCCGCCGTTTCGACTGGGGTCAAGGCCGCGCGCGCACTCGGCATCTTCGGCGACTCGATCACAACCGATCATATTTCGCCGGCGGGGGCGATCAAGGACACGTCGCCGGCGGGCCAATGGCTTATCAGCAACAACGTCGTCAAGGCCGATTTCAATTCGTATGGCGCGCGCCGGGGCAATCACGAGGTGATGATGCGCGGCACGTTTGCGAACGTGCGTATCAAGAACCTGATGATCGCTCCGCAGGCCGATGGATCGCGCATCGAGGGCGGTCTGACGCTGCACCAGCCGTCAGGCGAGCAGATGCCGATCTACGACGCCGCGATGAGGTACATCAAGGACGGCGTAGCGACCGTCGTCTTCGGAGGCGAGGAATACGGCACCGGATCGTCGCGAGATTGGGCCGCAAAGGGGACGCAGTTGCTGGGCGTCAAGGCGGTCATTGCACGCAGCTTCGAGCGCATTCATCGCAACAACCTGGTCGGCATGGGTGTGCTGCCGCTGCAATTCCTTGGCAACGACAGCGCGCAGACGTTGAATGTCACCGGCACCGAAACATTCGATATTGAGGGACTCGAGCGTGGCATCAAGCCGCAGCAGGATGCAATACTGGTGATCAACCGCACCAATGGCCAGTCGCAACGGGTCACGATCAAGCTGCGGATCGATACTCCGATCGAGGTCGAGTACTACAAACACGGCGGTATCCTGCCGTTCGTGCTGAGACAGCTGCTTGCCGCGTGACATCGAGATCTGTGATGAACAGAAGATCCAGAAAACGCGCGCTGCGTATCGGTATCCAGTCGGCTGAACTGATGTTGGCGGTGCCGCAGGTCGTGTCGCACCGCCTGAGCCGCATTCGGGCCGCCGGACCGGACATCAGCGTTCGTGACCGGCGCGAACTGCAGTTGATGAGCTCCGAAAAACTTTCTGCGTTCGGCGAGTCATGGAACCTGATGACGCTGGAAGTGGTGAAGGCACAGCAGCAAATGGCGCATGCATGGATGACCGCGTGGCGTGTTCCGTTCGACCCCTCCGGCGCGTCTGCGCATCGCGCGTCTGCGCATCGCTCGTTTGCGCGCGCCGCCACGCAGATGCAAACGTCCATCCTGCGTGTGATGAGCGGCGGGCTTCGCCCGGTGCATCGTCGCGCCACGGCGAACGCGAGGCGTCTTGCCGGGGTGAAGGTGCGCTGAGTTGGCGATCCGCATCGACAGAGCCTGGCGAGCGTGATGCGGGAGGATGCGGAACCCGAGGGGAATGGCGCACCTCAAGCCTCGCTTGCGACTGGAGAAAACGGCGTTGCCACGCTTCGCCTAAATGGCACATGGCGCCTGGCTTCGATCGGTCGCGCCAGCGCGCAACTCGCTGCGCTGAAGCTTCCGTCCAAGTTCGCGGTTGACGCCAGCGGTGTGGGCACGATCGATTCGGCGGGCGCCCTGGTCCTTCTCGACTATCTCGATTCAATCGGCTCGCTCGACGCTTCGCTGATCGGCTTCGCTGAAAACGAGCTGCGCATTGTCGAACAGGTCCGAGCGCGGCTTCAGGCCATCCGCACCCAAACCCGACATCATCGCGAGGGCTTACTCGAAGGAATCGGCCGTCGAGCGATCGAAGTCGGCCACGGCATCGTCGGACATGTCAGTTTCTTGGGTGCTGCCGTCGTCGGTCTTGCCCACAGCTTTGTTAACCCGCGCAGCGTGCGCCTGCGCGAACTGACGGCGCAGTTTGAACAGGTGTGCCTGAACGCGATTCCGGTTGTTGCGCTGGTGACGATGCTGATCGGTGTGGTGATCGCTTATCTGCTGGGTCTGCAGGCCGAGCAATTCGGCGCCAATATATTTGTCGTCGATGGCGTCGGCATCGGCGCGACTCGGGAATTCGCGCCGATCATCGTTGCAGTGATCGTCGCCGGCCGTTCGGGCGCCGCGTTTACAGCGCAACTGGGATCGATGCGACTGACCGAGGAGACCGACGCAATCCGGACTCTTGGACTGTCGCCGATCGATGTGCTGGTGTTGCCGCGAGTCATCGCGCTGATGATCGCAATGCCGCTGCTGGTGTTCGTCGGCGACCTGATGAGCCTGACGGGGGCCATGCTGATTGCCGAACCGATGCTCGACATCTCGCCGCCCACCTTCATCGCGCGTCTGCGCGACACACTGGACATTTCGCATCCATTGGTTGGACTGGCCAAAGCACCGGTGTTCGCACTGGTGATTGCAGTGATTGGCTGCCGTCTGGGAATGTCGGTCGAGCGCGACACGCGCGCCGTCGGCATGGCGACCACCTCGACGGTTGTGCAGAGCATCGTTGCAGTGATCCTGCTCGACGCTGCGTTCGCGGTTTTCTTCCAGGAGATCGGCGTCTGATGGCGCGTTCCCAGACGATCCTCGAAGTGGATTCGGTCGTCACGCAGTTTGGCGAGCAGACAGTTCACGACGGCGTGAGCTTCACGTTGCAGCGGGGCACGCTCACCGCGCTGATCGGCGGCAGCGGCACCGGAAAGTCGGTCCTACTGCGTGAGATCATCGGCCTGCAGCGTCCGACCGCGGGGAAGATCCGCCTGCTCGGCACCGATATGTGGCAGGACCCTGAGGATGCGCTCAACATGACGAGGCGTCGGTTCGGGATGATGTTTCAAGACGGCGCGCTCTTTTCGTCGATGACCGTCGCTCAGAATGTGGCGGTACCCCTAATCGAACACGCGCATGTGCCGCCGGCGCTGCTTGATACGCTCGTCAAGCTGCGGCTGGCCCAGGCCGGCCTCGAGCCCGACGCCGGGGAAAAGATGCCCAGCGAGTTGTCGGGCGGCATGCGCAAGCGCGCTGCGATCGCTCGCGCGCTGGCACTCGAACCCGAGGTGTTGTTCCTGGATGAACCCACGTCAGGGCTCGATCCCACGACCGCGCGCGGCTTCGACAAGCTCGTCCGCTCGCTGGTCGAGGACCTCGGCATCACGGTGTTCCTGGTGACGCACGATCTGGATACGTTGCTGACGGTGGTCGACCGCATCGTCGTGCTGGGTAACGGCAAGGTTCTTGCCGACGGCAGCCTCGAGCAGATCCTCGAGGTCGACAACGAGTGGATTCAGTTGTATTTCTCGGTTCGTACGATGGTTGACCGCGAAGGTCAGCCTGTCTCGTAGAATCGACGGCGATGGAAGCAGAAGCCAAGTACACATATGTCGGAATCGCGCTGATCGCGCTGGTTGCCGCACTCGTCACCGCCGTCATCTGGTTGAACCGCACCGGAACTCGCGGCGATTTCAAGTACTACACCATCTATTTCGAGCGCCAGCAGCTCGACGGATTGCAGATCGGCGGCGACGTCGATATGCGCGGCATCAAGATCGGGCGCGTCGAGGATTACGACCTGCTGGCCGAAAAGATCAATCGCGTTCGGGTCACGATTCGCACCGACCGCCGCGCACCGGTGCGTACCAACACAGTGGCTATCGTGATTCGTAATTTCGTCACCGGTATTGCGCGCATCAGCCTGATCACGCCCGAGCCCGCAGGACCACCCCTAGTGGAGATCCGCGAGGGTCAGCAGCATCCGATCATCGCCGAGGGGGAATCGAGTTTCGACGCGATTGCCGGCAAGGTCGGGCGGATCGGCGACATCGCGGCCGAGACGCTCGAAAACATCAACCTGCTTCTGACCGCGGACAACCGTGCCGCGATCACAGCCTCGCTCGGCAGCGTGCGCGAGCTTACTGCCGGACTCAATCAGCGCATCAAGGATCTCGACAAGACACTCGCCGCACTGAACGGCGCCGCCACCGAGGTCGGGCGTGCCGGAACCAAGTTTGCACAGGTCGCCGAAACGACAGGCAGCCAGATCGGACCCGCGATCAGGCAAGCCGATCAAACATTGAAGGATGTTTCAACGGCGGCCTTCGCATTGGAGAAACAGACCACCGCGCTGGCAAAGACCTTTGCCGATACAGCCACCTCGACCGACGAACAGTTAACGGTTGCCGTCATCGAGCTGCGCGGAACGGTCGACGCACTGACGCGCCTTCTCGATCAGTTGCGCGACCCGCGCGCTGCATTGCTCGGTCCAGGCAAGACGCAGCGCGGCCCGGGCGAATGAGATGAGCAGCCCAACTACGCGCGCACGCTCTTTCCGGCAGCGATTGCTGCTGCCGTTAATCGCTGCTGCATTTTGTGCGGGCTGCTTCAGCGTCGGACTCGGCGGCGAAGGCAGCCCACAGGCACAGTATCGGGTCGAAGATCTGTCGCCGCAGGTCCCGTCGCGCGCAACGCCGATCGATCGCAGGTTGTTGGTATCGACTGCGCCGTCTGAGACTATCGGCGACACCTTTTCGATGGCCTACACACGTGCCCCGCAGCAGCGCCAGTTCTACCAGTACGCAAGCTGGACCGATCGACCATCGGCCCGCATCGTCCAGCTGCTGACCGAACGCATCCGCAATCGTGCAATGTTCGAGTCAGTGTCGAATCTCGGCGGAGGCATCGGCGGGGGCCTGCTGCTCAACGTTGGAGTCAACGAATTCATTCACGACGTCCGCGCCGGTACTGCCCGCATCGAAGTAACCGCGGAATTGATCGAACGGGGAGGTCGCACCTCGGTCGGCCGTAAGCGATTTACGGCTTCGGCACCGGTCGCCGAAGAAAGCGCACCGTCGGCTGTGGCGGCATTAAACCGCGCGCTGACGACGCTTCTCGACGAGTTGGTGCCATGGCTCGAACGGACCGCTGAATCGCTGCCACCGCCGGAGCCGCGACCGCGCGAGGGCAAGGGTTGATCCGTGCGCGACCCGCACAAACCATCGTCAGCGCGCAACGTCCTTGGCGGAGAACTGGTTGGCTGCTGCGAATCGCCGCCGACCGGGTTTTTTCGCGACGGCTATTGCCACACCGGGCCGCAGGACGTCGGCTCCCACACCGTATGCAGTCGGATCACGCAAGAGTTTCTCGACTTCTCGGCTCGACGCGGCAACGATCTGCTGACACCACATCCCGAGTTCGATTTTCCCGGATTGAAAGCCGGCGACCGCTGGTGTCTATGCGCGGCGCGTTGGAAGGAAGCTTTCGATGCTGGTGTCGCGCCGCCGGTGGTACTGCTGGCAACGCATGAAAAGGCGCTCGAGGTCATTACGCTTGCCGAATTGAAGCAACGCGCTGCCGACTTGCAGTAATTCGTCGACCTGAATCGACATCACCGAACCGATCGGTGGCGCCGCTTGGCCTGAGCGCGCCCCTCGTTGACCGCGATTCGGTTGATACTCATCGCGAGCGTGATCGCCAGCGAATGCTGTCGCTCACGGGCAATGCGCCGACGCGCGGCCTGAACCAGAAGCGACAGCGTATCGACTGATGCACTGGCGGGTGCTGTGCGCCGCAAGCCCATCATCCGCGACAGATGGGCTCGCGCGGCGCGGTCCAGCGCGATGCCGGCGGCCCTCAGACGGTGCTGCCCCGAGCGACAAAACAGCTGCGGAAACGTTGCCAGCAGATGGGACCGGGCCAGCTCGTCGGTGATCTTGTCGCGAGCGAAGTTTGATACTGATTCAGCGGCGTATTTCATCAGTTCCGCGTAGGCCTGCATCTGTTCGATGGTTGCGTTCACGATTGCGCCAAATACGCCGTCGATCAGGCCGCTGACGAAAGACGGAAAATCCACAGCGGCGAGCAGATCGTTCGCCGACAGCAACGGCCTCGTGAACTCCTGCGATACCAGTCCTTCGGGATCGACTAGGTAAGACGCGACGCGAACGGTATCGCGCGCAATTTCGCGGCGCGGCGCCGGCGGCAGCGCACGGTACGCAGCTGACCGGACAAGAAGGTCGCGCACCTGCGGGCGAATAACGCCGCTGGCCTTGATTGCAGCGCCTGCAATTGTTTTCGGTGGCGCAGGTTTTTTCACGATGCTCCTAGCCGCGGATGATCATTCGTCGTTGACTGAAAGCCGTTTCGTCCGCCGACGTGCCAGCTCGTCGCTCCACCCTACCACGCTTGCTGGCCCCGATTAGAGTCGCTTGGTCTTCGACGGAGGCAACCCTGGGCAACACACTTTTCGCAGTGGCACTAGGGTCGACGCTGGTATCGACCGCGGAGTGCGCTGAAACACTTGCCGAACGGTCTCAGCTCAAGGCGGGCAGGATCGTCGATGCCGCTGTTACCGCAATCGGTGGCGCTGACGCTTGCGGTACTGCTGATGCAGCGTATCCATCCGCGTCACTTGACGGCATTCATCACCAATTGGCGCAATGCCCGTGCATCATCGAGCGCGTGGTGGCGACGCAGGTTGAATTGCCGGGATGCCTCGTCGAGCGCTTCGTATGAGATGGGCACCCGCTTCCAGTCGACGCCACTGGGCAGGTCCTCGCGTCCCAGCAACTCGGTCAGCGCCCAGCGGTCATACCCCGAATCGCTGATGATGGTCGTCGGGGCCCGGCCCGCTCGTTCGTCGAGCCACGATGAGAAGGCTTCGGCCGCCATCGGCATGGGCACCGCGTCGCCGTCGAGCAGCGGGACAACAATCTGCTTGACGAAGTCGCTCGATCGCTCGGGACTCCAGCCGTTGACCTCGCAGTAAAACGCGGTTGAATCGGTCGCCACCGCACCAATGCTGATCAATTCCGGTGTACGCAGACTGGTGAACTCGCTGTCGACAAAAACGTAGATGCGATTCGGGTCCGGTGCCAGTGTGGCGGCCGGCACCGGCAGAATTCGAAACAGCAATATTTCGTCGGTATAGCTGCCGAGCCGCAGATGAAGCTTCTCGATCACCTCCTTCGCCAGCAGATCGGTCTCGCGAAAGCCCGCGCGCCGCATTGCGCGCAGCGCGCGCACGTTGCGTCGGGACGGACGCACCAGAAACCGATTGACACCGTAGTTGGCCTGCATCCAATCGGCCAGCAGCACCAGCGCTTCCGATCCGAGCCCGCGGCTGGTCCAACGACGCTCTGCCAGCCAGATGTCGAGCTCGACGACATCGTTCAGCAAATCCACCGGGCCGTGGAAGATGCAACCGATTTCATCGCCGCCGGCGACAATCACGAACATGCGCCCTTCGTAAGGGCGCGTGCCGTCGAAATGCGTGTTGACATACTCGGCCGAGAATTCGTCGAGCGTCGGTATCGGGCGCTCCGGATACAGCGGTGGGCCCAATGTGTTCGACGTCAAATCCGATTCAGTGACCCACTCGTGGATGCGCGGCCGATCGAGCAGCCGCGCACGGCGCAGGCTCAGACGTTGCCCGGCAACGATAGTCACGTGCGCGATCCCGTTCGCACTAAGTGTCGGTAAATGGGCTCCAAAATCTCCGCACCGAGTTTCGCGCTGCGCGCGCCGCTCCACCCAAATCGCTGGTCGACCGCATTGGCATTGTCTTTGAACGGCATCTCGAGCGTCAGCGCCAGGCAGCCGAACGTGTGCCCAGCGTACTTCGACGCGAGCTTCAGCACGTCCTTCTGATACTTGCTCGGGTGATAGCCGTGCTCGGTTTGAAACTCCGCGCTCGCTGCACTGAAGTCGGCGCAAAAGGCGTTCTGCTCTGCGGCTTGCAACTCGGTAAACGTCGGCAGCATTTCACTGCCCGCTACAAACACATACGGCAGATTTTCGTCGCCGTGAATATCGAAAAACGCCGCGCAGCCGGTGGCATGCAGCGCATCGCGCACACATCTGACTTCGGGGCTGCGCTCTAACGTCGGCGCGAGCCATTCACGATTCAGATTGGCGCCCGCTGCGTTGGTCCGTAAGTTGCCGAGAATCGAGCCGTCGGGATTCATGTTCGGGACAATGTAAAAGGTGGCGGCTTGCCGAAGCTGCTGCGCCAACGGCTCGGCACCCAGCAGACGCTGCAGCAAGCCTTCGATGAACCATTCGGCCATCGTCTCGCCAGGATGCTGCCGTGCAATGATCCACACAGGCGGCTTGCCGCTACCGACCACCAGTGCATCTATGTCGCGTTCCTGAATGCTGGCGCCGAGCCTCTGCAGGCGAGCACCGCTCGAAATGCAGTCTGCCAAGAGCGAGAGATGACGTTCCCACGAATACGGCTCGAAATAGCAGATATACGAGGGCCCGGGCGCAGACGGTAGTTCGATTGTCAGAATTTGGCTGTCAAACCGTGTAGGAATTCTCTCCCAATCGCGGCGATTCCAGCTTGCTACAGCGCGGTAATCGCGCCATCCCTCAGGGTATGTGGTGGCGCCGGCGTTGATGATTCGCAGCTCGGCACCGCTCTTGTCTGCCCCACTGACACGGAAGTGAAACCACTGCAGGAAGCCGCTCGGCTCTCCAACGATCGCAATGTCCGGCCGGATCGCCAGATCAACCCGCGAGCCACTACACGCGATGACCTCGATCGCGCCGCTATCGAAAGCGTGGCTAACGTGCAAAGACATCTGCCGAGGTGTCAAACGATGCGACAGGCCTCGTCGAACTCAGGCCGAGGGGAGCGCGGGAAAAGAGCAGCGGCGTCGCCATGGCCCAGACTACAAACGAAATTCACCACCAACCGGCTGTCAGCGAAAAATGCTGCGTTCAATTTCGAGGCGTCGAAGCCCGACATCGGCCCGCAATCAAGTCCTAACGCTCGCGCAGCGATGATGAAGTACGCGCCTTGCAGAGAACTGTTGCGAAACGCGGTTTCGTAGATCAGGTCGGGCTTACCGACAAACCAAGAGCGCGCAGTTTGGTTATGCGGGAACAGCCGGGGCAGCTTCTCATAAAACTCAAGGTCCATTGCAAGGATCGCGGTGACCGGCGCCGCACGAGTCTTCGCGCGATTGCTCTCGTTCATGCACTCAACGAGCCTCTCTTTTTCCGCAGACGATTGGACGAACACAATGCGCAGCGGCAAACAATTGGCGCTGGTCGGGCCGTACTTCATGATGTCCCACAACGCGTTCAGCGTTGCGACCGGCACCGATGTTGGCAGCCAGACGTTGTGCGATCGCGCCTGCCGAAAAATCAGGTCAAGCCCGCGATCATCGAGGCGCTTTTCGTCGTCTGCCATATCAGGGAGTGCAAGCGGGTGCGCGCAAGCGCTCGGCACCTCGTTATTGCAGTGGATTTTTCAGCAGACTGCCAAATGGCACCGGCATCACTTCGATGCCTTCGTCCTTAAGCTCGGCAGCTTCTTCCTTAGACGCCACACCACGAATCGAACGCTTGGGCGCCTCGTCGTAGTGGATGCGCCGCGCCTCCTCGGGGAAGCGTTCGCCGACGTCCTCGCTGTTGGCCGCCACGTGCCGCGCAATCTGCAGCATCATCGATCGCATCGACTCGTCGTTGGGCATCGCAACCGGCTCCTTGCCCGACAGCGTGGATGCGTCGTCACCACCGCTAAGGTTCAGTCTCGGAGCCGACGGCAGCCTGCGCACATCAATACTCGCGCACACCGGGCATTCAACCAGCGCGCCTTCGATTTGACGAGCAAACTCTTCGCCCGAGGCAAACCAGCCTTCGAACAAGTGTTCCTGATCGCAGCAAAGATTGAATACTTTCATCGTTCCCTGGTGCCGCGGGCCGGAATCGAACCGGCATGCTTGCTTTCGCTTGCGGCGGATTTTAAGTCCGCTGTGTCTACCAGTTTCACCACCGCGGCGATCGTTCGAAATGGAGGCGGGGGTCGGAATCGAACCGGCGTACACGGATTTGCAGTCCGCTGCATGGCCACTCTGCCACCCCGCCGCTTTGCAACGGCCTGCTTCGAATCAAAAGGGGAAGCGCAGCGGCTTCCCCTCGTTGCCTGATGACCTGGAGCGGGAAGCGTTGAAGCCTCCTCGTTCTCCCTTCTCCAAGAGTCGCGGCCACGCGCAAATGTTACCTTGAATTACGCGCAATTGCGCGGGCGCTGCAGCGACCGCGAGCGCTGCGGCCCGATAATCGTCGCGCTTCACCGAGCTGCATTGCTGCGTCGATCGGTTACTACAAGCTGATTGAGCACTGACTCGACATCATCCAGCTGGCGCACCAACTGTTCGATCGCCCGCGCCTGTTCCTTACGGCGAACGCATCTTTCAGGATCACCCACCGACGCTGACCCTCGGCCCAGACGCTGGTATCGGCAAACCGACCGTCAGCCAGTATCGCTTTCTTTACGCGCGGGATGATTTCCTGATCGTAATGGTAGGCATTGGGTAGGCGGCACCGTCCGGAGAGGTAGCAGCGCGTGCCACGCTCGGCTCTGGCGTGAGCCGACATCTTCATTTCGGTTTCGGTGATCAGCGGACCTGGTGGAGTCGGGCAGCTGTCAATCGCACCGGTCACCTGCACGAACGGATCGTTGAAGTAGTTGGCGCGTTTTTCAGCGGCGAACACGTCCACACCGAGGAAGGCCAAGACGGCCACGGCCACTGCCAGTGCTCGGCTCGAGATCGACCGGCCGCTAGAAGACCGAAACCCAATTACGGCGCGCAGCGGGGCCGATACGACCAGTACCTTCTGGTCATTGCGAGCGCCGTTTCGAAAGCCCATCAAGAACTTTGAGCGGGAAACGAGTCTCGAAATCGCGACCTCAACCTTAGCAAGGCTTTCCCTGCTCTGAGATACACGGCAACACTCAGAAATGTTACCTTGATTCGCGCTTAATTGCTCGACATACCAGACAGAGAGCGGCCCACATCAATGCACGTCGCACCGCGAGAATTTGCTCTTATGACTGCAGGCAACAAACCATCTGTACGTTCGGTACGTTTCCCCGAAGCGCGCCTTAAATTTCATCAACCAAATGGCCCGGAAGGCTGACGACATGCAATGATCGAACCTCAGCGACATCTGTTCGAAATCCCTGAAGATGTAACCTATCTCAATTGCGCATATCTGTCGCCGCTGCTGCGGGAAGCCGCCGAAGCCGGAAAACTCGGAGTCGATCGCAAGCTCCACCCGTGGACCATTGTCCGGAAGGATTTTTTCGCGGAGGTTGAAGAAGTCCGCGCGCTGTTCGCGCGCCTGGTCAATGCATCGGCTGATGACATCGCAATCGTGCCCGCGTCGAGCTATGCCGCGGCGATCGCAGGCAGCAATTTGCCGCTGCGAAAAAATCAGAGCGCCGTTGTTATCGGCCGCGAGCATTTCTCCAACGTTTATCAATGGCAGTGGCGATGTCGCGAGATCGGTGCCGAACTTCTAACCGTTCCAGCACCTATCTCCGGCAACTGGACGCAAGGAGTGCTCGATCGGATCGAGCGCCGAACCGCGATCGTCGCCGTTCCGCAATGCCATTGGCATGACGGATTGCTGATCGACATCGAGGCCGTATCGGCAGCCGCCCGCTCGGTGGGGGCCGCGCTGATTGTCGACGGAACGCAATCGGTCGGCGCCATGCCCTTCGATGTGCGATCCTCGAAACCCGCTTTTCTCTTTTGCTCCGGTTACAAATGGCTGCTTGGCCCGTACGGTCTTGCGTTTCTGTACGTCGATCCGTTGTTCCAGAACGGCACACCGCTTGAACATCATTTCTATAACCGTGCCGGCGCAGCGGAGGTGCAGAGCACATCCGGCTATACCGCCGAATTCATGCCGGGAGCACGCCGCTACGACTTCGGCGAGCGCAGCAATTTCATCACCCTGCCGATCATGAAAGTCGCGCTCAGACAAGTGCTCGATTGGGGACCGGAAAATATTCAGCGCACGCTCGCGCCGCTTGTCGACACGATCAATCGGCGCGCGAGGGAGCTTGGCCTGAACGTTCCCGCCGCCGGCTGCGGCGCCAGCCATTTCACCGGGATCCGATTCCCTGTAGGCGCTCCAACGGCACTTTACGATGCATTGATCGCCGCCGAAATCTACGTCAGTCTGCGCGCAGAGACGCTGCGCATCAGCCCTTATCTTTACAATTCGGTGGCCGACATCGAGCGCTTTCTTGAGGT
>JBDUCU010000064.1:0-15900 GCA_040003315.1 Burkholderiaceae bacterium | reverse complement strand
CCCAGTCGGCCCACTCGGGCGGGCAGTTGTAGCAAATGGCGCGCTGTTGCTGCGCCAGCGAAAGCACCGGCAGCGCGCTGCTCGCGCCCGCGACCACGGCAGTTTTCAAAAGTCGGCGTCGATTCATAGTCTCCTCGTGGTTAACAGGGTTGGAGCTCTCGGTGCAAAAGCGACTCCAACTGATTCGCCGTTTCATTCTAACGGCGAAGACAAACCGCTGTGCGACCGCGCACCGTTCGCTTCAGTAAACTGCGCTGCTTTGCGTGACTAGGCGCACCCTGGGCGGCGCGATGCTCCCCTCGCATAAACAACAACTGGTCGGCCTGATCGAAAGCGCTTGCGATGAGCTTGGTGTGGCGGGCATTCCAATCGTACTCGAGCGACCGAAAGTCGAAGCGCACGGTGATATTGCAACCAACATTGCACTGCAGATCGCCAAGACGCAGAAGAAAAACCCGCGCGAAGTCGCTGCTGCGATTATTGCGGCGCTGCAGGCGAATCCCGGCTCGAGCGGATTGATCGATGCCGTTGAAATTGCAGGTCCCGGCTTCATCAATCTGCGGCTCACACCTGCCGCCAAGCAGCGCGTCGTGCGCGCTGCGCTCGAGGAGGCAGACAAGTTCGGAAGGTCGACCGCGCGCAGTGGTCGCACGGTGATGGTCGAATTCGTTTCGGCCAATCCAACCGGCCCCCTTCATCTGGGTCACGCGCGCCAGGCCGCGCTGGGTGACGCGCTCGGCAATCTGCTGGCAGCGCAGGGCTGGCAAGTGACCCGCGAGTTCTACTACAACGATGCGGGCGTGCAGATCGCCAATCTTGCGGTCTCCGTACAGGCGCGCGCGCGCGAGCTGCTCGGCCATACGATCGTCTTTCCAGAGAACGGGTACCGCGGCGAATACATCACCGAGATTGCACGCGACTACCTTGCTCGTGCCACCGTCGAGCGCGATGGCATCCCGATCGCTGCGAGCGGCCACGTCGATGACCTGAAAATGATCGAGCGCTTCGCGGTGGCTTATCTGCGCAATGAACAGGACCGCGATCTGGCTGCACTGGGCGTTCACTTCGACAGTTTTTTTCTCGAATCTTCGCTGTATCGCGATGGGAAGGTCGACGCAACGGTGCAGGCGATGGCCGCTTCCGGCATGACTTACGAAGACGGCGGCGCACTGTGGCTTCGAACCACCGCGCCCGAGCTATCAACCGTGGGCGAGCGCGTGGCGCAGGGCGGCCCGTCGACCGACGACAAGGATCGCGTGATGCGCAAGTCCGATGGCACATTCACGTACTTTGTTCCCGACGTCGCTTATCACGTCACCAAGCTGCAACGAGGCTACGACAAGGTGATCAATGTGCAGGGCAGCGATCACTATGGAAACGTGGCTCGGGTGCGCGCCGGATTGCGGGCTGCCGCAAAATCGCTGCAAGTCGAAGTCCCGCCCGGCTATCCCGATTATCTGTTGCACAAGATGCTTCGCATCACAAAGGGCGGCGAAGAGGTGAAGATGAGCAAGCGCGCGGGCACCTACGTCACGCTGCGCGATCTGCTCGACTGGGTTGGACGCGATGCGACACGGTTCTTTCTTGTCTCCCGCAAGGCCGATGCCGAGTTTGTGTTCGATGTCGATCTCGCGCTGTCGCAATCGGATGAAAATCCGGTCTACTACGTTCAGTACGCGCATGCGCGCATCTGTTCGGTGTTTGCGCAAGCGCAGGACAAGGGCTTCGAGTGGCCTGACGACACGCGCGCTCGGCAGACCGATCTGACGCCGCTGCAAAGCGCACGTGAACAGTCGCTGATGAGCCGACTCGCCGACTATCCGAGCGCGATGGCCAACGCCGCAACCGAGCTCGCGCCGCATCAGGTCGCTTCGTATCTGAAGGAACTCGCAGCGGACTTTCATGCCTACTACAATGCCGAGCGCGTGCTCGTTGACGACGACGCGACTCGCAATGCGCGGCTCGCGCTCTTGAGCGCAACCCGGCAGGTCCTCGCAAATGGTCTGGATCTGATTGGCGTGTCAGCGCCGCAGCGGATGTGACAGAGGGTGCCCGGCGAGTGATGCTGATGCTGGATTTCGACGACTACGTCAGAAGGACACGGTGAACCGACCCTATTCGCTCCAACGCGGCACAACCCTGGTGGGCTTTATCGCCGGCCTTGTGCTCGGGCTGGCGATTGCGGTTGCGGTTGCATTATTTATTACCAACGCTCCGGTGCCGTTCGTCAACAAGGTCCGACCGGCGAGCGAAAATGTGAATCCCGCCGCCGGCGGCGGGATTCCTGACCCCAACAAATCCCTCTACGCGCAGGTACCGGCCAAGGCGGCCACGGCCTCGCCCGAACCTGCCAGAGTCGATCCAGCAACTGATCCAAAAGCTGCACCTCCGCCAGCCGAAAAGGGCAATTTGTTTCCGCCCGAGGATTCTCGCTTTCTGCTGCAAGCGGGCGCCTTCAGAACACCCGACGACGCCGATGCGATGCGTGCCCGCCTCGCGTTGCTCGGCTTCGACGCAAAAGTCTTTCCGCGCGAGCAGGACGGCACCACCCTCTACCGCGTGCGCCTGGGCCCGTACGGCAATCTCGAAGACGTGAACCGTATTCGCAAGACGATGGCCGAAAACGGAATCGATGTTCAGCTGGTTAGGCTGAAATAGCGCATGAAACCCCTGTCATCGGCGCCTGTCTGAATAACGTTGTTGTTGCGATACTGTGCCGCTGCGGCTGCAGCGCAGACGCCGAACCCTCGTAGATTCCGTTGTGGAGAGCATGCATGTTGATTAACCGCCGCCAAGTGCTGGCAGCCGTCGCCCTCGTTCCGGTTGTTGTTCTAGTGCCATTTCGTGCAGGTGCTCAATCCGCGCGGCCACTGCAGCAAATGAAGGATTACCGCCCGGTCACGCCGGCTCAACCGGTGGAAACGGGCAACAAGGTCGAAGTTCTCGAGTTTTTCCAGTATTCATGCCCCCACTGCCTGGCATACAACCCAGTGTTGCAGGGATGGATGAAGACCCTGCCGGCCGACGTCGAATACCGCCGCGTTCCGATTTCGTGGGACGAACAATCGCTGCCGCACGTCCGCATCTACTACACGCTCGAAGCGCTCGGCAAAACGAACGAGCTGCACTTGAAGGTCTTCGAAGCGGTGCAGGTCAAGAGAATGTCGATGCTAAGACCCGAAGAAATCGCCGATTTCATGGCGGCCAATGGAGTCGATCGCAAGCAATGGCTCGATGCCTACAATTCATTCTCCGTGGCGGCACGCGCTAATCGCGCCGGACAGATATGGCGCAACTACAAGATCGACGGCACACCCAGCATGGCGGTGGACGGCAAATATGTCACCGCGCCGTCGATGGTCGGCTCGCGCGAAGGCAGCCTGCCGGTACTCGATGCTTTGATCCAGCGGGCGCGCAGCGAACGCAAGAAGTAATCACCGCTTCGCATCGCAGCGCTTGCGACCGTAGCGCGCGTTCATGAACGTTTTCATCACGGGCGCATCCAGCGGCATCGGCGCGGCCCTTGCCGCCGAATTCGCGACACGCGGCGCATGTCTCGGTCTGCTCGCTCGACGCCGTGATGCGCTCGATGCCGTCGAAAGCGCATTGCCCGGTAAGCATCACACGTATGTCGCCGACGTTACCGACAAAGATGCGCTGATCGGGGCGGCGACAGCCTTCAAGGCCGCTGTTGGCCCGGTAGACATCGTGATCGCCAACGCCGGGATATCGATCGGTGTGAAGACCGAGTTCTATGAAGACCTGGCCCAATTCAAGCGTGTGCTCGATACCAACGTGCTCGCAATGGCAATAACGTTCCACCCATTCATCGCCGACATGAAGGCGCGCGGACGCGGAACGCTGGTCGGCATCGCAAGCGTTGCCGGAGTCAGAGGGTTGCCAGGCTCCGAGGCGTATTGCGCATCCAAGGCTGCTGCGATCGTCTATTGCGAAAGTCTGCGCGTCGAAATGGCGCGCCATGGCATCAAGGTCGTGACGATCTCACCCGGCTTCATTCGCACGGCGATGACGAAAAAAAACCCGTATCAGATGCCGTTTCTGATGAACGCGGATCTCTTCGCCGAACACGCCGCAGAAGCCATTATCGCGGGCGTGCGCTATCGAACCATTCCGTGGCAAATGGCCTGGGTGACCGCCCTCCTCCGATGGATGCCGCGGTGGCTGTTTGATCGGCTGACGGCACACCGTAAGCAGAAACCGCGCGCCAGCGAACCTGCTTCTTAAGCTCAGGCGTCGAGCGCTTGATGATGGACCCTGCCGCGTGCCGCACCGATGCCGCGGGCCGCGTGCATCATCGCGTGGCGGTCGAGCCGCGCATCGTGTCGTTGGTCCCGTCGATCACGGAACTGCTTTTTGAACTGGGGCTTGGACCGCACGTCGTGGGACGCACCGGCTTCTGCATCCACCCGCGCGAACACGTGCGCGACGTGCCGAAGCTGGGCGGCACGAAGGACGTCAAGCTCGACGCTCTGCGGGCGCTTGACCCGACCCACGTGATTGTCAACATCGATGAAAACGATCGCGCGATCGGCGAGCAACTCGAGCGCGACGGCGTCGAAGTCATCGTGACGCACCCGAACACGCCAGACGACAACATTGCCTTATTTCGCCTTCTCGGTTTCATTTTCAACGCCCCGGAACAAACCAAGCGGCTTACAGCAACGCTGCAACGCGAGATCGACCGGTGCCGCGAGCGCGCGTGGAAACCTGAGCGCGTGCTGTATTTGATATGGCGCAATCCGTGGATGACGGTGGCGGCGGACACCTACATCGCGCGCACTCTCGCGTGCGTCGGGTGGCGTGTAACGACGCCGGAAGGCGGCTGGTCCGGTGCCCAGCGTTATCCGGTGGTCGTCGATATCGAATCCGCCAGCAAGCACGTCGACCGCGTGCTCCTGTCCTCCGAGCCATTCGCCTTTCGTGCATCGCATGTAGCCGAACTACAACCAATGCTCAACGTGCCCGTCGATCTGATCGATGGCGAGATGACGAGCTGGTATGGCAACCGCGCAATCGAGGGGCTCGCGTACCTGCGCGACTTCAGGGCGGCGAGATCAGGCGGCGCGTAGCGCTGAGAAGCCGCGCTTCAGATCTTCGATCAGATCATCCGGGTCTTCGAGTCCCGCCGAAATGCGAAACAGGCGGCCTTGATACGGACATGCAGCGACGCTGCGTTCGGGATAAACCGGAATCAACAGGCTCTCGTGCCCGCCCCAGGAATAACCCCGACCGAAAATTTCGACAGCGTCGACCAGTGCGGCGAGCGCCGCACCACCAAAATCAGGCTTGAGCACGATGCTGAACAGGCCGGTTGCGCCGCTCATGTCACGCTTCCACAGAGCATGTCCCGCGTCACTGGGCAGCGCCGGATACAGAATGCGCTCGACCTCGGGTTGCGCGAGCATCCATTCGATCAGACGTTCGGCCGTCGCGCGGTGCTGCCGCAGCCTCACGCCGAGCGTTCGCAACCCGCGCAAAGCTACATATGCGTCGTCCGGTCCAACGGTCAACCCGAAGTTGAACAACGTCTCGCGCATCATTGGCCACGTCGCCCGGTTGCAGGTGACCGTGCCCATCAGCATGTCGGAATGGCCGCAGATGTATTTTGTTGCTGCGTGCACGCTGACATCGACACCAGCCTTCAGCGGTTGAAAATACAGCGGCGTCGCCCAGGTATTGTCGAGCACCGTAACGACGCCACGCGCGCGCGCGATGGCGGCCAGTCGCGGCACGTCCTGCATCTCGAATGTCAGCGAGCCGGGCGATTCCATCCACAGCAGCCGCGTGTTCGGCCGAAACATCGATTCAATTTCGGCACCCGAGGCAGGCGAATAGAAACTCGACTGCACTCCATAGCGCGGCAGCATTTCGATGCAGAAGCGGCGCGTCGGGCCATAAGCGGAATCGGTCACCAGCACGTGATCTCCGGCGCGCACGAAGGCGAGCATCGCAACCGTACAGGCCGCCAAACCGGATGGCACCGCCCAGCTTCTTTGGCCGCCTTCGAGCTCGCTCAGCAGTTCAAGAAAAGCATGGTGCGTGGCGGTGCCAAATAGCCCGTAGTTGACCGGGCCTGGTTCATCGGCGCGGTAGCGACGAGAGCGCTCCTTCATGTCGGCGACGCTCGCATGCAGCACCGTCGAGCCGCGCACAATCGGCGGATTGACGAAATCGTGACCGGACAACGCAGCCTCGCCCCCTTTGATCAACCGCGTCTCTGGTCGTACCTGAAGCTCGCGCTTGCTCTTGCCCATCGTGGCTCGATCCTGTAGATAGCTCAATTCTTGCACGACGCTTCGCCAGCGGGCATTGCCGCTATCCTCCGCGCCTGATGAAATACAAGCAATTGATGCTTCCAATCATTCTCGCAGTCGTGTTGACAGCGCTCGCTACGCTGGTCCTGCTGAACTTGCGCGCGGAAAAGAAAATTGCGGTGCGACCGATCCATTTGTACGCAGTGTCCGACGCGCAGTTCCTGCGGGCGATGGGCGTGTTGCTGGGACCTCCGCTGCTCGAAGGCAACCGCGTCGACACGCTGCTCAACGGCGATCGCATTTTTCCTTCGATGCTGCAAGCCATCAAGGGCGCAAAGCATACGATCGACTTTGAAACCTACATTTACTGGTCGGGAGAGATTGGCAAACGCTTCGCCGCCGCACTCGCCGATCGCGCACGAGCCGGCGTCAAGGTCAATGTGTTAGTGGATTGGCTCGGCAGCCAGAAAATGGACAACGACTCGATCAAGGCCATGACACAGGCGGGTGTCGATTTTCGCAAGTACCGCCCGCTGCGCTGGTACAACCTGGGCCGCGTTAATAACCGCACGCACCGAAAGCTGCTTGTCATTGACGGACGCATCGGATTTACCGGCGGCGTCGGCATCGCCGACAACTGGACTGGCGACGCACAGGATCCCGAGCACTGGCGCGACAATCACTATCGGCTCGAAGGCCCGGCGGTGGCTCAGATGCAGGCCGTTTTCATGGACAACTGGACCAAAGTCAGCGGTGCCGTCCTGCACGACGATGCATTCTTTCCGGCGCAGAAAGCCGCCGGCAAACAGTACGCGCAGATATTCCAGAGCTCGAGCCAGGGCGGATCCGAGAGCATGCACTTGATGTATTTGCTGTCGGTTGCTGCGGCGACCAAGACGATCGACCTTGCAATGGCGTATTTCGTGCCGGACGCAGTCACCAGCGAGGCGCTGGTGGCAGCCATGAAACGCGGTGTGCGGGTGCGATTGATCCTGCCAGGAAAAATCACCGACACGCAATTCGTGCGAAATGCATCGCGCGCGAGCTGGGGGCCGCTGCTGCAGGCGGGTGCGCTGATTCACGAGTACGAACCGACGATGTACCACGTCAAGCTGCTGATCGTTGACGGCCTTTGGTCGTCGGTAGGCTCGACCAACTTCGACCCGCGTTCGTTCCGCTTGAACGACGAAGCGAATCTGAACGTTTACGACACTGAGTTTGCGCGCCTGCAAACGGAGACGTTCGAGGCGGATCTGAAACGCTCGAAGCAGACGACTTATCAGCAATGGGAAACCCGGCCGTGGTACGAGAAGTTCGAGGAACGCGCTGCGGGACTGTTCTCGTCACAGCTATAGCGCGTTGGCGCTGAACCGATAGACACCGGCATCTTCGCGCCGGTCGAGCTTTCCTTCGTGCCACAGCGCGTGCAGATGAGCGAGCGCCTCGCCCAGCGCGAAGGTTATTTGATGCGAATCGAGCTCGCGCTTGAACATCATCGGCACGATGCTGGCCGCAGTCTGCGGCGTGGCGCACGCTGCGAGCACTTCGTCGAGTCGCGCCGCATGGTGCCGATGCTGCTGTCCGATGCGCTGATGCAGCCCGAGAAAGGGTTTGCCATGTGACGGCAGCACCAAGGTGTCGGCCGGCAATAACAGCAGACGATCGAGCGAACGCAGATAGCGCGGCAGTGGATCGGCATCCGGCTCGAGGTCGAACACACTGACGTTGGTCGAGATACGCGGCAGCACCATGTCACCGGCGATCAGCAATCGATCGTCGGCGCAGTGCAGTGATGCGTGCTCGGGCGCGTGGCCGAAGCCCACAATGATGCGGAATACGCGACGCGCGTGCGCAGGCCCGATGCCGATTTCGTCGCCGTCATGAATACGATGAAAGCAGTCGGGCACGGCCGGAACGAGTGTGGGGTAATACGATCCGCGCGCTCGAATCTGCGCCAGTGCAGCCGCGTCGCTTAAGCCATTGCGCGCGAAGTGATGCGCCGCCAATTCTCCGCTGACGTTGTCTCCCCCTGCGCCGGCCGACAGAAAGCGACCGAACGCATACTCGGTCGCCGTCATCCATAGCGGCGCGGCCCAGCGCCGATGCTTGCCGCCTGCGGCCAACCAGTGAGCGAGTCCAAAATGATCGGGATGAAAATGCGTGCAGATCACGCGTAACACGGGCTTCCCTGCAAATTCGCGGTCGAACAGTTGCTCCCACGCCTGCTGGGTGGCGCTACTGGAAATGCCGCAATCGACCAGCGTATAGCCAACGCGGCCGTCGATCTCGTCGTCAAAGACCCACAGATTGATGTGATCGAGCGCGAATGGCAGCGGCATGCGTACCCAGTGAACCCCTGGACGCAACGTGAGCCAGGTACCGAGCAACGGCGTGTCGGCCCACGGGTAGGTCAGCTCGTGCTCGCTTGGATTCACGATACTTCCAGCGCCCCCGTGCCCATCAGCCCCAATAGATCCTTACCGTAACTGGCAAGCTTCTTTTCACCGACGCCCGATATCGCGCGCAGCTGATCGAGAGTGGCGGGGCGCAGCCGCGCGATCGCGCGCAGTGTTTCATCGTGAAACACCACGAAAGCCGGCAGACCGTGTTCCTTCGCCACCGCGGCGCGCCACGCGCGAAGCTTCTTGAACATCGGATCATCGACGACCTCAGCCGCCCCGCGGCGTTTGGCCGAGACGCGGCGCGGGTCGGCGCTTGGCTGTCTCAGCTCGATCTTTTGCTCGCCCCGCAGCACAGCGCGGCTCGCTTCGGTCAAGCGCAGCACATTGAACGTCGAATGGTCCACCTCGACGATGTGCTGCGCAATCACATGCCGCAGCAGCAGGCGCCACTGCGCCTCGGACAGTTCGGTACCGATGCCGAAGGTCGACAATCGCTCGTGGCCGAACTTTGCCACTTTCTCGGTCGCCTTGCCGCGCAACACGTCGATGATGTGGGTCGCTGCGAAGCCAAACCCGCTGCTGCGTTCACAACGGTAAATGCACGACAACAGTTTGCGCGCCGCTTCGGAAGCATCGAACCGCTCCGGCGGAGCAAGGCAATTGTCGCAGTTGCCGCACGGCTCGCTCGCTTCATCGAAATACGCCAGCAGACGCGCGCGACGGCAATCAGCGGCTTCGGCGAGGCCGAGCATTGCATCGAGCTTCACACCCGACAGTCGCTTGTACACGCCATCGGCCTCCGACATTTCAATCAATCGCCGCTGCTGCACGACGTCTGCCAGCCCGTAGGTCATCCAGGCATCCGCCGGAGCACCGTCGCGTCCGGCGCGACCCGTTTCCTGGAAGTAGCCTTCGATGCTTTTGGGCATATCCAGATGCGCGACGAAACGTACGTCGGGCTTGTCGATGCCCATACCGAACGCGATCGTCGCCACCATCACGCGCGCGTCTTCCTGCAGGAATGCGCTCTGGTTAGCCGCGCGCGCGGCGCTGTCCATACCTGCGTGATACGGCAGCGCCGATATTCCGTTGGCACACAAAAACGCTGCGACCTCGTCCACCGTGTTGCGAGCCAGGCAATAGACAATACCGGCGTCGCCGGGATGCTCTTCACGAATGAAGCGCAGCAACTGCTCGCGGGGCTCACGCTTTTCGACGATTCGATACCGAATGTTGGGCCGATCGAAGCTCGCAACGAATACCCGCGGCTCGAGCAACAGCCGCTCGACGATTTCTTCGCGAGTGGGCGTATCTGCCGTGGCTGTCAGCGCAATCCGCGGCACCGCCGCGAAGCGTTCGCGCAGGATCGCAAGCTGGCCATATTCAGGCCTGAAGTCGTGACCCCACTGCGAGACGCAGTGCGCTTCGTCGATCGCAAAGAGCGACAGCCCCGCGCCACGTTGGACGTCGGCCAGCAGTCGCTGACAGCGCTCGCTCATCAACCGCTCCGGCGCGATGTAGACGAGGTCGAGCTCATTGTTGCGCATCCGGCCCTCGACTCGAGCGGCGTCGGCCGATGACAGGCTCGAATTCAGAAATGCCGCGCGCACGCCCGCTTCGGCGAGCGCCATCACCTGATCCTGCATCAGGGCGATCAACGGCGAGACCACGATGCCGACGCCGGAGCGCAGCATTGCTGGAATCTGATACGTCAACGATTTGCCGCCACCGGTGGGCATCAGCACCAGCGCGTCCCCGCCGCTATTGACATGCTCGATCACCTGCAGCTGAAAACCGCGAAACTCGTCGTAACCGAACGTGCTCTTCAGAATCGCATGTGCAGTCGGAGGCAAAGGGTCGCGCGCGCTTAGAGTCATCATCGGGCGAGCGTAGCGCGCAGCGTTAACATCGGCGTTTCTCAACTCCAGCGGGGTGGATCAACCGATGAACGCGGTCAACAGCAGCGAAGCGGTGCCGTCGTCGCGCGAGTTCACATTTCTCGGTGCCACTTACGGCCTGTACGGTCTCGGTCTGTTTCTGATCTGGCCGACTCTGATCGGACTCATCCTTGCCTACGTCAAGCGTCACGATGTGCCGGTCCTGTTGTCTTCGCACTATCGCTGGTTGATCACCACGTTCTGGTGGTGGCTGTTTGCCTGGGCTTCGATACTCGTTGCGATGCTGGTGGTCATCGTTCCGAACGCGCTCGAGATCGAATCGGCGGTAGAGTCCGAACAGTACTTCAATATTCCGTGGGAATTGATCGGCGCCGGCACGATCGGCGGGCTCGCGCTCGCCTTCGTGTGGTTCTGGGTCGTCTATCGGCTGGTGCGCGGAGCGATCCGTCTATCCGACGGCCGGGCTGCGCCTTCGCCATGAGGCAATTACCCGGACTCGACTTCCAACTCGGAGACGATGTCGACGCGCTGCGAGAGGCGGTGCGTGATTTCGCGCAGGCCGAAATCGCGCCGCGCGCCGCTGAGATCGATCGGAGCGACCAGTTCCCGATGGACTTGTGGCGCAAGATGGGCGAGCTCGGTGTGCTCGGTATTACCGTTGAAGAGGAGTTCGGCGGATCACACCTCGGTTACCTTGCTCACATCGTGGCGATGGAGGAGATCTCGCGGGCCAGCGCTTCGGTCGGGCTTTCCTATGGAGCGCATTCGAATTTGTGCGTTAATCAGATTCGGCGCAACGGCAGCGATGCACAAAGGAACAAATATTTGCCTCGGCTCGTCAGTGGTGAGCACGTTGGTGCGCTGGCGATGAGCGAACCAAATGCAGGCTCCGACGTTGTCAGCATGCGCCTGCGTGCCGACGCCAACGGAAATCACTACGTGCTCAACGGCACCAAGATGTGGATTACCAACGGCCCGGATTGCGACGTGCTGGTGGTCTACGGCAAGACCGATCCGCAGATGGGCGCACGCGGCATGACCGCGTTCATCGTCGAAAAAGGCATGAGCGGGTTCTCGGTGGCCCAAAAGCTCGACAAGCTCGGCATGCGCGGCTCGCACACCGGCGAGCTGGTATTCGAGAACGTCGAGGTCCCGCGTGAAAATGTTCTTGGCGAAGAGGGCGGCGGCGCCAAGGTGCTGATGTCTGGGCTTGATTTCGAGCGCGCAGTGCTTTCGGGCGGGCCGCTGGGCATCATGAGCGCCTGCATGGACGCGGTGCTTCCGTATGTCCACCAGCGCAAGCAATTCGGCCAGTCGATCGGCGAATTTCAGTTGATGCAGGGCAAGCTCGCCGACATGTACACGACGATGATGGCCTGCCGCGCCTACGTCTACGAGGTCGGCCGCGCATGCGACCGTGCGACCAGCGAAACGATGCGGGCTCTGCGCAAGGACGCTGCCGGTGCGATTCTGTATTCGGCCGAAAAGGCCACCTGGATGGCCGGCGAAGCGATTCAGGCATTGGGTGGCAACGGCTACGTCAACGATTACCCGACCGGGCGCCTATGGCGCGACGCCAAACTCTATGAAATCGGCGCGGGAACATCCGAAATCCGACGCATGCTGATCGGCAGGGAGCTCTACGCAGAAACGGCATGATCCCTTGCGCCGCTTCGGCGAGGCTCATGTGCGCGCAGCGCACGTGAAGGGCGCACGCGCCCGGCCGGAGTCAAATCGGCGCGGGAACATCCGAAATCCGACGCATGCTGATTGGCCGCGAGCTCTTCGCGGAGACCATGTAGCGAGCACTTGATGGGCGAGCATTCGTTGCAGGCGACGAGGAGACTCGACAACACGGTCGATTCCGCGCGCGTCGCCGATTTTTGGCGTACCTATTGCAGCGCCTCGAAGCTTTCGGCGGGCACGCCGTACCAGGCGTGGTACTTCGGCGATAGCACGCAACTGGCGCATCAGCTCGCTGAGCTTGTTTTGCACGGACCCAAGCGGGCAACCGCGGGGCTCGGTTCGACATGCGATGCATTTCCCCAGACCGCTGCGGTTGCAGGCGGCTACAGCGTCGTCACCGAATTCGACGGAACACCGCGCGCGGTGATTCGAACGACTCAACTGCAGCGTCGCAAGTTTTGCGACGTCGATTCGACGTTCGCCTGGGATGAAGGAGAAGGCGACCGCACGCTGGAGGACTGGAAGCGCGGCCATTGGCGGTACTTCAGCCGTGAATGCGAAGCGCTCGGCCAAGCGATGAGCGAAGATGCCGAGGTCGCCTTAGAGCGTTTCGAATTGCTGTATCCGTTCGAGCAGGCGCTTGACCCGATCGATTGCGGTCCGCGGATCGTGCCCGCCTACATTCCCGGCGGACTGGCACAGAGCTGCGCGCTGCAGACCCGCTACTACGCGCGCGACCACGGCTTCGGTGCCGTCTTCGAGGCGGGACGGCTGGGCGACATCGGCTCGTTTCTAAGTCGTTACGACGCCAAGCGCGACGGTGTTTGGCTGCTGGTAAATGGCGGTCAAGTCCATGGATCGATTGTGATCGACAGTGGCGCTCAGCCAAGTGGCGGCGCGCAGCTGCGCTGGTTTATCGTCGGCGACGAGCTGCGCCGCTGCGGCATGGGCCAGCGCCTGATGTTCGCAGCAATGAATTTTTGCCGCGCCCGTTTTCAACGCGTTTTTCTGCACACGTTTGCTGGCCTCGACGCCGCACGAAGGCTCTATGAGCAGCACGGCTTCGTGCTGATCGACCAACATCCGACGACTGCGTGGGGGCCGCCAGTTCTCGAGCAGCGCCTCGAAAGGATTCAATGAAATGCTCGGCCTGACCCCCGACCGCATTGCGCTTTTCACTGTGGCCTCGATCGTATTGGCTGCGACGCCGGGCCCCGTCTGGCTCTATCTGATTTCGCGCACGGTGGCGCAAGGTCGGCGCGCCGGTTATTTCTCGATGTTCGGCGTGGCAGTCGGACTTTCGATGCATGCGACCTTTGCGGCGTTCGGCCTGACCGTTGTGTTGCTGGCAGTGCCATTCGCGTTCGACGCCATCAAGCTCGCCGGCGCTGCGTATCTTCTATGGCTCGCCTATTCGACCGTTCGCGGCTCGGGGTTCAGTTTTACGCCGCAACCGTTGGATCCGGTGAGTGATCGCGTGTTGCTGCGTCAGGCGTTCGTCGCCGCCGTCGTCAATCCGAAGGTCGCCGTTTTTTATCTGTCGCTCTTTCCGCAGTTCGTCGATCCGACCACCGGGCCGGTGCTTGGGCAGAGCTTGCTGCTCGGCGCGATTCAGGTGGGCACCGCGGCGCTGATGGACATTTCGCTGGTAACTGTCGCCGGGTTGCTCGCCGCCTGGTTCGCGAAGCGACCCTTGTGGCTGCAGGTGCAGCGCTGGTTTCTCGGTAGCGCGTTCGGCGTGCTCGCGGTCTGGCTCGCATTGACGCCGCGCCAGAGTTCGAGCTGACGCCGGTGAGCTCGAGCGCTGACCCCGCCGATGTGGTCAGCTTCGACCGTTCGATGCCTTCGCCGCCGTCGATCGCGCGTGCGATCCTCGACGGCTTCGACAACCACTATCGGCGCTTCAGATACGTCGCTCAACAGGCCAAGGCCCTCTACGAAAACGGCGACTGGCAGGGCGTTCGCCAGCGCGCCCGAGAGCGGATCGACTTTTACGATCGGCGCGTGCTTGAAGCGGTCGCGATGATCGAGCGCGATTTCGATCTCGACTCGTTGACCGAACCGGAGCGTGACGCGCTGTGGCAGGCGGCCAAGCAGAGCTTCGTGGGCCTGCTGGCCGAGCATCGGCAGCCGGAGTGCGCCGAAACGTTTTTCAACTCGGTGTGCACCAAGCTTTTACACCGCGATTATTTTCACAATCGCTTCATTTTCGTGCGGCCTGGCGTTGCGACCGAGTACATGGACTCGGATCCGCCGTCCTATCGCAGCTACTACCCTGCAACTGATGGGCTGAAGAGCGCGCTGAGCAGGATCATCATCGACTTCGGGCTGGCGTGTCCGTGGGATGACGCCGACCGCGATATCCGCCGCGTGATGCGCGCCGTCGTCGACGCACACCGCTGCGGCGCTGCGTTCCGCCGACCGTGGCATATCGAACCGGACTTTCAGGTTCAAGTGCTGTCGAACCTGTTCTTTCGCAACAAGGGCGCCTACATTGTCGGACGAGTGATCAACGGCACCAAGATCACGCCGGTGGCCGTGGCGATCCTGCAAAATTCCCGCGGCGCGTTGTACATCGATACGATTCTATTCACGCACGACCTGATGGCGGTGCTTTTTTCTTTTACGCACGCCTATTTTCTGGTCGACATGGAAGCGCCCGCTGCGTACGTTGATTTTCTGCGCTCGATCCTGCCAGGCAAACCCAGATCGGAGATCTACACCAGCCTCGGGCTTGCAAAGCAAGGCAAAACGCTTTTCTACCGCGACTTTCTGCACCACCTGAAGCACTCGAACGACAAGTTCGTCACCGCCGCCGGCATCAAAGGGCTGGTGATGACCGTGTTCACGCTCCCCTCGTATCCTTACGTGTTCAAGTTGATCAAGGACGTGATTGCACATCCGAAGGACACAGATCGGTCGCAGGTAATGGCCAAGTATCAGCTGGTCAAGCTGCACGATCGCGTCGGCAGAATGGCTGACACGTGGGAGTACTCACAGGTAACGCTGCCGCGCTCCCGATTCTCCCCGGAGTTGTTGCGCGAACTGCTGTCCGACTGCGCCAGCGTCGTCGAGTGCGATGATGAAACGGTGCTGATCCACCATGTATACATCGAGCGGCGCATGACACCGCTGAACATTTACCTGAAGCACGCCACCGACGAAGAACTCGACCACGCTCTCCTGGAATACGGCAACGCGATCAAGGAACTTGCCGCGGCCAATATATTTCCGGGGGATATGCTGTACAAGAACTTCGGTGTGACACGCCTGAACCGCGTGGTGTTCTACGACTACGACGAGATCGAATACATGACCGATTGCGAATTTCGCCCGGTGCCGCACGCCCGAAACCACGAGGACGAAATGTCCAGCGACGTTTGGTACGCGGTCGACAAACGCGACATGTTTCCCGAAAAATGGGGCGCGTTTCTTCTGGGGGATCCCCGAATCCGGAAGGCATTCATCAAGCATCACGCCGATCTGCTGACACCGCAGTTCTGGAATGCACGCAAAACGCAGATCGCTCGTGGTCGACTGGAAAGCGTGTTCCCCTATTCGCCGGCCTTGCGCTTCAATGCGCGTTTTTCTGGTCGGCATGCGGCAAAATCCAGTTAATGTAGTGGCCAAATGTTGGGT
>JBDUCU010000168.1:0-4761 GCA_040003315.1 Burkholderiaceae bacterium | reverse complement strand
TGATTTCGGTGCCGATGATCAGGTGCAGACCGCGCTCCTTGGCTTCGACATGCGCGCGCACGACGCCCGCGAGCGAGCACTCGTCGGTGATCGCCAGCGCCGCGTAGCCAAGTGCAGCGGCGCGCTCGACCAGTTCTTCGCCGTGCGACGCACCGCGCAGAAAACTGAAGTTCGTCACGCAGTGCAGCTCGGCATATCCGGGAAGGCCGTTGCCGCTCATCCAAACCTCCCGTGCAGATACCACTGGTGGCGGGCCGCAGGATCGGGGGCGCGCGGCCGGAAAATCCACAGCAGTGCATGCTGCTCGTCGCGCGCAATGAAGTAATCGCGCTCGGCCCAGTTGCCATCCCACCAGCCGCTTTCGATCCGCTCCGGTCCGCTCAGAAGCGTCAGCGGCGTGCCGTAGAACGGACGATGCTGATGGTCGGCCAGCGGTATCGGCTCCGACAGCATCCACAGCGGACGCGGCGCTGAACAGCTCGCATCGGTCGAAGCCGGCGCGCCGGCGGCGTCAATCGGCACTTCGCGAAATGCATGCTCGGGCCGGTGATCGTCCTGCAGCTCGATCTGCGTGACCGCGGCGGGCCCGAGGCGAGCCTGCAATCGTTCGATCAGGCGCAGCAGTCCTTCCTGCTCGCCGCGCGCAGTGGCAAACAATTCACCATGCGAAGGTTGCAACGGCACGATCTGCGCGCAGCGCAAATGCAGTTCGTACACCGGCGCGACCAGTTGGGTGCGGCCGAGCAGCTCACGCAGCAGCGCCGTCATCCGTTCTTCGTCATGCGATGCATCGGCCAGACGCAATGTCAGCAGCGATGGCTCGCGGTCTTCGTGCACCAGCGTGAATTCGATCGTGCGAGTCGCCGCATGACGCGCAGCCAGCCAGCCCGTCATCTGCACGATCATCCGGCGCGCCGCAAACAGCAGTGCTTCGGCGTGATCGACGCGCGCCAGCAGCTCGAGCTTCGCTTCGAATACCGGCGGTGCGACAAACCATTCGCGTGGATCGGACTTGCGCCCTAACGCGCGATCGAGCTCGTCGAGCAGGCGCGCGGAAAATCGCCGCGCGATGCCGCTGCGCGGAAGCTGCCGCAGATCGGCCACACGCGTCACGCCGATGCCACGCAGCGCATCCCAATGCGGCTGGCTCGGCCCCAGCAGCCAGACCGGCAGATTGGCGAGCGTCGCCGACAGCTCGCTTGCTTCACCGACATGTGGCACTTGATCGTCGCGCGCCTGGTTTTGCTGACTCCGCGCCAGCATCCATGCCGCCTGCGGCACCGGTGCCAGTGCGAATTGAGCAGCATGTCCTTGCTGCGCGAGACCCGCGCGCAATTTCTTGACGATGCGCATCGGCCCATCGAAAAGCTTCAAGCTGCCGGAAATTTCGAGCAGCAATCCGCAAGCAAGATCGGCGTCGGGTTCGTCGCGCGGCGCCACCAGCGCAACGTTCGGAGTAAAGCGCTGCGCCCACGCGGCGATCGCCTGCAGCGCGTGGTTCTCCTGCGCAGCGGCGCGCAGCCTGATCAGCAGATACGGATAGATCGCGAGCGCGGTCGCGCGCTTCATCCCGGCTTGTATCCCAGCCCGGCACGCGCTGCGGTTGGCGAGCAGCACATGCGATGCGTCGCACACTGCCAGCGGCGCATCGCATGCCGTCACTTCGAGCGGCAGCTCAGGCAGACAAACGGCAATCCACAGCATTCGTCATTACAACTTCAGCGGCTTCTGCGCCGTGGCTGTCATCGAGCAGCGCTTCGAAGTAACGCGGCATCGGTCCCGGCAACGCCAGCTGCATCGGTGCGTGGGCCGGCATGCCGCGCCGCTTGAAAATATCGATCGCAACTCCGCGCTCGCACGCGGCGAGCTCGATGCGCAGCGGCGCCGGCGACGACGCAGCGCGCGCCGCCGGCGAGCGCAAAAAAAACACCAGTCCCGGATCGCGCTTCATGCCTTGTGCAGCCAACTGCAGGCGGCGCAGCGCCTGAAACGACACCAGGCGCGCAGGGTCTTCAGGCAGCCACGCCACGACCGCAGCGACTGCGCCGCTTTTAAGCGTCTGCTCGATTGCCCACAGTCGCTGCTCGCGATCGCGCGCGCGAATCACGATCAACTGCTCGAGCATCGCGCCATGCGCGATCAGCGCACGCGGGTAGGGAATGTGCGGCGGATCGACCCACACCACCGGCTGGCGTGCGCGCATCAGCAGCGCCAGCATCGGCATCAGCAAACGCATTTCTCCAACACCGCACGGTGCCAGCAGCTCGATCAACGTGCGCTGCGGCCAACCTCCATTGGGCAGCAGCAGATCCAGCGCGGCAAAGCGCGTGGGCACGGTTCGAACGTTGGATTCACCCGCATCGGAGTTGGCGCGCCACACCCGCGCGGCCAACGCAGACAGAATATTTTCGGACGCTTGCAACATGCCGAGTGCCGTGCATTAGCGGTAAACCGCCACCGGCGCCGCTGTTGTCCAGCGATTCATCCAGGGAATGCATAACGGATCGTTCATTTGTTCGGAGCATGACTCCGAACAATGCAGCGGGCTGATCGATGGACGGAGCGAATCGAGCGGAGAAGGCACGCCCGCCGCAGCGTCTTTCAGCACATGCGTGTAGATCTCGGTTCGTAAGCTGTAATGGCAATGGCGAATCCGTTCACACACCTGATCAAGCAGACGAAATGATTGCAATGCGGGCGGAAAGTGCGCGTTTTTCATGAGAGCTTGTTAGTACTGTATTTTTATACAGTATAGGCTCCGAAAGCAAGGCATAGCGCGGCCCGGTGACGAACGGCCGCCCGTGTTATTCCGCAGCGGCAGGATTTAGGAGCAGAATCTTGCGGTCGAACACGTTAGGCACCACTCGCGGAGCAGCACGCGGAGTTAAAGTTCGAAAATGCACCGCGTACGCTGGTCACGTCTGCCGCTAGCACCATGAGTCTCCTTCGCCTTCTCGTGGCCACAGCTGTGCTTCTAGGCCTTGCGCTATATCTCGGGCGCATCGTCGTGGCTGGTCTCGCCTCAGGCAGAGTTCCGTACACGGATAGCTCGCACGTCTGCCGTAGGCAAAGCAATCCGGTTGGCTTTTGGGCTCTCATTGCACTCTTTGCAGCAATCGCGGTGGCAAGCCTCGTTGGGTGGGCAAAGGTGGCGTATGAAGTCTTCGTGGGTTGGGCAGGTGGCGCCTAACCCTTCCATCGAGGCGACGTCCTCCGGCAAGCTTCGCTTGCCTACGGCCGCGCCGCATGTCAAACGTTAGGCCGCTCTAGAAACGCTCATGCGCATCGTCACCTGGAACAGTTTTCATGGCAAGTCTGCCAGCAAACTCTCGCGGCTGGAAACGCTTCATCCGGACTTCGCCGTACTGACGGAGTTCACCCGACCACATCCAGAAGACTCGTCGCTTCTCTGGTTCGGCGATAAACCTATGAAGGGTATCGCCGCAATTGCGTCGCCCGCGTACACCATTATTCCCGTTCCCGCTCGGGAGACGCCACCCTACTACATCCCTCTGTTTGTGAAAGGCCCTCAGTCGTTCTTTGTCATCGCGGTGTGGTCACAGAAGAAGTCGCTTTACGTCGAAGCCATCTTGCGCGCCCTACATGCTTTCCACGACCTGATCGAGGCAAACCCCACTGTTGTTCTCGGAGACTTCAATTCCAATGCGGTTTGGGACAAGAAGCACTCGAGCGGCCGCAACCACACTGCACTCGTCGCGCTTTGCAAGAAATTAGGTCTCGTCAGTGCCTATCACCAGTTCTTCAACGAAGAGCAAGGCAAAGAAACTCGTGCCACGCTATATTTTCACCGGCGGCAGGCGCGGCCTTATCACATCGACTACTGCTTCATTCCGGAGGCTTGGACCCAGTCTCTCACTTCTGTGCAGGTCGGCACATACAGCGAATGGGCGGACGCCAGCGACCACTGTCCCCTAATCGTAGACCTCGTCTTCCCTAAAGCTTTTGGGGCACCTTCATAGCCGGAGCGGCCTAGCAAGCGTCGGACGATGTCACGCTCACGAAGACTTCTCATGGCTTATCTTGTGCGCATTGGTCCTAGGGCTGAACATCCTCCGAGGATGTCACCGCGCTAAAGCCGCTACGGTGATCTGGAGATGAACTAAATGACGGCAATAGACAATTCGTGGGTTCTCATCACCGGCGCATCGGGTGGCTTCGGCGAGGAGTTCGCCCGCCAATATGCCGAGCAGGGCCGTTCGCTGGTCTTGGTGGCGCGCCGGCTGGATCGCCTTCAAACACTCGCCGAGGCACTACGCCAGCAGTACCGCATTGATGTCGTCGCGGAGCAGGTGGATGTTTCAGATGTTGCGGCAGTTATCCAACTGCATCAGCGGCTCCGCGAGCGAGGCATTGCGATCGGCATCCTGGTCAACAACGCTGGCCATGGATTGCAAGGCCCGTTTCTGGATGGCCGGCTGGACGCTGCGCTGGCGATGGTGCAGCTGGATGTCGCGAGCCTTACCGCGGTCACCCATGTCTTTGCACAAGACATGCGGATACGAGGAGGCGGGAAGATCCTGCTAGTCGCAAGTCTGCTTGCCTACCAGGGCGTGCAGAACTTCGCCGTCTATGCGGCCGCCAAGGCCTACGTATTGCGCCTGGGTGAAGCCCTTCATCTCGAACTCAAGCGCGATGGCGTTACTGTTACGGCACTTTGCCCAGGCATGTCGGACACCGGATTCGCCACAGCCGCGCAACAGAAGATCACGCCGGCGTTGAAGGTATTGATGATGCGGCCGG
>JBDUCU010000009.1:0-46559 GCA_040003315.1 Burkholderiaceae bacterium | reverse complement strand
GTGCGGCCAATTGGAAACTAAACGCAAAAGGAGGAGTGTCGTCGCACTCTATCCGATACGAACGGTTGTTGTCCCCCTATTCGCTCTTAATACCGGCGGCCTTGATCAACTGACCCCACTTCCTGTTTTGCTTTGGCGGGAGCAATCAGCTCGGTCAAAGAACTTGCAGGAGACGACGGATGCGCCGAAATCACCATCGGCAGCATTCCGGTCGGCACGATCGGCTCGAAGTCTTTTTCTGCATCGAACGGCATCGACGGATACATGAACTGATTCATGCTGTGCGTCGCGTTGGTTCCCACCGTCAGCGTGTACTCGTCGGGCGCCGCTTTCGCGCCGAGGTCGGTGCCGATGTTGCCGCCGGCACCGGGTCGGTTTTCCACGAAGAAGCTCTGTCCGAGCGCCTTCGACAGCTGCTCGGCAAAATGGCGCGTCGCGACGTCGGTTCCCTGGCCCGCCTGATAGGCAACGATGATGCGAACGGGTTTGTTCGGGTAAGACTGGGCGGCAGCCGCCGATGCGAGCAACGCGCCAGCGATGCAGGCCAGGATGCGGTGGATGGGTTCATGGTGTCTCCTGATTCAAAGCGGATTTCTTGTCGATTGATCCGGCTTCGGCCCTGATCTCTTCGGCATGCTCGTTCAGCCGGGGCGGCCGGCGTCCAGGTCGCCCGGGGTTGCGCGACAACTTGACTGGAATTCCCAGCCCGCGATAGCCGTCGGTCTCGACCATCATTGCTCGATGTGCGGTGTGAGGCTGCGCGAATGCGCCCGGTATCGAGTTGACCCGTCCCGCGGGCACGCCGCCGCGCATCAGTCGATCGCATAACGCGGAGACCTCCTCGCGGCTCAGCGTCTTTTCGATTTCCGCGCGCAGTGCAGCGACGTTGCGCACCCGCAGCGCGTTGGTCTTGAAACGCGGATCGGCCAGCAGATCGGCGCGCTCTGTCTGTTCGCACAAGCGCCGAAATTGCAAATCGCTGACGACGCCGAGAAACAAGTCTCCGTCCTGCGACCGGAAACTGTCGTACGGCGCGATGTTCGGGTGCGCGTTTCCCAGCAACCCAGGCTCATCGCCCGAACACATCCAGTTGGCGGCGTGCGGTATCAGCAAACTCAGCGCGCTATCGAACAATGCGGCTTCGACGCGCTGGCCTGTTCCCGACTGTTGCCGCGCGAGCAGCGCCAGCAATATGCCGGCGAAGGCGTTGTACCCCGCGAGGTGGTCAACAACCGGTACTCCCACGCGGGTGGGTCCCGACTGCGGCGACCCGTTCACACTCATCAGGCCGCACATCGCCTGCAACACGGCGTCGTAGCCCGGCAGGCCACCGAGCGGACCGTCGGCGCCAAAGCCAGAGATCGTGCAGTAGATCAGCCGAGGCAACGTCGGTGCCAGGTTGGATTCATAGTCCAAATCCCAGCGATTCATCGTGCCAGGCAGAAAGTTTTCGATCAGTACATCGGCATTTTTCAGCAGGTCGTGCAATACGGTGCGATCGGATTGCTGAGCCAGATCGAGGCATAGCGACCGCTTGCCGCGGTTGAGCGCTGAAAAGTATGCAGCGTTGCCATCGGCGTCGAACGGCGGCCCGAGCCGTCGTGTTTCGTCGCCTGCCGGCGGCTCGATCTTGATAACGTCGGCGCCGTGGTCGGCCAGCATCTGCGAGCACAAGGGGCCCGCCAGCACACGCGACAGATCGATCACGCGCACGCCGTCGAGTACTCCCCGCTCGCCTGTTTCAGTCGCGTCCATCAATACTCCGCCGTCCAGTGGCGCTCATCGACGCTTCGGGAGTTCAACCACGCAAGTACCAATGACCGACAATTCCTTGTCCTGGTTGTGCGCTTCTTGCCCGATCTCGATCAGGTGGCGGCCGTCTTCGACGAACTTGCGCTTGACCTTGCCGTTGATGAACAGCATGTCGCCCCGCGGGTTGCGGCGCCGAATGTTGCACGTCGCACGCCGCAGGAATCCATCGTCGCCCATCCAGTTGGTCAACTGATGCGTCAGCCACGAGCAGCGCTCCGGACCGTAATCGTAGGCACCGGGCACGCCGACCTGCAGCGCAAATTCTTCCTCCCAGTGCACGCGCTCGGGGCAGTCGGGAATGCCGAAGCGATTCTTGATGCCCACGCCCGGGTGCGCATCGATCAGCTGCCAGGCGATCTTGCATCGGTGGATTGGGTACGTTGTTCGCGTGCGTGGCGCGCGAGCTGGTGGTGCGCGAACTGCGATGATGCGGGCGATTTCCGCGTAGCTCAGCGACTCATCGTGCCCGTCTGCGTATGCAACTGTGACGGCGGTTCGCTCGCGACCGACGGCGTGCCGGTCGACGCACTCATGCGCGATATTCAGCCGGTCTCGGCTGCCGTCGCACAGTTCCCCCAATTTGTCCGCGGAAAAATGCCGCTGCGCATCGGCATAAGTCGTGTAGTCGGTAAGCCTCGGCATTGGAGAGATGTAGCGCAGCAGCAGCGATAATCGAGACCAGCATAGTCGATCGGCGGCTCGCGCTGCAGCATAGGTCAATGCTACGGGGGCATGCCAGCGGCTACTCGATGAAGATTTTCGCGCGTGTCTTGGCTGCTTTGCGAGCAGTGGCAGATCGATCGGAAGCGCTGCGCTGGGGCGCAGATTTTTTCGCATGCTGCGACAGCGCCGTTCGAGGCGCGAAGTCCTTCAGCGTTGCTTGAACGTCACCACCAGTACGTCACGGTACGCGGGCCGGCCCGAATCGACGGGCTCGACAGCGGTGACCCCGTGCTTGACCCTTGCATCGTCGACCAGCGCTGCATCCAGCGGCGCGGTGAGCGTGAAGCTGCCGAGCAGCTTGCCGTCGAGGTCATGCACAGTGGTGGTGCCGCTTTTGATGTTGGTCCGGTTGATCAGCAGCACCAGCACGTAATCGACCCCGTCGCGATGCATCCCTTCGGGTGTCGGCTGGCCCGGAGCATCTGAGCGCGCCTCGATCCGGAACTGATGGCATTCGATCTTCCAGTTCGTGGCGGGACGCAACGCACCGAACAGCCGGCAGCAGAAGGAAAGCACTGATTGCAGTGTGGGTCCCCGCACGATGTGCTCCTCTATCGGCTCGAACCATCGTTCGATGCCGCCGACCAGCGGGTTGTAATCGAGGCTTTGGTAGTGCGGCTGATGCGGTTCCAGCACGACCGCGTCGTCACCGGCCTGGGCCGACAACGTTGCATGCGCCCGCCGACGGTAGCGATGACCGTCGGGCAGATAGGTGTCAAGCTGCAGCTCGTTCCAGCTTGCGACAAAGCGTTGCCAGTCCGAGTGCGTGTCGGGCGCGCCGAGCAGTACGCGCATCGTTTCGTGCATGACGAAGACGAAGCCGTTCGTTGTGACGCGCTCGGCAAGCGTAGCCGTCATACGCGAATGCGCGGGGTGCTGCGTTGAGGAGTGCGTGCAGCGAGTGCAAGCATTGCAAGGGCGCTGAACAGCGCCCCCGCGATAAAGGTTTGCGGCGCGCCAAAACGGTCCCACAGCAAGCCAGCCAGGGCGCTCGCAAGCAGCAATGCAATTCCGCTGACGAGGTTAAAGAATCCGAATGCGGTGCCGCGCAGATCGGCGGGAGCAGCACCCGCGACCATCGTCGCGAGCAAACCCTGGGTGATGCCCATGTGCAGCCCCCATAGCGAGACACCGAGCCACACCCACGCCCATGCGTTGCTGTAAGCGAGCACCAGGTCGGCACCGATCAGCACGGCAAGGCCGATCGCAAGCAGCCGTCGGTGACTGATGCGGTCTGACAGACGCCCAAACGGATACGCGGAAATTGAATAAATCACGTTCATCGCGATCAATACCAGCGGCACCAGGGCAAGCGGCAGGCCACCTTCTGCGGCGCGCAGTACCAAAAACGCTTCGCTGAAACGCGCCAGTGTGAACACGGCGCCAATGGCCACGACCGACCAGTACCGGCGCGAAAGCTTGCGCAAATTTTCGCGTCTGATCGGGTTGATCGAGCGTGAAGGCACTTCGCGTGTGGGCTCTCGCACGCCGACGATCAGCAGCGCTACCGCGAGTGCGCCCGGTATCACTGCGACCCAGAACACCTTGCGAAAGTCGTTGGCCCACAGCAACATCAGCCCAATGGCGAGCAGCGGACCGACGAACGCGCCGATCGTGTCGAGCGATTGCCGCAGCCCAAACGCCGCGCCGCGCATTTCGGCCGGAGCGATGTCGGCCACCAGTGCATCGCGCGGGGCACCGCGAATACCCTTGCCGATTCGGTCGACAAAGCGCGCTGTGAATGCCATGCCGGTGGTTGTTGCGATGGCAAACAGCGGTTTGGACAGGGCGCCGAGCGAATAACCGAAGACAGCGAGTGACTTGCGCCGGCCCCAGAAGTCAGACAGAACTCCCGAGAAAACCTTGACGATCAGCGCGGTTGCTTCCGCCACGCCTTCGATCAGCCCGACGACCAGTGCGCTGGCGCCGAGCGACGTCACCAGGAACACCGGCAGCAGGCTGTGGATCATCTCGGACGAGATGTCCATTAAGAGGCTGACGAAACCAAGCGTCCAGATTGCCGTCGGTAAACGCGTCTTGCCAAGCTCTTGCGGTGAACCGTTCGCCATCATCGATACGAAATGTAGACGCAAAAAAAAGCGCCGACGCGCGGCGCTTTAGATCAACGTCGTCCGATCAACGACGCCGCGTGCGGCTCACGCCCAGCATGGTGAGTAAACCGAGCAAATTGAGCCAACCCAGCGCGCCGGCTCCTGCATTCAACGGAGAGTTCGCTGCGGACGGGGCAGGCGTTGTTCCAACCACCGGTGCCGAGGAGCCGCCGGTTGCAGTCCCTTGCAGCGTGATCTCGCGCGAGGGTGTGTTGGCAGTACTGAAGTTGATGTTCCAGGTTGCGCTGCGCAGTCCCGAAGCAGTCGGGGCGAATTGCGCGGCGATCGAGCAGCTCATGCCCGGGTCGAGCGTGCCGCTGTTAATGCATGGCGTCTGGCCGGTTGGAACTGCAGCACTCCTGAAATCGGCGACTTGGCCAGTGGCCGGGACCATGAAGGGGTTCGCGAGCGTGATCGGAACCCCTGCGCTATTGGTCAGCAGAATCGAGGTCGTCGAGCTAACGGCACCCACCGCAGTGCTGTTGAACAGCACGGTACCAGGGGACGCAGTCGGCGTGGGCAATGGAGCAAATGGGGGCGGTGGTGGCGGCGCGGCGGCCACCAGGATATAGGCGGCGATGTCAGATCGCTGTTGCGAAGTCATGAACGAAAACACATTCATGCCGCCGCTGTTGCCACCGATCGCGCCGTCGATCTGGCTCTTGATCGATGCCTCGTTTGCGCCGGCGAATTTCGCCACACGAAAGGTTGCTGCGAACCCGTGACAGTCCTGGCAGGCGAGTTGCGCACCACCCAGCGTGACTTTCTGCACATACAGCGAGGCGCCGTTGGCGGAATTGCCCACCTGAGCCATCGCACCGGTTGCGCCGCACGCGGCAAGAGCCATGGCTGCCTTCGGCAGATGACGTAAGCGAAAGAGCTCGTGACGGTTCAGCATAGAGTCGACCATGGCGCCGGATGGAAGGCCAGTCTATCGACGGCGTATGCCGTTTACCGTCAGGCGAACGGCCTAGCGCCTGCCCCGCAAACGGACTAACTCCGGGGCTATGCGTGCGCTTCTCGCTCGATGAGCACGCGCTTGCGTTCCACCCCCCAGCGATAGCCCGAGAGCGATCCGTCGTTGCGAATCACGCGATGGCACGGAATAGCGACGGCCAGTGGGTTGGCGGCTACCGCTGCGCCAACGGCGCGGACGGCGTTGGGCGCACCGATACGACTTGCGATGTCGCTGTAACTCGTCGTGGTGCCAACCGGGATTTCGCGCAGCGTCTGCCAGACGCGCTGCTGGAACGCAGTACCGCGAACGTCGAGCGGCAGGGCGAGCCCCAGTGCGGGCGCCTCGACCAACCCGACAACCTTCGCGACCAGCTGCTCGAAACCCGCATCGGCGCCGATCAGGCGGGCGCGCGGAAACCGATCCTGCAGATCGCGCGCCAGCTCGTCGGGGTCGTCGCCAAGCAGAATCGCACAAACGCCGACATCGCTTGCAGCAACCAGTATCGAGCCGAGCGAGCATTCGCCGATCGCAAACCGGATGCACACGTCAGCCCCGCCCGCGCGGTATTCAGTCGGCGTCATCCCCAGCACCTCGTTCGACTGTTCGTAAAACCGGCCATTCGAGTTGTACCCCGCGCCGTAGATCGCCTCGGTCACTGTGTTGCTGCGAGCGAGCTCGGTCTGAATGCGTTTGGCGCGATGCGCCGCTGCGTACTGCTTTGGCGTCACACCCGCGATCGCCTTGAAGACTCGGTGCAGATGAAACGGGCTGAGCCCCGCATGGCGCGCCAGCGTGGCGAGCGATGGCGCCTGCTCGGCGTTCTCGATCAAGCGGCAGAGCTCGGCGATCTTGCCCGCCGTCTGCTCCGCGCGGGCAACCTGATCGGGCTTGCAGCGCTTGCACGGGCGAAAGCCGGCCTGCTCGGCCGCAGCGGCAGACGCATGAAACGCCACGTTTTCGGGCCGCGCGGCGCGCGCGCCGCATGAAGGTCGGCAGTAAACGCCGGTCGTTCGGACCGAGTAAAACAACTTCCCATCTGCGGTGGCGTCACGCGTAACGATCGCCGCCCAGCGCGGATCACTTGATGTCTGAACGGCGAGCGTCTCCGCTTTTGTGGTCATGTTCATAGATCCTTCCGGCTCATCTTGATCGATGCCGAAAGGTAGGCGCTCTGAGGTCGGGCGTAACTCCGGGTCTTGCGATTGAATCGCGCGCTCGGCTGGTTACTTGTCCTTGCCCTTGCCATGCCCTTTGTCAGACTTTTTCCCATGTTCTTTCTGGTAGTGCGGAACATAGACATTCTGATACCAGTTATCGCTGACGAAATAGACGGGTCGGTCGCAGGCGTTGTATTGCTGGCAATGCTTGCTCCACTTATGCGCATGCCCGGGAGGCACACGTAAGTAAATCGGCGCGGGAGGCTGTGGCAGCGTGACAGGTTGGATAACGATCGGCTGCGGGTACAGGACCTGCGGCACGGGTGCCCCGCCGATATCGATGCGGCCGTAGAAGCCCGGTTGCCCCACGCTCACCGACACGGCCGCTTCGGTAGGCAACGTAGTGAGCGCCGCGGCGCCGATCAAGATCGCGAGAAAGTAATGTTTCATTTGAACTCCTGGTAGGTGCAGACTGTTTAACGGCTGAGCACCGTGTGACCGCATACCAAACTTACCCTACACCCAAATTGATCAAGCTGATTCGGAAGGGTCAAAGTCGAGCTCAACCTTGGCCCCATTAGGATCGTGGCAGAACAATTGCCAGGTACCGGCACCTTGCTGGCGACGAAGTTCGTAGTTGATTTTCTTCGCATCGAGTTTTGCCTTGACAACGGCGAGCCCGGTCGCGGAAAACGCGATGTGATCCAGCACTCCGGCCCGCTGCTGCGGCAGCGGCCGGCCCGCGACGATATGCAACACCGAGCTGCCGCCGGCATACAACCAGGCGCCGGGAAAGCCGAGGTTGGGCCGCGGTCCGGGCACAAGGCCGAGGTCTTGATAGAACGCGAGTGTCTTGTCCAGATCGTCTGTCAGGACCGTGAAATGGTTCATTGCATGAATCATGCGGGCCTCCTGCGCGTCAGTGAAGCGCTGTGTAGTTCGCGGGCACCCAGTCGTAGCCTTTACCATCGGCGCGCAGATGGCCGATGCCGGGAAATGGAAGATGAGCGGCCGCCACCCAATGCCCGCGCTTGGCGGCGTCGGCATACTGTGTGTTGCGGTTCGCGGCGGCGGCTTTCGCATCGATATCGAATCGGATCGACACCGACGGATCAGGAAACTGGACGGCGGCGACGTGCATCAGGTCGCCCCACAGGACCAGTCGCTCGTCTTGACTCTCGGCGACGTAAACGCTGTGGCCGGGCGTGTGGCCGTACGCGGCCACCGCTCTGATTCCCGGCGCAAGCTCAGCATCGCCTTCGAACGGTTTGAATTTGCCGGCGGCGACGTACGGGTTGATCGCAGCCATCGCGCCTTCGAAGAACGGCCTGGCGTCTTTAGGGGCCGCGTCCATCGTCGCCTTGTCGAGCCAGAAATCCGCGTCGCGGCGATTGGCCCGGACGATGGCGTTGGGAAAAGCGACTTTGCCGTTGCTCACCAGGCCGCCGACGTGATCGGCGTGCATGTGGGTGATGTAGATCTCGTCGATCTGTTCGGGCTGATACCCCGATGCCTTCAGATTGTCGATCAGCTTGCCCACCGTTGGGCCGAAGAATGTTCCCGAGCCGGCGTCGATCATGATCAGCTTGTCGCCGGTGTTGATCAGATAGGCATTGACCGACGTTTCGACGGGGTCTTTAAGGAAGTTGCGCTTGAGCGCGGCACTGACTTTGGCCGGGGTGGTATTGGTCAGCAGATCGGCGACTTTCAGGTCGACCGTGCCGTCCAGTAGTGCGGTGATCTCGAAGCTACCGAGCAACATGCGGTAGTAGCCCGGCGCCGACGTCTTGACGGGCGGCGCTCCCGCGCCGGCGGGTGCAAGAAACAAAAGAAAGCCCGCCGTAGCGCCGCAGGCATTGCGCATCAACTGCTGCAAGTTCATCACGTGTCCTCGTTGTCGTGTAGGCAGAGAATAGCGGCCGAATCCGTGCGAAGCTACTGCACCGTCATCGACGCAGCTTGATCACACTTGCCGGACCGATTTCGCAAACTGCTGTCTCTGGCGGACTTTGAAACCGCCGCCCGCAGGCATCTGCCGCGTCCGATCTTCGGGTACGTTAACGGTGGCGCCGAGGATAACGTGGCGCGGGATTCGAATGCGGCAGCGTATCAACGATGGTCCTTTTTGCCCCGGGTGCTGGTGGATGTTTCGGAGCGTACGCAGAGCGTCGAACTGTTTGGCGACACATACTCGTCGCCTTTCGGCATCGCGCCGATCGGCATCAGCGCACTGATCGCCTACGAAGGCGATCTGGCACTGGCACGCGCCGCCGACGCAGCCAACATTCCAATGGTCGTCAGTGCGACGGGTCTGACACGTCTCGAGGACGTGCGAGAAGCGGCGCCACGCTCGACGTGGTTCCAGGCGTATCTGCCGGGCGAGGCGGCGAGCATCGAGGCGATGGTCCACCGCGTTGCCGCAGCGGGTTATCGAACACTCGTTCTCACGGTCGATGTGGCCACACTACCGAGCCGCGAAAACAACATTCGGGTCGGTTTCACGATGCCGCTGCGCCCGAGTGCCCGACTTGCCTGGGACGGCATCAGTCATCCGCAGTGGCTGATCGGAACTCTTTTGCGGACTCTGCTTAGCCGTGGCATGCCGCACTTCGAGAATTCGAGCGCGGTTCGCGGCGTGCCGATCATTGCGCGCTCGGTGGCACGCCAGTTCAGCGCGCGCGATAAATTGTCGTGGCCACACGTCGATCAGATCCGCCGCATCTGGGGCGGTCGGTTGATACTGAAAGGAATTCTGTCAGCGGACGACGCTCGCATCGCGGCCGACCGCGGGGTCGACGGAATTGTTGTCTCGAACCACGGCGGCCGCCAACTTGACGGGTCGCTGGCGCCGCTGCACGCACTGCCGGCGATCGTGCGCGTCAAGGGCGCAATGAAAGTGCTGATCGACGGCGGCATTCGGCGCGGCACCGATGTGCTGAAGGCGCTCTCGTTGGGCGCTGACTTCGTGCTGATCGGTCGGCCGTTCGTCTACGCGGCGGCCATCGGCGGGCAGGCAGCTGTTGCACACGCGATCGGCCTGCTGAGCGATGAGATTCGGCAGGACATGGCCCTGCTTGGCGTGAACTCGTTGCGCGAGCTCGGACCGGAGACATTAGCTGCAGAACGATGATGAGCAGACCTGTGCAGTCCTGGCGTTGAGCGAGACGGCATCGGTGCGCAGATACTGGACGACCTACGCGGCGAAAGACGCCGCGCTCGCGTCGTAGTACCGTCGCAGGCCCGGAACGACTAGCTGCGCGCAACCGGTGCCAAACCTGCGCGCCATTGCTCGAACGCTTCGCGTCGCGGTATTCCGGCGCGGCCGCCGAAGCGCGTGCACTTCATTGCAGCCACGGCGGTCGCGAACTCGATTGCCGACGAAAGACCTCTGCGCTCGGCGAGCCCAAGCGCAAAGGCACCATGCCACGTATCGCCCGCTGCCAATGTGTCCACCGCAGCCACTTTTGGCGCTGGCGCGCTCTGGACTGCCTTACCGTCGAACCACATCACTCCGGCCGCACCCAGCGTGACGCCGCATACGACATTGCGACCGCTGAACAACCGTGGCAGCGCTTGCCTGGGCTCGCCGAGTCCGAGGCTCTGCAGCATCGACTGAGAAAGAAACGGGTGCGTCGCAAGTGCCGCGGTGGTTCGCACTTGCTGCGCATCTCCGGCGTCGCCGTCGAACACACTTGGTTTGCCCGCTGCCGCCGCTGCGTCGAACAAGTGTTGGGCGCCAACGGGCCAGCGCGTATCCGCCAGCACGGCGTCGGCGTCGGCGACTCGATCCGTGGGTAGCCACGAGGCATCGGGCGGGTAGCCTTGCGGCTGCACTGAAACTACCAGCCGCTCGCCCTGGGCGTCGATCAATATCGTCGCGATCTTGGTGCGAAAGCCTGCAAGCCGACGCACAGTTGAAACATCGATGCCTTCATGCTTCAACAGCGCGATCACTTGATCGCCCGTCTCGTCGTCGCCGACACGACCCCAGTAGATTGCCTGGCCGCCGAGTCGCTGAACGGCGACCGCGGCGTTTGCACCCATCCCCCCTCCGGTCTCGACGAAGTCGGTCGCAGTGATCTTCACCGACGGAAGCTTGACTTCAGCGACGAGGAAAATTTGATCGATCGTGGCAGAGCCGCCGACGCAAATGACGCAAGGCCGGCGGCCGTGCCGGGAAGCAGCCATCCGCGTTAGCCGCTCGGCACTGGGTGTGCGCGTCGCCGCAGCAACTGCAGTGCGACGACCGACATCAGTAATCCAAATCCGATCGCGTCGAACCACGCGTGCGGATAGATGATCAGCAGGCCGGCGGCGATCAGCAGCAGTCGTTCCAGCAGCGTGGTTTTGCTGATCAACCAGCCCTCGGCCGCGCCCGCCAGTGCAATCAGCGCGATCACCACGAGGCCAACGATCCACGCCACGTCCCACCAGCTGCCGCCCTTGGGCAACACAAGCAGCAGTCCGACGCCGAGCGGGTCGAGTACAAAGACGAACGGCACGACGAACGCGGGCAGCGTGTATTTCCACGATTGCAAGGTTGTCTTATACGGGTCGCCGCCGGTGATCGCCGCGGCTGCGAACGGAGAAAGCGCGGTCGGCGGCGAGACTTCAGAGAGCACCGCGTAGTAGAAGATAAACATGTGCGCCGCAAAGTCGGGAACTCCGAGCTTAATCAGCGCCGGCGCTGCGACGACGGCACAGATGATGTAACTCGCTGTGACCGGTACCGCGAGGCCGACGACCCAGACGATCAGCGCCGTATAGATCGCGGTCAACAGCAGGCTTCCACCGGCGTATGAAACAACGATATCGGCAAAGCGCAGGCCGAGGCCGGTCAACGTCACGACGCCGACGATGATGCCCGCCGCGGCGCAGGTCGCGGCGACGCTGAGCATTCCGACCGAGCCCGCTTCCAGCGCCTTCATCAGCTTCGAGTTCAGCAACACTTCGCGCACCCAACCCGGGGGCCGGCGCAGGATCATCGGTATGTCGAGCAGCGCGCTGTCGCGGTTAAGAAAACTGATCAGCACCGCGACCACGGTGGCCCAGAACACTGATGCAATTGGCGAAAATCCGATCAGCAGGAAAACGACGATCGCGACCAGTGATGAGAAATGGAACCCCATCGTCCTCGTCAACTGCCACACGGTCGCGCTGTTTTCGACCCGAACCTGTCGCATCGAATGCTTGCGGGCGTCGATCTCGACCATAAACAGCAGCGAAAGGTAGTAGAGGCAGGTCGGAATGATCGCCATCCGAATAACCTCGAGATACGAGATCTTCAGAAACTCCGAGATCAGAAACGCTGCTGCGCCTAGCACCGGCGGCGACAGGATCGCGCCGAGCCCCCCGGCAGCAAGCAGTCCGCCGGCAGCGTTTTTCTCGTAGCCGGCCTTCGCCAGCATTGGATAAGCCACCGTACCAAGCGTCACCGTGGTGGCAACGCCGGAGCCCGACGGACCGCCGAGCAGAAACGAAGCGACGGTGACTGCGCGACCGGCACCCGTTGCTTTGGTGCCGAACGCAGCCAGCGAAAAGTCGATGAAGAACTGGCCCGCGTTCGAGAACTGCAAAATGGCGCCGTAAATCGTGAACAGGATGATCAGCGACGACGAGACATCGATCGGCGATCCGAAAATCCCTTCCAGCGTCATGTACATCGTGCCGACCAGACGGTCGACGTCATAGCCGCGATGCGTCCACGGTGACGGAAGACTGGGGCCGGTCATCGCGTACACGACGAACAACACGCAGATGAGCGGCATGATCCAGCCCGTCGAGCGCCGGGCGGCTTCGAGCACGAGCACAATCAACGCCACACCCATCACGAGATCGACCGTGTTGGGTGCAGTGCTGCGATCGAGAAAATCGTCGCCGCCGACGAGCGCGTAAACACTGGTTGCGACGCCGACCAGTGCGCAGATCAGATCGAGCCAGCTGAAGCGGTGACGCAGGCGGCGGACTGCGGGAAACAACGTGAACACCAGGAACAACATGAACGCGACGTGTACGTAGCGCAGCGTGGTCGTGGTGACGATGCCATAGGCCGCGTAGAGGTGGTACAGGCTCATCGCGACAGCGACGGCAAAAAGAAACGTGCCCCAGGCGCCGGGGAACTTGTTGTGCGCGCCTTCCTCGATCGCGATGAATTGCTCGGCCGCGAGCCGCTGCTCCTCGGTGACGATCGGTGTCGGCGTGACCGGCACCGGTTGCCCCGTCAGTTCAGCCATGCGCTACGCGGTGCATCGAGCTGCAAACGACCGGCTACTTGAGCTTGATGCCCTTCTCGGCAAAGTACTTGAGCGCGCCAGGATGAAACGGAATCGGCGACGCATCGTTCGATTGCGCCTTCAGGTCGAAGTTCTGCGCCTCTTTGTGCACCTGGATCAGCTCGTCGCGCTTCTCGAAAATTGTCTTGACGATGTTGTAGGCGACCTGATCGGACATATCTGCGCGCGCGATGATCAGGTTCTGCACAGTTGCGACCTGGTTCGGCTGCTCCTGTCCGGGGTATGACTTCGCAGGAATCGTGTCGCGGATGTAAAGCGGGCCGTATTTCTTGTTCATGGCGTCGACAACCTCGGCATGATCGACGAGTTTCAGCTTGGTGCCTGGGGTTGCACCGAGATCCGTGACCGCCGCGGTCGGAATGCCGCCGACCCAGAAGAATGCGTCGAGCTTGCGGTCCTTGATCGCATCGGCCGATTTGCCTGGGTCAAGACGTTCGCGCCGGATGTCTTTCTCCTGATCGAGTCCTGCAGCTTCGAGGACGCGTGCTGCCATCAACTCGGTCGCGCTGTTCGCCGCACCGGTCGACACGCGCTTGCCTTTCAAGTCCGAAATCTTGTTGATCCCGGTGCCATCGACCGTCACGATGTGCATCCGGTTCGGATACGCGATCATCAGAGTGCGCACCGGCACTGCGCCGCTGGCGAATCGGCCCTGTCCCTTGAATCCATCCCACGCCGCGTCGGCCATCGACAGCGCGATGTCGGACTTTTTCTGGCTCATCAACTGCAGGTTGGCCACTGAGCCGGCCGTCGTCTCTGCGTTGGCGGCGTAACCCGGCACATACTTCGAAAGAATATTGGCGATGCCGCCGCCGAGTGGGTAATACACTCCAGTCGTGGGGCCGGTTGCAATCGAGAGCGTCACCTTCTCCTGCGCGAAAGCTGCGACCACAAGGCCGGCTGCCGCCAACGCGGCAAGCACGTGCTTGATGTGTTTCATCCAATGTCTCCTGTTTTGAATCAACGCCTTAATAGAATTTCGCCGGATTGTATGCGGGCATAGCCTTGGCGCCTAAGCGGGTTTGCCCCTTGCTCGCGATACTGCGGCACAGCAACCGAGGAGTGAACATGACAGTCAAAAAAGCATCGGCGGTCTGGAAAGGCGGCATCCAAGATGGTGGTGGAACGATCTCCACCGAAACGGGCGTCTTGAAGGACGCGCCTTATGGTTTCAAGTCACGCTTTGAAAACGGCAAGGGCACGAACCCTGAAGAACTGATTGGAGCAGCACACGCGGGCTGTTTTTCAATGGCGCTGTCGCTAATGCTCGGCAACGAAGGGCTGACGGCAGAGAGGATCGAAACACAGGCGGAAATCACCCTCGAAAAAGTAGGCGAAGGCTTTGAGATCACCGCAAGTCACTTGAACGTGGTGGCGAAAATTCCAGGTGCGGATCAGGCGAAGTTCGAGCAGATAGCGAACAAGGCGAAGGAAGGATGCCCGGTGTCGAAGCTGATGAAGGCCAAGATCACGATGACTGCAAAGCTGCAGACGTAGCAGTCCTCAGGCAGGAACTGCATCGAACGCCACCGTCAACCGAGGATGGTCGCTCTCGAATGGTTCGACGCTGGGCCAGATATAAGCCGGAAAAAGGACGAGCAGACCCGGGCGCGGTTTGACGAAGTGATCCGCCTCCAACGGCGGCTGTGTTTTGAAGCCGGGCCGGCCGAAACGCACATGGTCGACGTGATGACCGCCCGAACGCAGGCGCACGCTCCACGCGCCAGCCAGCGCAGCACGGCCGCTATATCGCGAACGCAGCGGATCCGTGTCTCCGGCGCAGCGATGCAGAGTGCGATCGCACATCGCGCAGCCACTTCGGCTTCAGCGGCGTGCCCGAGGTCGCCCTCCGCTGCAGCCAGGTTGTGCCACGCGACGCGATTGTTCGGGTCGGATGACAGAGCGGCGCGCAAACGTATTGCATCGCCGGCACGTGCGCTCACCGTGAATGGCGCGGAATCCTGCATCTCGTGTCGCGATTCAATATCCATCAGCAAATCATCGCGCGCACGGTCCCGCCGTATCGAGCGGCAGGCGCCGACGGCGTGCGACGCTTACTGCAGCTCGATCCCCGCTTTTTTGACCAGTTTGGCGTATTTCGCCAACTCAGTGCGGAAAAATTGGGCAGCGAATTCCGGTGTACTGACGTTGATCGTGTTGCCTTGCTTGGCCATCTGTTCACGCACCTCAGGAGTCGCGAATGCAGTGGCTATTGCGGCGTTGATTCGCTTGACGTCGGCCGCAGACATTTTCGGCGGACCGATCACTGCGAACCAACCTTCGACCAGGTAACCCGGCAGCCCCTGCTCAGACATCGTCGGAATATCAGGTGCCGCTGCCAGGCGCGTTGCAGTGCCGGTGCCGATCGCGCGTAGCGCACCGCTTTTCAGATGCTGCTGGATCGACGGCAGCGACAGCGCGCCGATTTCGACTTGACCGCCAATCAGGTCGGTCAGCATCGGGCCAACACCTTTGTAGGGAACGTGCGTGGTCTTGACGCCTGCTTCGTCCATGAACATCTCAGCCGCCAGGTGCAGGATCGTTCCATTGCCCGAAGAGCCATAGTTGTATCCGCCTGGCTTGGCCTTCAGCAGAGCAACCAGTTCCTGCGCATTCTTGGCGGGCACCTTGGGATTAACGACCAGCACGATCGGCGTCGATCCGATCACCGCGATCGGCGTGATGTCGTTGATCGGATCGAAGGGCAGCGACTTATAAACGCTGGGATAGATCACGTGATTGTTCGAAACGATGCTCAGCGTGTAGCCATCGGGCGGCGACTTGGTCAGCGCGGAAGTGCCGACGATGCCGCCGGCACCGGGCTGATTTTCGACAACCACCGGATGGCCCAGCGCGGCCGCGAGCGCCGGCAACGCCGCACGCGTGATCGTGTCGACACCCGACGCCGTTGCCACCGGCAGAATGAAGCGGACCACTTTGGCCTGGCCCTGTGCTGCGCCCGACCAGAACGCGAACGTCGATAGGGCGCAGCCGGCCATGCCGATCAGCACTTGTCGGCGCAAACGGAGGTCGTGGTTATCTGTGGTCATCGCATCTCCTCGATTGCAACCTAAGCAACTGCGGCTTGCGCCAGCAGCGCATCAATTCTTTCGTTTGGGTAGCCCAGGCCGCCCAGCAGCTGGTGCGTATGTTCGCCCAACTTCGGTGGACCGACGCGCACGCCGAGGCGTTTTCCTTCGAGTGTGATCGGGAACAATGTGGTCTTGACGGTTTGGCCGGCCTTGTCGCCATCGGGCAGTTGAATATCAGCCAGCCCTCCGGTCGCCTTCAGGTGCGGGTCGTCGTACAGATCCTCCGGTCGCCGGATCGGCGCGAAAGGCAATCCGGCCCGCTCGAACACCGCCGCCAATTCATCGGCGGTGTGCACCGCCAAGCGCTCGCCCAGCGTCTTCAGAAGCGTCGGCCGCTGATGGACCCGCTGATTGTTGGTCGATAGTCGTGGATCGCTCTTCAGGTCGTCGTAGCCAAGTGCGTCGCAGAACGTAATCCACTGCGCGTCGCTGACGGCCGCCAAAAAAATCTGTTCCCCATTGCTGACGGTGAAGACGTCGTAGATTGCCCACGGGCTGACGCGCGCCGGCATCGGCGCCGGGTGTTTACCGGTCATTGCGTACTGCAGCATGTGCTGGCCCATCAGAAACACGTTGTTCTCGAACAATGCTGACCGCACTTCCATGCCCCTGCCGGTGACGCCGCGCTGAATCAGCGCCGCCAGCGTGCCGATGGCGCCGAACATGCCGCCCATGATGTCGTTGACGCTGGTTCCCGCGCGCAACGGATCGCCCGGCCGACCTGTCATGTAGGCGAGGCCGCCCATCATCTGCACCACTTCGTCGAGAGCCGTCCGATGCTCGTATGGTCCAGGCAAAAAACCTTTGTGGCTGACATAGATCAATCGCGGGTTGGCCTTCGCGAGCGACTCGTAGTCGAGCCCGTACTTGTGCATTGTGTTCGGCTTGAAGTTTTCGAGCACCACGTCGGCGCGGCCAGCGAGCTCGCGCGCCACCTCTGCACCGGCCGCCTTGCGCAAGTCGATTGCAATGCTTTTCTTGTTGCGATTGAACATTGGGAAAAAACCCGCGCCGGCACCGAGCAGAAAGCGCGTGCGATCACCATCGATCGGTTCGACTTTGATCACTTCGGCACCCATGTCGGCCAGCACCATGCCGCACGTGGGGCCCATCACCATATGGGTGAACTCGACGACTCGCAATCCTGCGAGCGGCTGAGGTGGCGCGCTCATGCGCTTGCAGCCAGCATCGTCTTCGGCAGTCCAGCGCGCCATAGCGAACCGTGCAGGGACTCGCCGTCAAGCCACTGCGCGATCTTCGCTCGCAGTTGGATCAGCTGGTCGAAATCCTGGCCGGTCGAAACTCCCATGCTGGCGAACATGTAAACCATGTCTTCGGTCGCAACGTTGCCGCTTGCCCCGGGCGCATGCGGGCAGCCACCGATGCCGGCCAGACACGCGTCGAAGCGGGTGATGCCCGCCTGCCACGCGGCATAGACGTTGGCCATGCCGAGTCCGCGCGTGTCATGAAAGTGGCCGTTGTTCAGACGATCGCCGGCGATCGCAAGCGCTTGCTCGAACAGGCGGCGCACCGTCGATGGGTCGGCGTAGCCGACTGTGTCGGCCAGTCCGACGTGATCTGCACCGGCGTCGAGCACGGCACGCAGCAGGCGCAACACTTCGCTTGACTCGACTTTTCCCTGCAGCGTGCAGCCGAACGCGGTGCTGATGCCGACTTCGATCATGCACCGCGATTCAGTCGCGTCGCGCATGTCGCGGATGCGGGCGATGTCCGCGACAACGTCATCGGGTGCCTTGCGCAGGTTTGCAAGGCTGTGAGCGCGGCTCGCCGACAGCGGTACCAGCATCAGATCAGCGCCGCTTTCAATCGCATGCTCGGCGCCTTTCAGATTGGGCACCAGAACCGACACGCGCAGATCGGGCAGCGTCTTCGCAAAAGCGACCAGCTGATCGGTGTCGGCCAGCTGCGGCAGCAGGCGCGCCGGAACGAACGAGCCGACCTCGATTTCGCGCTGGCCTGCGCCATATGCTGCGCGGATCCACTCGAGTTTCAGATGCGTCGGAAGCACGCGCGAAATGCTCTGGAGTCCGTCCCGCAGGCCGACTTCGCGAACGGTGACAGATGGAGGGGAGCTCATCGTGGGGCATTCGAACGATCGGAAAAAGAAGCCTACACAGATGGGCCGAGCTTTGCACGATGCAGCGTCTGAGCGGGCCCGAAAGGTGCTGCATGATTCTGCGAAAATACCCCGGAACCAGCGAGACGCGATGGATATCCAAGCGCCACCCCTTTCAATCGAAATTATCTCGGACGCCGTTTGCCCCTGGTGCTACATCGGCAAGCGCCGCCTTGAAGAAGCACTTGCCCAGCGCGCGAAGCAGCAGCCGCAAACGAATCAGGAGGCGCGGGTACGCTGGCTCGCGTTCCAGCTCAATCCGGACATTCCTGCGGGCGGTGTCGATCGCCGCAGGTATCTCGAACAGAAGTTCGGCGGACCCGACCGTGCGCAGCAGATTTACGCCCGGATCAAAGCCGCCGGCGACGACGTTGGAATCGCGTTCGATTTTGAACGCATCGCCCGGCAACCGAACACGATCGACGCGCATCGGCTGACCGCGTGGGCACAACAGATTGACCTGCGGGCCGCTGACGCATTGGTCGAGCGGCTGTTCCATGCCTACTTTGTGGAAGGCGTCGACATCGGCGACATCGACAATCTTTCCGCCGTGGCCGGCGATGCCGGCTTCGATGCCGGTGCCGCACGCGTCTGGCTCGCATCCGACGCCGGTCGCGCCGAGGTGGCGGCCGAAGAACGCCGCGCCCGCACGCTGGGTGTCGCCGGTGTTCCGTTCTTCATCTTCAACCAGCGTCTGACCGTTTCGGGCGCACAACCGGCGCACGTTCTATTGGACGCGATCGAGCAGTCGGAGACCGTTGCGGGTTGAACACGCCGTGCTGAGGCAGACTCGCTAAGCTTCGCCGCTGTCTCGAACACAAAAGCTTTTTGATGAGTCTCAACTACGCGGCGATTGCGCTGCGGCGTCACCTTGCGCGGGCAATCGAGCGCATACGCCTCGCGCCCGACGATCTGCTGCGCGATGTGACCTATCGCCGTCTGTGGTCGTCGATTCTGATCAGTTCGTTCGGCGGCCAGGTGACATTGCTCGCGCTGCCGCTGACCGCAGCTGTGTTGTTACATGCGACGCCGACGCAAATGGGTCTGTTGACAGCAACGGAGGTCGCGCCGTTCGTTCTGTTTTCACTGCCTGCGGGTGTCTGGCTCGATCGTGTTCGAAAATTGCCGGTCTATGTGATCGGTGAATCGCTGCTGGCGCTGGTCGTCGCCAGCGTGCCGCTCGCGTGGTGGATTGGTTGGCTGTCGATGTCCTGGCTCTACTTCGTCGGTTTCGCGATCGGGACGGTTGCAACCATTGCTGGCAGTGCTGCGCAGATTGTGCTGACTCAAGTGGTGGCGCGCGAACGCCTGGTCGAGGCGCACGCGAAGAATGCGCTGGCGTCGTCGTCGGCCGAAGTTGCCGGGCCAGGCGCCGCCGGCGTGTTGATCAAGCTGGTGGGCGCACCGATGGCGCTGCTGGCCGATGTGGTGCTACTCGCGGTCTCGGCTGCGATCCTGCGCGGCATCGACGTGCAGGAAGGTGCGCAGCTGGCGGCCGCGCGGTTTTGGCCGGCGATGCGCACCGGACTTACGTTCGTGATGCAGCACCGGCTGCTGATCACGATGGCGGCCGTGGTGGGCGGCTGGCAGATGTGCCATCACGCGGCGCTGGTGGTGCAGATCCTGTTCGCCACGCGCACATTGGGTCTGTCTGAAGGTGCGGTGGGTTTGTGTTTTGTCGGCCTCGGCGTTGGAACGATCGTGTCGAGCTCGGTAGGCAATCGCATCGCGCGCCGACTCGGTCCCGGACCGACACTGGTTCTGGGCATCGCCCTATGCGGCGTCGGCTGGCTGCTGGGCGCGGTTGCACCTGCATCTGCACTGGGTATCGCGCTGTTTGCCACGATGCTGATGATGTTCGGATTCGGCGCGGTGCTGATCTTCATCACATTCCTGGCGCTGCGGCAGGCGGTCACACCCGCTCCGCTGCTGGGTCGCATGACCAGCACGATGCGTTGGTTGATCCTGTTGCCAGCGGGGCCCGGTGCGTTGCTGGGCGGATGGTTGGGAGAACACTATGGACTGCGCTCTGCACTGGCGTTTGCCGGAACAGCAGCGCTGGCGCTGGCCGCGACAGCTTGGCGACAAAGCGTCATCCGCACCACGTGTGTGTTGCCGGGTGTCGAAACTATGATCGACGACACCGTGCTCGATGCCGCCTGACGCGCGCGCCGCGCAATCAGGCACGCGCTGCGACCTGATGGCGCATCGTGCGACGCTCGCGCGCGATCCGCTCGCCGCGGCGCTTGCGCAGCCACACCCACAGACCGGTGACCACCATCAGCAACGGTACTGCGCCGGTGGCTGACATTGCTACCTGACCGGCCGTTCCGAACGCAGTGCCGCTGTGCAGCGGAAACAACCAGTGCATGAAGGCCTCGCCAGAGGTGCGCGTGCGCGGACTACGCTCGACCATCAACTCGCCTGAGAGGGGGTTGATCCATACGATCGTGTCGCCGAGCCGGTGCACATCGCCAGGCTTTTTGAGGTAGTAAAGATGGCCTGCCATCTGGCGCGGCGAACCGTGCACTTCAAGCAGCGCGTGTTCGGGGAAGCGCATCTTCAGATCGGCGATCACGCGGTCGAGCTGCAGCGGCTGCTGCCCTTCCTGGGGCTGCCAGGGGACGGTCGGAAAGGGTGCGACCGCTGAAAAGACACTGACGATCTCGCGCACGTAGTTGACGTAGACCAGCGTCGCACCAGTCAGCGTTGCCAGCAGCAGTGTCAGTGCGAAGATGATGCCGGTCGAGCGATGCAGGTCGAACGCGATGCGTGTGCCCGATGCTCGAGGGTTGATGGACACAATGCGCCTTAACGCGGCGCGCGAACGCGGCACCGCTAGCACGAAACCGGTCACCGTCGACGTCAGAAGCAGAACACCCGCAAGCCCCACGATGTTCGAACCGGTATTGCCCAACAGAACGTTGCGGTGAAATTCGTAAAGCGTTCGCATCAGATCGGGTCGCGCAAGGCTGATCGATTCGAGCAAGCGTGCGCCCAGACGTGCACCGCTGACCGGGTCGAACGTGGCTTCGATCCTTTCGGCACCGACACGGCGCGGTCTTGCGCGCAGCGTCAGCCGATAAACCTCGCCGTCGGCGATTGGAAAGCGAATTTTCTCGACCAGGCCAAGCGGATAGGCAGCTTCTGCATGCTCGACGATTGCCTGCGCACTGAGCTGCGGTCCGCGTGAGATCGTGGTCAGCAAATGCGGGTTGAGCCACGCATCGATTGGATCGTCGAATACGAGGATCGCGCCGGTCAATCCGACCAGCGCAAACCACGCTCCAAGACCGGTGCCCACCCAGCGATGAACCGAGAACCATTTGAGTCGCGACGGCATCGCCTCAATCTCGCTGGCGGGCTAACCTTGTTCAGGGCTCTTCTTGCGCCAGATGTTTCCCAGCGCAATGAACTTGTCGCGTGCCGACACTTCTTCGTCCGGCAGTACGTCCAGAAAGTCCGATAGCCGACGCGACTTGACGATCGTGTAGAAAGTCAGGAACGCCGTTGGTACGAACACGATCAGAAAGAACAGGATTCTGCCGAAGAGCGGACCCTCGTTGACCGAGAAAAGATTCATCCCGAGAAAGCCGGTCGAGTGTCGGAGCCCTGTGGACTGAGCGGATTGTTCGGTCACCGTCGGAGCTGGTGTGGGAGAAGGCGAAGTGGATTGGAAAGACTACAGTCCGATCGCTTCGACAACGAGTCGCTTGAGTTCCCGCCGTAGCTTCTCGCGAGTTGGTGCGAGCTTTCGGCTTCGATTCAGGTTCACCACCTCAAACGGATCTTGCTCAAGGTCGTAGAGCTCATCGAGCTCGCCTGCACGGCCGCGATTGACCCAGTGGATGTACTTATAGCGATCGGTGCGCACCGCCTTGTAGGTCATGCCGACCAGCCACGGCAGCGCCTGCTCGGCCCAGTATTCGATCAGGATCGATTTGCGCCAGGCTGCTTTGCGCGCAGCAAACAGCGGCAGCAGCGATCGTCCTTGTATTTGCGGTCCGGGCTTGCCGCCCGCGAGTTCGATCAGCGTCGGCGCGAGGTCCTGACAGATCATGAGCTCGCGACGGCGCGAACCGGCTCTGACCTTACGCGGATAGCGGACCACGAATGGCGAACGAATTCCTTCTTCGTAAGCAAAGCGTCGCTCCGGCCCAAGCGCGTGCTCGCCAAAGAAGAATCCGTTGTCGCTGAAGAACACGATGAACGTATTGTCGAGTTCGCCATTGCGCTCGAGCACTTTGATGATCGAACCGACGCCCTCATCGACCGCCGCCATCATTCTCGCGCGCAAGCGAATTTCCTCCTGCTCGCCCGACTGCAGCGCTGACAAAATTCCCTGCGACGCCGGGCTCGACTTCATCGCGAAGCTCTCGGCCCACGCGGGCTTGCTCTTGATCACCTCGTGGGCGGGCAACATGTTCGGTGTGCGCGGAAACACGGCGTCGCGATAAAGCTCCTTGTGCCGGTCGGCAACGACATATGCGCCTTGCGCCGAAATGCGCAGCGTGCCGTCGGCCGCCTGCTCGGCATCGGGATGCACTGCCTTGTGCGCGAAGAAAAGCGAAAACGGCTTCGTTCGCTTGCGCTGCAGAAACTCGACCGCCAGCTCGTTCATGATGTCGGTGATGTAGCCGCTGCGCTGCACATACTTGCCGTTGTGATTGAGCCGCGGATCGTTGAGCTTTCCGTGGCCGTCGTAGCTGACCCAGGTGTCGTATCCGGGGCGCGGCATGCCGTCGTTGCCCATATGCCACTTGCCGATGTGCGCAGTTTCGTAGCCGAGTGTTTGCAGTTCGAGGTGATAGTTCGGCAGTCGATGGCTCATCGCGTCTCGTGCGACGTTGTCGATGATGCCGTGCCGACTTGCGTACTGGCCGCTGACGATTGAAGCACGGTTAGGCGAGCAGATCGGGGTCGTGTGAAATGCGCGCTCGAAGATCGCGCCTTCTCGCGCGAGCCGATCGATATGCGGCGTCAGCATATACGGGTGGCCGCCGGCGCCGAACTCGTCGTACCGCAGATCGTCGATCAGGATCAGCAGAAAGTTCGGCTTCATGGCATCGTTTCAGTACACCGCGCTCCGCCGCATCGTACGTCACGCCGACGTGCGATTATTGTCCGATGCAGCCCTCCATCGTGCGTAATACTCAAGTCGCCGCCGACCCGCACGCGCCGCCGATCACGCAGATCCTCGCGCGGTTCGTTGCGACCCATCCGTCGCGCGGATGGAGCGACACCGTCGACCGGGAGGCGCACCGCACGCTGGTCAATTGGATCGGCTGCGCGGTCGGTGCTGCAAATCACGAAGCGTGCCGTGCTGCGCTGGCGGCGGTGCAGATGCTGCAGCCGTCGCCGCAGGCGACCGTGCTGGGCCGGCGTGAGCGAGTCGACATCGCAAGCGCGGCACTCATCAACGGAATCACATCGCACACTTTCGACTTCGATGACACGCACCTGAAGACGATCATTCATCCGGCGGGCCCGGTGGCGTCGGCTGCGCTCGCGCTGGCGGAGATGATCGGTGCATCGGGCCGGCAACTGATGGATTCGCTGGTACTCGGTGTCGATGTTGCGTGCAGGCTCGGCAACACGATTTACCCTGATCACTACGACCGCGGCTGGCACATCACAGGGTCAACCGGCATGTTTGGCGCAGCGGCGGCGTGCGCGCGACTGCTGCAGCTCGATGAGCACAAGACCGCGATGGCGCTCGGTATTGCGGCGTCGCAGCCGATCGGGTTGCGCGAGCAGTTCGGGACGATGATGAAGCCGTTTCATCCAGGCGGTGCAGCGCGCGCAGGCCTGATGGCGGCGCTGCTGGCGAAGAATGGATTCACCGCGAGCCTCAAATCGATCGAAGCGCCGCGCGGTTTCGTGCAGGTGGTGTCTGACAAGCGTGCCTGGCACGAGGTGACCGACGAGCTTGGAGAGCGGTTCGAAGTTTCGTTCAACACGTACAAACCATTTGCGTGCGGCATCGTGATTCATCCCAGCATTGATGCTGCGCTTCAGTTGCGCGAGCGCGGCGTGCGGCCCGAGCACGTCGAACGAATTGAACTGAAGGTTCACCCACTGGTGCTGGAACTGACCGGCAAGAAGGAGCCCGCGGACGGTTTGCAAGGCAAGTTCAGCGTGTATCACGGCTGCGCAGTGGGACTGCTGTTCGGCCGCGCCGGCGAGCACGAGTTCTCGGATGCAGTTGTGAAGCGGCCCGACGTGATCGACCTCAGACTCAGGATCGTCGCGACGGTGGACGATCGAATCAATGAAGCCTCGGCCGATGTCACCGCGATCATGACCGACGGCCGACGCGAGCATGTTTTCGTTGAGCATGCGATCGGCTCGTTGCAAAGGCCGATGAGCGACGCGCAGCTCGAGGCCAAGTTCCGGGCGCTGAGTGAGCCGGTGATCGGTACCGATAAGACGCAGTCGCTGATCGCGTCAGCCTGGGAAACGGGTACTGCATCTGATGTACGCGCGCTGACGGCCGGCGCGCAGCCCTAACTGTCGAAATGAGTCGCGCTAGACAAAGCCGTATCGTCGTGCTCGACGACTACGAGCGAGCCATTCGAAAGCTGGCCGACTGGTCGGACATCGATCGGCTCGCCGACGTTGAGGTGCATCATGAACCGGTGCGCGGTCGCGTCCTGCACGCTGCGCTGGCCGAGGCCGATGCTGTCGTGCTGATTCGCGACCGGACGCCGTTTCGCGCGGAACTGATCGACCGGCTGCCGAAGCTGCGCTACCTGATTTTCACGGGTGCGCGCAACACGGCCCTCGACGTGCCGGCGCTGGTTGCGCGGGGCGTGCCCATCAGCCACACCGAGTGGGGGCCTTCGAAAGACAGCACGTGCGAGCTGACGTGGGCGCTGATTCTTGCCGCGATAAAACGGCTCGAGGCAAACATCAGCGTCGTGCGGTCAGGGGGCTGGCGCAGCGATCAACCGCTGTCCGGGGTGCTGGCCGGCGAACGCTTTGGCGTCATCGGATTGGGCCAGATCGGCGGCCGCGTTGTGCATGTTGCCCACGCCTTCGGCATGGAAGTCATGGCGTGGAGCCCGCATATGACTGCGGAGCGCGCAGCCAAACACGGTACGGTCGCGGCGTCGCTCGAGCTGTTGCTTTCCTCATGCCGCGTCGTCAGCCTGCATCTGGTACCGACCGATCAGACGCGCGGGCTGCTGAACGCGCACACGCTTGCGCTGATGCGATCTGATTCGATTCTGGTCAACACGTCGCGCTCCGCGCTGATCGAAATGCCGGCATTGCTCGCAGCACTGTCGATCGGCAAGCCGGCGATGGCCGCGCTCGACGTGTATGACGAAGAACCGCTAAGGACCGATCATCCACTCCGTTCGATGACGAACGTCGTCATGACGCCGCATATCGGATTTGTGTCGCAACCGGTGTTCGAGGCGTTTGCGCGTGGTGTGACCGAGTGTCTGAGGGCTTGGCTCCACGGCGAGCCGATCGTGCGTCCGTTGCCGATCGATTGACGATGCGTGTGCTGGTACTTGGCGGCGCGGGTTTTATCGGACGCCATACTGTCGCCGCGCTGTTGGCACGCGGACACGAGGTCGTGATCGGCAGCCGGTATCCCGAGCGCGCGGCCCGTCGCCTTCCGCCGGAGGCGCACCGTTGCGAGCGCGGCGCAGCGCGGTTCGAGCAGCTCCTCACGGCCGAATCCTGGCAGCCGCTGCTGGCTCGCGTAGATGTGGCGGTCAATTGTGTGGGCATTTTGCGGCAGCGAGGCGCAGAAACCTACGAGAAGGTCCATCATCGTGCGCCGGCTGCGCTGGCCGATGCGTGCGAACGTTCCGGTGTCCGGCGCTTGCTGCATATTTCCGCGCTCGGCCTCGAGCAGCAGGTGACAAGCCGTTTCCTGACTTCGAAGCGCAGCGGCGAAGCTGCGTTGCGCGCACGCACGTTTGAGTGCCTGATCGTTCGACCATCGTTGCTCGCCGGTGACGATGGGTACGGCTCACGATGGTTCCGCAGCGTTGCACGCTGGCCGATTCATTTCGTACCGGCCAGTTCGCGCGGGCGCATCGCTCCGCTCGACGTCGACGATCTGGGGCTCGCGCTCGCGCTGATGTGCGAATTGAATTTATCGTCTGCGCGCGAAATAGAGCTCGGTGGGCCGGTCGAAATGACGATCACCGAATATTTGGCACAGCTGCGGCGTCAGCAATGCGTAACCGACACGCGCGCGGCACTCGTAGTTCGAGTCCCTCACTGGCTTGCACGCTTCGGCAGCCACGTTTGCGACGTATTGCACGCAACGCCTTTTTCATTCGGCCATCTTCAACTGATGCAGCATGACAACGTGCCCCGCAACAACGCGTTGCCGGGCTTGCTGCACACGGCAGCAAGCCGCGCTTGACAATCGCCAATACTTAAACGATTATAGAGATATGAAAACGATTGAAGCGGTTCGTGCGCTTGGTGCGCTGGCTCAGGACACCCGGCTCGAGACGTTTCGGCTGCTGGTGCAGCAAGGCGCCAGCGGGCTGGCAGCGGGTGAAATCGCGGAGCACCTTGGTGTCTCGCCGGCGACGCTGTCGTTTCATTTGAAGGAGCTGAGCCAAGTAAGGCTTGTCACGGCGCGCCAAGACGGTCGATTCGTTTACTACGCCGCAAATTTCCCTGTGATGAATCGCCTGCTCGAGTTTCTAACCGAGAATTGCTGTGCTGCTGACGGTGGCCAATGCGCGCCGGCTGCCTGCGCGGCGCCCTCCGTTGTCAAATCCCGCAGAAAGGCAACCACATGAAGCGCTTCCACGTGCATGTCGCAGTCAAGGACCTTGCGTCCAGTGTCCGCTTCTATTCCGCGCTGTTCGGCGCGGATCCCACTGTGCAGAAGTCGGACTACGCGAAGTGGATGGTCGACGATCCGCGCATTAATTTCGCGATCTCGCAGCGCGGTGACGATCGCTTCGGCATCAACCACCTGGGTCTGCAAGTCGACTCCGACGCAGAGCTCGAGACGCTGCGCACGCAGGCCGAGCAAGCGGACGTTGCGGCATTCGCTGAGAAAGGCTCGAGCTGTTGCTACGCCCGATCTGACAAGTATTGGTATACCGATCCGCAAGGAGTTGCGTGGGAGACGTACCACACGCTGAATCAGATCGAGTACTTCGGCGGCGACGAGGAGCCGAAGCAAGCGCAGCCAAATTCGGAATCGACCTGCTGTGATCTGCAGCGATGACGGCAAGCAGGCCGCAGCGTGCTGCTGGCTGCTGCTGACTATTGATGAATGACTCAATCAAGCAGGTGCTTTTCTTTGCACGGGCAACTCTGCACGCTCGATCATCAGTGAAGCGTTGATGAATTCGATGGGACGCGGACGTGGCCGGTTCGCGGCCCACAGCGCGGGCAGCCACCCGAACGGCCGGGTCAACCCTTTCGCCATCGAACTGCTGCAGAAGAATCGGCTGCCTATCGAAGGCTTGCGCAGCAAGAGCTGGGACGAGTTTGCACGGCCCGGCGCGCCGAAACTCGACTTCAGCGAAGCCAAGGTCAAGCCGGCGGCAGCCTTCTACAGCACCGACCTGCGCGAATTCATTCTGCCGTACGACGCGGTTCGCGCAGCCGCATCGCCCGATGACACACTGCTTGATTTTCTGCAGAGTACCTACGAGGCCGCTGCGGATCGGGCTCAATGAGACCGCGCCTCACTCGAGGTGCGACAACCCCGAGACTGCTCGCCTCAGGCAAGAAACTTCAGCGTAGCGGGGACTTGCCGGCGCAGCAGTGCGTTTCGCGCAGCCCACTGCGCTTCAGGCGCGAGTTCTTCGAGGAAGCGCGCGTCACCGGCAACCAGCAGCGCAATCGGCACGCCATCGCGATAAAGCACGCGATTACCGGTCAGTGCGGGCAAGCGCGATCCGGGCGTCAGCACACCGACGAGATTCAGCGGATCGGCACCGCTCAGACTGATCAACGCACCGGTTGCATCGCGGCGTCGAATGTCGCGCAGCAGACCGATCGCTTCGGGCGCTGCAAATTGTTCGCCGGAGAGTCCGGCAACGAATCGACCACCGCGAATTTCGCTGCGCGCTTCGAGTCGGCGATAGCAGCGCAGCAACTCTCGCCACGGCGGCAGCCACGCTGCCTCGCGGGCAACGAGACGCCAGAACACGACGCCGTAGCGACGCAGCAGCGTACGCGCGACGTGCTCGATCACCTCGCCGTTACTGTCCGAACGCCGCGCCTCTGCGGGCGCTGCAACCGGTTTGCGGCGTACCAGTGCCCAGCGGCCTGCATCTTCGATGCCGAACAACGCGGTGCGCCGCAGCCGCTTCTGTCCGTCGAACGTGCGCCGTCGATCAGATGGGACCAGCAGCGCGCGCAGGCCGCCGAAACTGTCGGCGTTGACCAGTCCCTGCGCCACCAACTCGGCAAGCGCCTGTTCGACTTGGGTCCGCAGCAGACGGGTGCCGTCGACGATGTCTTCAAAAAACGAGGCGCCATGGTCGTTGATGAACTGCACAACCTGTTGCGCGTTCGACGTCAGCACGATGTTCTGCCCATCCGGTGCGAGCGAAGCCCATAGGTTCAGGTTGCGCCGCGAAGCGAGCGCGATCGGCGTGGTACGCACCGGGCTAGGAGCCCGCTCGCCGCTTGAATGCAGCGGAGCAATCCGCGTCCACACGACGCGGCCAGCGCGGCTCAGCTCGTCGAGCCAAGCGGGGTCGTACTCATTGACACGCGCCGGCAGGATCTCGGTCTCCCAAGCGGCTGCGGGCGCATCGAAACCTTCCAGCTGCGAAACGATGTTGGCGACGGCGTCGGCGCCTTCGACGCGCGCCTCGGGCGCGACACGCTGCCATTCGAAAAGAAAGCGCATGAAGTCGCGCACTTCAACCGGCTCGATTTCCCTGCGCAGCCGATGCACGGTGTATCGATGAATTCGCGCCAGCAGCCGGCGCTCGCACCATTCAACTTCCGTCGCCGAGGGGCTGAATCGTCCCTGCATCACCGAACCTTCGCCTTCGAGTCGAGCCAGCGCTGCCTCGAGGGCGCTCGGCGCAAGGCCAAGCGGCGCGGCGAGGGCCGATACCGTTACGGGCCCCAGACCTTGCAGGCGGTCGCGCACAATCTCGACCAAGGCATCGTCGCGATCCCACTCCTTGTGATAGTCGCGCGGCGTTTCGATCGGCGGCACGTGCCCCGCATCGCGCAACACGGCGTCGAGCTCGGGCAAGCGCTCGGCCGCGACGTGCACCACCGATCTTCCTGCGATGACGCGGGTTGCCCGCTTTGCGGCAACCAGCTCGTCGATCAGCGGGCGCCAGTTCGGACGCGCTGCGATCTCCGCGTCGTTGAAGAAGCCCATGCTCATCAGGGCGTCGTGCAGTTCGTCCGCGCTGCGCGGTTCGGGCCAGACTTCTTCGCGCACGCGGCTGATCGCTTCGGCGTCGAGTTTTCCCAGATCGCCTGCGGTCTCGGCATCCATCCATCGGCGTGCCATGACCGCTTGTGTGCGTCGCTCCTCCAGTGGCGCGTCATCGAGATAAGCGTACGGGCGCGCGGAGAGAATTTCGAGCGCCAGCGGCGACGGCTCGACGAGGTCACACGCCGTCACGGATATTCGGCCGTGCTCGATTCCGCTCAGGACGCGCTCGAGCCCATCGATGTCCATCGCATCGTGCAGGCAATCGTCGATCGTCTGACGCACCAGCGGATGATCGGGGATCTCGCGATCACCAATGATGTTCTCTCCGCACGCGACCTGATCGGGAAAAATCGTCGCGAGCAAATCTTCGGAGGCCATCCGCTGCAACTGCGGCGCAACCTTGTGTCCGCCGCGAAAGCGCAGCAGTGCGAGTGCAAATCCGGCATTCCAGCGCCAGCGCGTGCCAAACATCGGTGCGTCGAGCAATGCCTGCACCAACAGGGGTCGGACCGTTTTGGCAGACAGATAGTGAGCCACGTCGATCAGCGGAAAACTGTGGCTGCTTGCAAGCGACAACACGATCGCATCCTCAGTGGCCGCAGCCTGCAGCTCGAAGTCGAACTTGCGACAAAATCGTTTGCGCAGCGCCAGCCCCCATGCGCGGTTGATCCGGCTACCCAATGGTGTGTGAACCACGAGCTGCATCCCGCCCGACTCGTCGAAGAACCGCTCGAGCACGACGGCGTCACCGGTCGGCAGGCGGCCCAGCGCGGCTTTCGCCGCCGCAAGGTAATCGACGATCTGCTCGGCCGCAGCCAGCCCGATGCCGACCTCGTCGATCAGCCACGCGAGCGCGGCGTCGCGTCCGCCACCATCGAGCAAGCCTGCGATCGTCTCGCGCAGCCGAGATAGTGATTGCGATAGTTCGACGGTGCGTCCAGGCGCCTCGCCCAGCCAGAACGGAATGCTGGGCGGCGCCCCTTTTGCGTCTTCGACTCTGACCGTACCGCGCTCGACCCGCATGATGCGATAAGACGTATTGCCGAGCTGGAACACGTCGCCCGGAATACTTTCTGCCGCAAAGTCTTCGTGCACGGTACCGACCACGTGCGCCTGCGGTTCGAGCATGACGGTGTAATCGGCTGTATCGGGAATCGTGCCACCGGATGTCACCGCTGCGAGCGCTGACCCGCGCCGCCCGCGCAGAACGCCGTTGACGGCGTCTCGATGCAAATGCGCACTGCGCCGCCCGCGCTGCGTGTGAAACCCTTCGGACAACATCAGCACGATTTCGCTAAATTCGTCGCGAGCCAGGTTGCAAAACGGATAAGCGCGCTGGTACAGCGCCAACAGATCGTCCTCGCGCCATTCCTGTAGCGCGACCTCAGCGACGATCTGCTGTGCCAGTACGTCGAGCGGCTTCTCGGGCACGGCGATGCGGTCGAGCTCGCCGCGGCGCACCGAGTCGAGCAGCGCCGCACAGTCGCACAGCTCATCGCGCGACAGCGGGAAGAGCCGCCCCTTGGACACGCCGCCCACCGCGTGCCCGGCGCGCCCGACGCGCTGCAGAAACGCGGCGATCGAGCGCGTCGCGCCGATCTGGCAGACAAGATCGACATCGCCGATATCGATACCCAGCTCGAGCGACGACGTGGCAACCAGCGCGCGCAGTTCACCGCGCTTCAACCGTTGCTCGGCGTCGAGCCGCTGATCGCGCGCCAGGCTGCCGTGGTGCGCAGCGATGTTCTCGGTGCCGAGTCGATCCGACAGGTGACGCGCTGCGCGCTCCGCCAGCCGGCGCGTATTGACGAAGATCAGCGTGGTCCGATGCTCGCGCACGAGCTCGGCCAGGCGGTCGTAGAGCTGCTGCCAGGCGTTGCCGGACATCACTGCTTCGAGCGGGGACGCCGGCAATTCGAGCGCGAGATCGCGCTGCCTGACGTGTCCGGTGTCGACGATCGTGCACGCACCGCTTGCACCGACCAGAAACTTGGCAATTTCGCTGACGGGCTTCTGGGTCGCCGACAGTCCGATTCGAATCAAATCGCGCCCCGCCAGCGCCTGCAGCCGCTCGAGCGACAGCGCCAGATGCGCGCCGCGCTTGTTCGGCGCGATCGCATGGATCTCGTCGACGATCACGGTGCGCGTCGTCGACAGCATCTTGCGCCCCGATTGGCTGGTCAGCAGGATGTACAGCGACTCCGGCGTCGTGACGACGATATGAGGCGGGCGCCGGCGCATCCTCTCGCGGTCGGCCTGCGGCGTGTCGCCGGTGCGCACCAGCGTGCGGATGTCGACGTCGGGCAAGCCGAGCCGCTCAAGCTCGGCGCGAATTCCCTGGATCGGCGCCTCCAGGTTTTTTTGCACGTCGTTCGACAGCGCCTTGAGCGGAGACACGTAGACGACGTGCGTTTCGTCGGTCAACCCGCGCTCGATGCCCTCGCGCACCAGCGCGTCGATCGAGGCAAGGAAAGCTGCCAGTGTCTTGCCCGATCCGGTCGGCGCGGCAACGAGTGCGTGTCGTCCGGCCTGAATCGCCGGCCACGCCTCGAGCTGGGCGGCAGTGGGCGCAGCGAACGCGGACGCGAACCACGCTTGCACGGCGGGATGGAAATTTTCAAGCACTGGATTCGTCACGGGGGTCCAACCTTGCGAAGCGACAGGATAAAGCGTGCAATTCGCTAATCCAGCGTCTGTTTATACCGCGCCATCGCAATCGCCACAGCGACGGCAATGAATATCAATATGGGCACCGATTGCGGCAGCACGTCCATCGCACCGGCCCCTTTCAGCATCACCGCGCGCACGATGCGCAGAAAGTGCGTCAGCGGCAACGCTTCGCCCAGCCATTGAGCCCATTCGGGCATGCCGCGAAACGGAAACATGAATCCGGACAGCAGGATATTCGGCAGAAAGAAGAACATTGTCATCTGCATCGATTGCATTTGTGAACGTGCGAGCGTCGAAAACGTAAAGCCGACTCCAAGTGTGGCCGTGATAAACAGCACAACCGCTGCCGACAGCAGACCGAAATTGCCGAACATCGGCACCCCAAACAGCCAGCGCGCTGCCACGAAGACGATCAGGACCTGCAGATACCCGATTGCCACGTACGGCAGGATCTTGCCGATCATCACCTCGACCGGCCGCACCGGCGTTGCCAGCAGGTTTTCTAGCGTTCCGCGCTCGCGCTCGCGCGTCATCGCCATCGCCGTCATCATCACCAGCGTCATCGTCAGAATCACGCCCATCAGGCCCGGCACCACGTTGTAATTTGTCAGGCCTTCCGGGTTGTAACGCTTGTGCACGCGAACTTCGAACGGAGCCGCATCGGTCTTGAGCTGCGCCAACGGGCCGCGCAGCTCGTGTTGCAACGCGCGCTGCGGCAGCTGAACCAGCGCGGCCACTGCAGGGCCGGTTGCGGCCGGGTCGGTGGCATCGGCGTACACGGCCATCGCCGGCCGCTCGCCGCGCAGTACGCGGGTTGAAAAGTTGGACGGAAACACCAGCGCGAATTGCACTTCGCCGCGCGCGATCATCCGCTCGACCTCGCTTTCGCCGGCGACCTCGACGATCCTGAAGTAGCCGGTGTTTTGTGCAGCGCGAACGATGCTGCGCACCAGCGGGCCCTGATCGAGTGCGACCACAGCAGTCGGCAGATGGTGCGGATCGGCGTTGATCGCATAGCCGAAAAGCACCAGCTGCATGATCGGAACGCCGATCAGCATTGCGAAGGTCAAGCGGTCTCGCCGCAGCTGAACGAATTCCTTGCGCAGTACCGCACCGATGCGCTGCGGAGATAACGCAAATCCCCAGCGCTGCGGTAGGCGCCGGTTGTCGTGTGCGGCGTCAGCTGAAATTGTCGCGGGCATTCTGCGTCAGCGCGATGAAGACGTCTTCCAGACCGGTGGCTATCGATTCGACTCTTGTTTTGGCAGCAAGCGCCGGTGCGGTCGCCCGCAGCCAGCTCGGAAAGTCATCGCGTGTTGCGCTGCTGACGTGCAGGCTGGCGCCGAACGGAACCGCCATCCAGCCGATGTCGCGCTCGACCACGTCGAGAATCTGATCCAGGTGCTCGCCATGGACCTCCCAGGTATGCAGTCCCGCCGCGGCGATCACTTCAGCGGCGGTTCCCGCGGCGAGCAGCTTGCCGTACGAGATGTAAACAAGCCGGTGGCAGCGCTCGGCCTCGTCCATGTAGTGCGTGCTGACGAGCACGGTCATGCCTTCGCTGGCAAGCGCGTGAATCTGACGCCAGAAATCGCGGCGCGCGGCGGGGTCGACACCCGCGGTGGGCTCGTCGAGCAACAAGAGCTCGGGCTCGTGCAGCAGGCACGCCGCCAGGGCGAGCCGCTGTTTCCAACCGCCCGACAGCGTGCCGGCGAGTTGTTTGCGGCGATCGGTCAGCCCGAGCCGTTCGATTGCGGCGTCGACCCGGTTTTTTCGGCCCTCGATGCGATAGACGCGCGCGACGAAGTCGAGATTTTCCTCGATCGACAGGTCTTCGTACAACCCGAAGCGCTGCGTCATGTAGCCGACTCGCAGCTTGATGCGGCGCGCATCGCGTCGAATGTCGAAGCCCAGGCACGTGCCCTCGCCGGCGTCGACTTCGAGCAGCCCGCACAGCATGCGGATTGTGGTCGTTTTGCCGCTGCCATTTGGACCGAGAAATCCGCATACCTCTCCGCGCTGCACCTGAAGATCGATGTGGTCCACCACGGTGCGCGAGCCAAATGATTTGGTGAGCCCGCGTACTTCGATGGCGTAGTCGCCGTGGTTGTTCATGCGTGCCGGAGCCGGTTACGAACGCGGCGAATTCGATTGCGTCGCAGGCGCGGTCAACCGCACGTCGAGCGGCTGACCCGGCTTCAGCAGCGTCGCCGCCGAGCCTTCAGGCCGCGCCTCGACCATGAACACGAGCTTTGACCGGCTCTCGTTGCTGTAAATCACCGGGGGCGTGAACTCCGCTTCGGTTGAGATGAAAGTCACGCGAGCCGTCATGTCGCGCGGACAGCCATCGCATGACACCGCGACTGCAGCGCCCGGCTCAATCTTCGCCAGCGCAGCCTGTGGCACGAAAAAGCGCACTTTGACCGCGCCATCGGGCAGCAGCGCGACGATCGGGGCGCCGCCGGATGCCCATTCGCCCGCGCGATACATCACATCGTGCACAGTGGCCGCAGCCGGCACGACACCGCGCGTCTGTGCTTCGCGCCAGCGCGCGTTACCCAGATCGCTTTCGGCCGCTCGCTGTTCAGCCTCCGCGGCCGCGATTTCATCGGGACGCGCGGCGTTGCGCGCGTTTGCGAGTTGCGCCTGCACCTCGGCAACACGCGCAGTATCGCGTGTGCGCGCAGCGCGCAGCTCATCGAGCGTGCTGGCGGAGATGAATCCCTGCCGAACCAGCGACTCATTGCGTGCCAGCTCCTTGGTCGAAACCTCGAGCGTCGCTCGCGCCTGCGCCAATTGCTGCTCGATCGCGCGCAGCTCCTCGACGCGGCGTCCCTTCTGCAGGTTGCGCGTCTGCGCTGCAGCCCGTTCGGCGCGTGCGGCAGCGGCCGAGCGATCAAAGTTCTGCACGGCGGGTTCGAGTTGAAACAAGGTTGCACCCTTTTCGACGTGAGCCCCGCGCTGCACCGCCATCGTTTCGATACGGCCAGCAACGGGTGCACCGACATAGACGAAATCTCCCTCGGCGTAGCCGGAGAAGAGGTCGGCGTCCGGCCGGCTGCAACTTGCTAAGGCGAGCACCGCACCCAGCAGCGCGATCGCGGCGCCCGCTGACGCCCGGCTACGCATTGCCGCAATCCTCGAGCGAAAGCCCGCGCAGTGCCCAATCGAGTCGGCGCTCGATGTGCTCGGGCGTGCTGGCGAAACTCTTGATCGCTCGCGCAAGTTCGGCCGGTGCAAGCCCCGACTGCTGCATTCGATCCGCGAGCAGGATTGGAAGTGCGATCGAACTCATTAGGAACAGCATCATGTGAAGCGGCTCGTCGCGCCGGAAAGCACCGGCCTTCTGACCCTCGACGATCACGCGCAGGATCAAAGCCGGGTGTCGCCCCGCTAAAGAGCGCAAAAATGTCTGCGCAGCCGCTTCACCAGCCGCGGCGTCCATCACGACGTGCGTCATCAAGCGACCGTTGTTGACGGCCCAGCCCGCGAGTTGCAGGGCCAGAGCACGCAGTCGTTCACGCGGCGGCAAGTCCTGATCGACGGTTGCTTCGAGTCGCTCCAGCAACGGCGCGTACCAATGCTCGATAAGCTGCGCGACGAACGCCTCGCGCGAGCCGAAGTGGTAGACAAACGTGCCAAGGTTGGCGTGGGCCGCAGTACACACGCCGCGTACCGTGAGCTTGCGCAGACCCGAATGGCGCGCCAGTCGCACGCCGGCTCCGAGCAAGCGCTCGCGCGTGGGTTTGCGGGCGCTTGAGGCGCGTGACTGGCTAGAAGCAATCGAAGAAAGCTGGCCCATGCATATTTATACGCCCGTATAAAAAACACAGCAACGCCAGTGAGTTGTCGCGCCGGCGCATGGGGAGGCTGCGGGGACGGCGGTTGCAGGCACCGACGACCCACCGCGAACAGGGTATCGAGATGACCGACAAACGCACGCAGCAAATGGCAGATCAAAGCAAACCCGAGAAGCGTCCGGAAGACCGGACCACAGGAGACGAATCAATGACCGGCGCGCTGCGCTCGTATCTGACGACTCTCAGCGGAGAAGCCAAAGTCTCGTTCGACGAGACGCTGACGAGGGCGCCGGCGTCGGTGCGCATTGACGAATTACAGCGGGTGACGGGACGAGGAGCGCCCGAAACAGACGCGTGAGTCCCAAGTTTCGGCTTCGGAGCAGGCGGAAGTCGATGCGCACGGTGGCGATACCCGGGGCGTCTCGGATGTCGCTGATCGATAGAGCGACACCTTGGCGCGCCAGATGCGCAGTGATTGGTTCGTGATCAGCGATCGGTATATTTGCGCTCGAGATGGTGGAGGCACACATGACGCATCGCCGATCGGGTTTAACCCGCCGTCGCTTTGTGGCGTCGGCGGCTGCGACCGTACTGGCACCGCACGCTTCGGTATTCGCGCAGACATACCCGGCGCGTCCGGTGCGCTGGATCGTTCCGTATCCGCCAGGTGGCGGCTCCGATTTTCTAGCGCGCACCGTCGGTTCCCAACTGGAAAAGCAGCTCGGCCAGCCAGTGGTGATCGACAACCGGCCGGGCGCGGCGACGATGATCGGCGCCGAGGCGGCGGCGCGCTCTGCTGCCGACGGCTATACGCTGCTCAGCGGAGACAACGGCACGTTCGTATTCAATACGGCGCTCTACAAGAAGGTCCCTTACAACCCGGTTAAAGACTTCGCGCCGATCGGGCTGATGGCGCGCTTCCCGCTGATCGTCGTTGTCAATCCAGCGACGGGTTTTACGACGATGCGCGACCTGCTCGATGCGGCAAAGAAGCAGCCGGGAAAGCTCTCGTATGCATCCGTGGGTGCCGGCAGCCCTCATCACTTGGCGATGGAGCTGATCAAGGAGCGCACCGGTGCGTTCCTGGTCCATATTCCCTATCGGGGCGCTGCTCCAGCCGTGCAGGACGTGCTCGGTAACCAGTTGCCGGTGATGGTGATCGACACTGCGGTCGGACTGCCGCACATTCGAGCCGGCAAGCTCATCGCGCTCGGCGTTTTGAGCCGGCAGCGACTTGCGGCGTTGCCAAATGTCCCGACGCTCGAGGAGCAAGGCATTCGGGATACCGAGGTTTACGCATGGCAGGGGATGGTCGTGCCCGCCGCGACACAGCGGGAGATTACCGCCAGGCTGACAACCGAACTGAATCGCGCGATCACGACTCCCGATGTAGCCCGCAAACTGCAGGAATTCGGCCTCGAGCCCATCGCCGGAAATGCGGAACAGATGGCGGCGTATATCGTCAGCGAGACCGCGCGCTGGCATGCGCTGATCAAGCAACGCAATTTGACGCTCGAATAAGCGGCTACGTCGTCGCAAGCGGGCGCTTGCGGGTGGGCGGCGGAAAACGGGCGTCGACCAGCGCAAGGTCATCGGCGGTCAGATCGAGATCCGCGGCCCGATAATTTGCTCGCAGGTGCGCTTCGCTGACTGCTTTCGGAACCGCGACCAAACCGGGCTGGCGCAGAACCCACGCGAGGGCGGCGCTGGCGGCGCTCACGCCGTGGCGGCGCCCGATGACGTCGAAGGTCGGATCGCGCGCAAGGGCGCCCTGGTCGATCGGCGAATACGCCATTGTCACCACGTCGTGAGCGAGATGCCATGGCAGCAAGTCGAACTCGGCGTTGCGCTGACTCGCGCTGTAGTAGACCTGATTGGCTGCGCAGCGCGGACCCGAGGGCAGCGTCCATAACGCCTGCATGTCTGCGGTGTCGAAGTTGCTGACACCCCAGTAGCGAATCCGGCCTTCGTCGCGCAGTTGTTCAAAGGCGACGATCGTGTCTTTCAACGGAACGGAGCCGCGCCAATGCAGAAGGTAAAGGTCGAGGGTTTGCAGCGCGAGTCGCTTCAGACTGCGCTCGCATGCGCGCAACACTCCGTTGCGACTGGCGTGGTTCGGTAGAACCTTCGACACGATGACAAGTTCTTCGCGTCGCACCGTTCCCGCGTCCACTGCCGAACGCACAGCCTCGCCGACGATCTCTTCGGCCCCGCCGTCGCCATACATTTCGGCCGTATCGATCAACCGATAGCCGATATCGATCGCTGTTTTGATTGCCGCCACTTCGGCCACGCGCGCGCTTGGCCTCTCTCCCATGCGCCAAGTACCGAGACCCAGCAGCGGGAGCCTTGCACCTTTCGCCAATTGAATGGAGCGCATCGACCAAGCCCTTGGAAGAATCAGGAGCCGTCCAAGCAACTATCGTCCCTGTGGCAGCACTCATTCACTCTTAGCGGTGCAATTCACCGGGTGCGTGACTTGCGCTGCTCGGGCATCGATATTGCCTGAAGGCACCCGCGCCATTCGGCGCGCATTCATTCAATAATCCACCCAATCCGGCTGGCAGCACTAGCCCTTCTGCTGGTTGCTGCAGCCGCGGCGACGCATGCGTTCGGATTCGCAGAGGTCGATCGGCGTGCACGCGAGCTCAGCAACCGTGGTTATGTCAGAAACTCGTTCGTACTGCCCCAGCTTGACACCGCTGAGCGCCAGGGCGAGGAGTTTTCTCGATTCGAGCAATTCTGGATCGCGTGCGACAGTGCGAGCCTTAGGCCCGCCGCGCGACGCGCGGCATGCGACCGTCGCGACCGTGTATCAGATCCGGTAGTCCGGCAGCCGCGGAATCGCGCCGAGTTGCAATCGACATAAAGAGCGGTGATCGATGGCAAAAGCAAATCGTTCGAGATTGCGAGCTCGGCGTGTCACGCCAAGATCGGCCATAGCCACGCGATCGCGAACAACCAGATAGCGGCCGCGATACTGCTGGCTGCGACGCCGATCGTTTGGATGCGTCGCACACTGTTCAGCAGCCCACGCGTTTGCACGGTGTCATCGCCACGATCCAGTGCGTGGCGCGATAACGGCGCAGTCGCAATGTTCAACCATCTCGCAGCCCGCGGCGATGCCCAGCGTGGCAAGCCACCTCCCGTTGCGTTGCTCTTCAACTTCATTTCGTCCTTCATTGGCGTCGGTTAGCCGTGAAACACAACGCCGTCGAGACTGCGCAATGCCGGCTCGAGGATGGCGGGCTGTGGGTTTGGCGCGGTTGCTGGCGGCGAACTCGAGGCAGGCATATTCGAGATGGCCACGCCGTAGGCCTGCGCTGAAAACGGATGCGACACGGTGAATGAAATGACCACGCCGTATACCGCCAGCACTGCCAGTACTGCGTAGATCTCTAGCTTTCGAAGATTGACTCGCATGTTGTTCTCCTTTTGTGTTGGTCGAGACGCTGGTCCGGCTGATTAGGACATATGCACTGGACTGGCAGATAGAGGACATTACGAATGCAACGTGTCGAAAATTCACGCCGTGGCATCGCGAAACGGGTTTTGCTAGATTCAATGAGTCACCCGCGCCTGCGTCCGCATGAGCACGCTTTGGTCCACGAGCGTGATGTGTTCCAAGGCGATGGCGGCGCAGTGGATTCAGCTGCTGAAGAAGGTCGGAAAATTGAAAGCGGACACTGCCCCGTCGTTTATGCGGTCGTTCGGATGTCGAATAGTCATCTGGCCGAAGCGCTGCGACGAGGGCTAAATGCCGGCAGGAGTTTGCAATCAGGTGAACTCTTCCGCGTTCAGGCGCAGCGGAACCTGCGACGCCTACATTCGATGAGGTTCTTATGAATCGCTTCAAAACCCTTAGCGCTTCGCTTCTATTGATGCCGGCCCTGGCGCTTGTTTCGGCTCCCGCCCGCGCCGAGTTCAAGTGCGATGCGTCACCCCTGCATTTCGATCGGACCGCGTGCGAGAAGGCCAAGGAAAGTCCACAAGCGCTGCGTCTCTACATCCAGCGCGTTCGGATGATCTACAACCTTCAATTCAGCGACTACGTCAATGAAACTCAAGAGCGCGTCTGGGCGCAGAACGAGTCGAACACTACTGCGGCCAAGCCGGCGCCTGTGCAGTCGGCAAGGTTCTCTCAGGAAAACCCCGGCGCGTGACGAGACCGCTTTGGCGCGGCGCTTCGGTGCCGCGCGCTTCATGCGCGAGACGCTGAAAACACGCAGCGGACTCCGGGCCCTGACCCTCGAGAAGATGGAGCAGCCGATAGAACAGACCGTCGTGCTGGACTTCACTCGCGCATGAAGTCGTCCTAAGCAGGTAGGCTCGCGGTGCAGCTGCCGCTAGCCCGCCTGTATTTCCCTGCCTCGCAGCGTGTTCGTGCTGCAGTAAGCTACCCGGGTCCAACGTCCTCAACCGAGACGCGATTCAAAAGTCGCGCAGTCAGGGAGACACCTGTGAATCCGACCAGCGCTGACACCTTCCCGCGCCTGCTGTTGCGGCATGCGCAGCAGCGTCCGAACGCGACTGCGATTCGCGAAAAAGATCTCGGCATCTGGCAAAGCTGGACATGGCAGCAGACACTGCGCGAGGTGAGCGAAATCGCCGCCGGACTGATGCAGGCGGGCTTTGAGCGTGGTGCGCATCTGGCAATCATTGGAGAGAACCGGCCGCGGCTGTACTTCACGATGACCGCGGTGCAATGCCTGGGTGGTATTCCGGTTCCGATGTATCAGGATGCCGCGGCTTCCGAAATGGCGTTCGTGTTCGACAACGCCGAGATCCATTTTGCGGTGGTCGAAGACCAGGAGCAGGTCGACAAGGTGCTTGAGGTCCGCGAGAAGGTGCCGCACCTGCAGCAGATCTTCTACGACGATGCGCGTGGCTTGCGTCACTATCAGCAGCCAGGACTGAAGTCGTACGACGAGCTGCGCACTGCGGGAAACACGCTGCTGCAGCAACAGCCCGCACTGATCGGCGAGCAGATCGCGCTCGGCCGCTCGACGGATGTGGCCGCCATGTTCTACACCTCGGGCACAACCGGCCACGCGAAGGGCGTCGTGCTCGGCTACGACAACCTGATTTCGGTTGGCCGCACTGGGGCCGAGATGGAAGAGCTTACATCGAAGGAAGAAGTGCTCGCGTATTTGCCGATGGCGTGGGTCGGCCAGAATATTTTCTCCTACACGCAGTGGCTGGTGTGCGGGTTCACGGTGAACTGCCCGGAGTCGGCTGCGACCGTCAACGCCGATATGAGGGAAATCGGGCCCACGTACTACTTTGCGCCGCCACGGGTGCTCGAAGCGATGTTGACCCACGTAATGATCCGGATGGAAGACGCCGCGGCGCTGAAGCGGCGCATGTTTCACTACTTCATGCGGGTCGCACGCAACGTGGGCGGAAGGCTGTTGGACGGGGAGCCGGTTGGCAGCGCTGATCGGCTTGTCTATTTCCTCGGAAACTGGCTGGTCTATGCGCCGCTGCGCAATTCGCTGGGCATGAGCCGGGTGCGGGTTGCGTACACCGCCGGCGAAGCGATCGGGCCCGATCTGTTCACTTTCTATCGGTCGCTCGGCATCAATCTGAAGCAGCTGTACGGCTCGACCGAGACCTCGGTGTTTGTATGCGTACAGGAAAACGGCGGCGTCAAGGCCGACACGGTCGGCCCACCGGTCAAGGGGGTCGAGATCAAGTTGACCGATGCCGGTGAGATTCTGATTCGCTCGCCCGGACTGTTCCGCGAGTACTACAAGGCGCCGCAGGCCACGCGCGACGCGAAGGACGCGGAAGGCTGGTTCCACACGGGCGATGCGGGTTATTTTGACCAGGGTGGTCATCTGAAAATCATTGATCGTGCGAAGGATGTCGGCAGGCTTGCCGACGGCACACTGTTCGCGCCCAAGTACATCGAGAACAAGCTGAAATTTTCGCCGATGATCAAGGAAGCGGTCGCGTTTGGTGACCGGCGTGCGATGGTCACGGCGTTCATCAACATCGACATCGAGGCGGTCGGCAATTGGGCCGAACGCCACAGCCTGCCCTACGCCGGCTACACAGACCTCGCCGCCAAAACCGAAGTGCTGGCGCTGGTGCGCGAGGCGGTCGGCGCAGTCAACGCCGATCTCGCAAGCGATCCCAAACTCGCCAACGCCCAGATCCATCGCTTCATCGTGCTGCACAAGGAGCTCGACGCGGACGACGATGAGCTCACGCGCACACGCAAGGTGCGGCGCGGTTTTATTCAGCAGAAATTCGATCAGCTGGTTGACGCAATGTACGGCGGACTGAACGAGCAGTACATCGAGACCGCAGTCAAGTTCGAGGACGGGCGCACGGGCCAGATCAGCGCAACGCTGAAAATCATCGATGCGGAAGTTTTCAGTGCATTGAAGAAGGCGGCCTAATTGGAACGGGGCGCGTAATCATGGGCGGACGCACGGTCGCGGCGATCGCGTGCCTGGTGATTGGCGTTGCGCTTGCTGCCTGGTCGCTGGCGCACGGCCAGATGCTGCTCGCGAGCGTCGGCTTTGCGCTGCTCTTTGCCTTTTTGTTTCTGGTGATCGAAGCGATGAACAAGGCAGGCAAGCCAACGCACGAGATCAACCCCGCCGCAAACGCTGCATGGAGCATGAAGGACGAACCGGTCCAGCGCAGCGGTAATGTCGGCGCCGCCGTCCGCAATGGCGAGGCCAAGCCGTGAGCCGCAGTCGAGCGGATGGGCGCGGTGAGGTGTTACTGAAGGTCGAAGATGTTTCGCTTGCGTTTGGCGGTGTCAAGGCGTTGCAGCAAGTTTCGTTTGATGTCCTGCAGCACGAAGTACGCGCAATCATCGGGCCCAATGGTGCCGGCAAGAGCTCGATGTTGAATGTCATCAACGGCGTGTACACACCGCAGCATGGGCGCATCACGTTTCGGGGCGTCGTGCGCGAGCACATGGAGCCGCACAAGGCGGCTGCCGATGGGATCGCACGCACTTTTCAGAGTCTGGCGCTGTTCAAGGGCATGAGCGTGCTCGACAACATCATGACCGGCCGCAACCTGCGGATGAACACCGGAGTCCTTTGGCAGGCGCTGCATCTGGGCCCCGCCAGGCGCGAGGAGTTGCAGCATCGCGAGTTTGTCGAAGGAATCATCGACTTCCTTGAAATTCAGCCCTATCGAAAGATGGCCGTGGGGCGCCTGCCGTACGGGTTGCAAAAGCGCGTTGACCTCGGACGTGCGCTGGCGATGGAACCGAAACTATTGCTGCTCGACGAACCGATGGCTGGAATGAATCTGGAGGAAAAGGAAGACATGTGCCGCTTCGTGCTCAATGTGAGCGAGGAGTTCGGCACCACGATCGTGTTGATCGAACACGACATGGGAGTCGTGATGGATATTTCCGATCGTGTTGTCGTGCTCGACTACGGCCGCAAGATCGGCGACGGTGCCCCGGACGAAATCCGCAACAACCAGAGCGTGATCGATGCGTATCTGGGAGTTGCGCATTGAGCGTCATGGGCCATTACCTCCGGCAAAACTGGGCAGTGGTGGTGCTTTGCGCCGCCCTTGCGATCGGGATGGCGCTGCCGTTGTTAGCAGGTCTGAGCGCGCCGGGGTTTTATCTTGAAGTGCTGCTTGGCGGCCTGATGTCGGGTGTGCTGTATTCCCTGGTGGCGCTGGGTCTGGTACTGATTTTCAAGGCGTCGGGTGTGTTCAATATCGCGCAGGGTTCGATGGTGCTGTTTGCGGCACTGTCGGTGGCGCGCATGAGCGAAGTGATGCCGCTCGCACTGGCATTCCTGCTCGCGATCGTAATAATGGCTGCGCTCGCCTGGCTGATCGAGCGACTTGTATTGCGGCATCTGGTCAACCAGGATGCCGTCGTGCTGCTGATGGCGACTCTAGGCGTTTCGCTTTTCCTCGACGGCTTTGGACAGACGATTTGGGGTAGCGACATTTATCAGATCGACACCGGTTTGCCGAAGACTCCCGTGTTGGTGGCAGAGAACATCTTTCAGGGCGGCATCCTAATCAACACCGAAGATCTGGTCGCCGCGGCAGCTGCGGCGGCGTTGGTGATCGCACTTGCCCTGTTCTTTCAGAAAACGCCGACCGGGCGTGCGCTGCGTGCGGTTGCTGATGATCATCAGGCCGCCCAGTCGATTGGTATTCCCCTGAATCACATCTGGGTGATCGTGTGGACCGTGGCGGGCTTCGTGGCGCTGGTGGCCGGAGTCGTTTGGGGTTCGAAGCTCGGGGTCCAGTTTTCGGTGTCGCTGGTAGCCCTGAAGGCGCTGCCGGTGGTGATTCTTGGGGGCTTTACGTCGGTGCCCGGGGCGATCATCGGCGGGCTCATCATCGGCGTCGGTGAAAAGTTCGCAGAAGTGTTTTTTGGTCCGATCCTGGTCCGTCAGTTCGATCTTGCCGGAGGCGGCATCGAAAACTGGTTTGCCTACATTCTCGCGTTGCTTTTTCTGCTGGTCAGGCCCCAAGGCCTGTTCGGTGAGAGACACATCGATCGCGTGTAGCCATCATGCTCTACAGAGAGAACGGCCAATTCAAGACCACCTACGGTGCCGATCAGCAGCTGCTGCCGATTGCGCAAGATCGCTGGTTCATGCTGGCGCTCATCGCGTTCGCGTATCTGGCGGTGCCCATGCTGGCGAGTGGTTACATGCTCCGCGGGCTGATCATCCCGTTCGTCATTCTCGCAATCGCAGCGATCGGCCTAAATCTCCTGGTGGGCTACTGCGGTCAGATCTCGCTCGGCACAGCGGCGTTCATGGCGGTCGGTGCGTACGCCGCTTACAACCTGATGATCCGAGTGCCGGAACTGGGTTTTCTGGTGACGCTGATGATGGCAGGCGGAATCGCGGCATTGGTCGGGACGTTCTTCGGCATTCCCAGCCTGCGGATCAAGGGGCTTTATCTTGCCGTGGCTACGCTGGCTGCCCAGTTTTTCATCGACTGGCTGTTTGCACGAGTTAAATGGTTCACCAATTTCTCGTCGTCGGGTTCGGTATCCACCGCACCGGTAACGGTGTTCGGCTGGACCGTTGAGACTTCGGTCGACAAGTATCTGTTCGTTCTGTCGGTCGCGGTCGTGCTGACGCTGGCCGCGAAAAACCTGGTACGCGGCAACATCGGGCGCGCCTGGATGGCGACACGCGACATGGATGTGGCGGCCGAGGTGATCGGCATTCGCCCGCTTCACGCAAAGCTTTCTGCTTTCGCGGTGAGCTCGTTTTACGCCGGAGTGGCCGGCGCCTTGTGGGGGTTTATCCACCTAGGCGCGTGGGAGCCGTTGGCGTTCAATATCAACCTTTCTCTGAACCTGCTTTTCATGATCATCATCGGCGGCATGGGCTCGTTGCTCGGCGCGTACTTTGGCGCAGCGTTCATCGTGGTGCTGCCGATCCTGTTGAATCAAGTGCCCGAATGGTTTGGGGTGCCGATTTCCACCGCATTCGCGTCGCACCTCGAATCGATGGTCTTTGGCAGCCTGATTGTTTTCTTTTTGATTGTCGAGCCGCACGGCCTGGCGCGGCTGTGGGCAATCGGCAAGGAGAAGCTGCGGCTCTGGCCGTTCCCGCATTGAAGAGGTCCGTAGCGGGGGCGACCTTCATTTAAAACGAACGGGACCCAAGGGAGATAACGATGGCAGTTCAGAAACGAAGCAAGACAGGCGCTATTTCGATCGTGATGGCGGGCGTGGCCGCGATCGCGTTGGCGCTTGGGACGCCGGCGCCGGCCGGGGCGCAGCAAAAGACTGCCGCGGCAGGCAAGGGCGAACAGTTCTTTCCGATGCTGGTGTATCGCACCGGTGCGTACGCACCCAATGGGGTGCCGTTCGCCAACGGCTACGCCGACTACCTGAAGCTGGTTAATGCGCAGGGCGGGATCAACGGCGTGATGATCTCGTTCGAAGAATGCGAAACCGGCTACGCAACCGACCGCGGGGTCGAGTGCTACGAGCGCCTCAAAGGAAAAGGCTCGACCGGCGCAACGCTGTTTCAACCGTTGTCGACCGGCATCACATTTGCGCTGACCGACAAGACATTCACCGACAAGATTCCGCTCATTACTGCAGGTTATGGCCGCGCCGATTCGGTCGAGGGTGAGGTGTTCCCCTATAACTTCCCTCTGCTCGGCACTTACTGGGACGCGGCCGATATCCTGGTGCAGCACATCGCCAAACTCAACGGCGGCTTCGACAAGCTGAAGGGCAAGAAGATCACGCTCCTGTATCACGATTCACCGTATGGCAAGGAGCCGATCCCACTGTTGACCGAACGGTCGAAGCTGCACGGCTTCGAGCTAACCCTGATCCCGGTCACACATCCCGGTGTCGAGCAGAAATCAGCATGGCTGCAGATCCGACAAAACCGCCCCGATTACGTGTTTCTGTGGGGCTGGG
>JBDUCU010000167.1:0-4805 GCA_040003315.1 Burkholderiaceae bacterium | reverse complement strand
GGACTCGCGCGCTCGCAGCGTAACTCCCCCGGCATACGCTGGATCGCCGTCGACCTCAACGATCCCGCGGATTACGTGCGCAAGCTGGGGACCTTGACGGAAGTTACCCACATTTTCTACGCCGCCCGCTACGACCACCCGGAAGGGGTGCCTGAATCGGTCGAAATCAACGCTTCGATGCTCGAGAACGTCGTCAAAGCAGTCGAGCCCAAAAGCACCCTTGAGCATGTGCATGCCGTGCACGGCAGCAAATACTACGGCACCCAGCTCGGACCGGTGCCTGTGCCGCTGACGGAAGACTCGCCGCGCGCAAACAACGGCAATTTCTATTTTGTGCAGGAAGATTTCCTGCGCGAGCAGAGCCGCGGCAAACAGTGGAGCTATTCGACGTCGCGTCCGCATTCGTTTTGCGATCCCGCGGTCGATTACGCGCGGTCGGCGTCGATCGTGATCGCCGTTTACGCGGCCGTGCAGCACGAGCTGGGCCTTTCGCTTGATTTTCCAGGCACCACTGCAAGCTTCGAAGTGCGCACCCAGTTCACCGACACCGCATTGCTCGCGCGCGCCATCGTATGGATGGCGACTGAACCGAAGTGCGCGAACCAATCGTTCAACGTGGTGAACGGCGATTATCCGCGCTGGTCCGACTTGTGGCCGCGGATCGCCGAAGAATTCGCCATGCGCCCGGGCAAGCCCGCCAATTTGAAGCTCGCGACTTACATGGCGGACAAGGGCCCGTTGTGGGACAGCATAGTGCACAAGCACAAGCTGCAACCGACGCGGCTTAACGACGTGGCGCTATGGCCCTACGGCGATTATCTGTTGCGCCCCGAGTGGGAAATATATTCGTCGATGGACAAGGCGCGCGCACTCGGCTTCGACGAGACGCTCGACAGCGGAAGTATGTTCGCGCGGCATTTCTCGCATTACCGCGCCGCGAAGATTATTCCTTAGGCGGCAGCTACTCTTTTTTCGGGACAACGACCTTGTCCGGCATCTGAATCGCCTGTCCGCGCTCGAACTTACGGTCGCTCGCAATCAAGTCCGACACGAACCACACAGCGAGAAGCGCCACCACCGCAAGAACTACGATCATTGCGCGGTTGCCGAAGCGCTGCTTCGCAGCCTGCTCGGCTTCGAGCTCGTCCGCGAGCCTCCGGAATTTGCGCAAGGCGACCTGGTCGACCGTGCGTTGTATGTTGGCGTTAAGCGCGTTTCGGTCGATGTGCGGTTCGCGATTCACCAGCGTCTCCAGGCGGATTCGAGTCAACGTCCAAGTTTAACTGCAATGGCATGTTACGTCGTCATCATGATCGCCCAGGGCTTCCGCGCGTCTCGCGCATTTCCTTTTTGCGATTCAAGTTAAAAACCACCGTGCGTTCGAACCACAATCGGAATTTGGGCGCCTCGGGATGGTCGCTGATTTGCGTCAATTTGACCACGCCGGCGGTTGAGAAGCCTTTGTCCCTGCGGCCCGGATTTATGCCGTACTCCTTTGGCGTAAAGCGTGTATCCAGCCAGGACGCGGGTGTCTTGTCGAGCACTGACAATACATCTTTCGCGTTGAACCACGCATCGTCGCCGTTGAAATAAGCACGCAGATGGGTGCTTCCATACTTGTAATACCTGCCCTCCCATTCCTGAAACGCGTGGCGATGAACCATGCGCTCCAGTGCAGGGAAGAACTCCAGAACGGGCTTCGCGATCATCACGCCCCAGACCGGCGCGGTGATGGGCAACCCGATCAATCCCAGTACCATTACGCCCATGCAAGTCACCCCAATGCAGATCACGAGGCGTAGCGTCAGGCTACCGGGAGACAATGAGGACACGGCTAACGCCAGCCTTCAGTTGCTGCCATACGCTCAAATGCGGTCGGTCGGCTCCGCGATTGCCACGCCGTGATCAGCCTCGCAACGTTGCTCTCGGTCGGCTGGGTTGCATCAATGCCGAGATCGTACTCCGTGAACCGATGCACGGTGTGAAAGTCCGTGCGAGCCTCTCCGATGCGTCGGTCTTCCCTGTGCCGTTCCCGACGCTCCAGCTCTGGCAACGGACAGTGCACCCCGACAAAGAACACGTCAAAGGGAGCGAGCAACTGGCCCAGATCGATCATCCACTGCTCCTGCTCAATGATGTGATCCACGATAAGGTTGTTACCGGCCTTGGCGAAGGCGGGAAGACAGCGATGGAATCCGTCAAATACGGCGGGGCGCATGAGCGCCCAGTCGAGTTCGCCGTTCCGAATACGCGCCATAGGCAAGACGTTGGACTCGCGTAGATGATCAAACGACAGATGCAAGAACGGTTCGTGCAACTTCTGCTGCAGCGAGCGCGCCAGCGTCGACTTCCCCGCGCTCGACGCACCGTTGATCAGGATGATCTTGCCCGCTTGCCCATTATCATTCATCGACGGCAATTCCGAAGAAGGCCTAACGTTGGCGACCACCGGGCCGCGACCGGAAGATCATGCTTGGACAAAAGCGTGATTCGCGGTTCGCGGAATCGCGTTGTTAGCCACCGGCCGGGTTGCTTTCAAGCGTTCTCTTCATCGTGTCTAAACCACGTTGAATCATTTCACCAACAGTTCCGGCGACTTCATTTGGCATCAAATCCGCAATCCAAACAACTCGACATTTGTCGTCGCCGCGTGAAAACACCTGTATAGATGCGTTATGGTGAGTGAGGGGCTCGCCGCGAGCCGACCAGGAGTGCCGGCAGGTCTTGTCGTCGACGTCGACGATAAGCTCACGCGCGACCATTCCGTTTGCGAAGGTGACGATTCGCGAGTCACCTTCCAGCTTACAGTCCACTACGAAGCCAGGTACCAACCTTTTATGAATAGCGCCTACATCGCGGATCGCGTCCCAATCGAACTCCTTGCTGAGGTCGATTTCCATTTCTTTGTGGATAGAAGCCATGGGGCTTTGCTCAAACCTTTGATTGTTACGAGAACTCCAGAGCGGCTAACGAATAGGATTTTATCTGTCGTGCGACAGCACGGCAGATAAAATCGGTTGGACTGAACCGCTGGCTTCAGAGCGCGGCGCTCTGGAGATTGTAAGGTGTCGGATCGCGGGTGAAGCGCGGTGGCGAGAGAGCGGTGCGGGATCGTGCGTGCGTATCGGTTTCATTGAGTGGACACCCGCGGGCTGGAATCGACGAATTGACTATGACAGAGGCGCGGTTGAGGGTCAACGGCGGGCGTGAGGGCGAGCCGGTGCGCTGTGCCGCCGGCGGCGGACGCAGGGAAGTTGGGGCGTGGGGTTGATGAGGAGTGCTCATGCGGGGCGTGGCGGCGCCCGCGCGCGCTGTGCCGTGATGGGTGCGAGGACGATCATGCGGCCGACTTTGCAGTGCGGGCACCGATGGACGTCGAGGTTTGATACGCGCAAGCAGAACGCTTCGACGGATTCGGGTTCACGGGTGTCGGTGATGGCGGGTTGATCGAGTGCTGCGCGAGCCTGCGCGAGTTTCTGGCGCTTGGCGCGATTGGCGATTAAACCGTAGTGACGGATGCGCATGAAGCCTGCGGGCAGCACGTGCAGCAGGAAGCGGCGGATGAATTCGGTGGGGGCAAGCGCCATCACCTTGCGCCGGTTGCCGTGGGCGTAGTCCTTGTAGCGAAAGCGCACGTCGGTGTCGGTCATGCTGACGAAGCGGTGATTGGAGATCGCCACGCGGTGAGTGTAGCGGCCGAGGTAGTCGAGGACTTGTTGGGGGCCGCCGAAGGGCGGCTTGGCGTAGACCACCCAGGACTTCTGCAGCAGTAGACCGAAGAAGCACTGGCGTGCGCGGGGATCGGCGAGTTCGGCGTTGGCGCCGGTGAGTTTGAGGTTCTGCTGTAGAAGCAGTTTGAGTCCGGCCATGAACTTGCCGCGGAACACCGGCGAGAGGGCCTTCACCGGGAACAGGAACCCGCGGCGCGGGCGAATCCACTGGCCCTCGGCGCCGAGCGCGCCGGCGGCCACCAGACAGTGCAGGTGCAGATGTTGCGAGAGGGTCTGGCCCCAGGAGTGCAGCACGAGGGTGGCAGCGATGTCGCCGCCAAGCCAGCGCGGATTCGCACCGAACTCGGTGAGCGTTGCCGAGACACTCGCGAAGAGCAACGCGTAGATCGCGCGCGGGTTGGCCTGGGCGAGTGCATTGATTTCATGCGGCAGGGTGAACACCAGGTGAAAGTACGGCACCGGCAATAGTTCGGCGCGCCGGGCGGCGAGCCAGCGTTCCTTGGCCAGGGTCTGGCACTTCGGGCAATGCCGGTTGCGGCAGGAGTGGTAGTGAAAGCGCAGCGCTGCGCAGGCATCGCAACGCTCGAGGTGGCCGCCGAGCGCCTCGGTGCGACACGTCTCGATGGCGCGCATCGCCCGGTATTGCACCGTAGCCAGACGGTGCGTGGCTTGATACGCGGCGCCGTGACGCGCGAAGAGGTCGGCGAGTTCTACCTTCCCTCGTGCCGCATCCGCTGCGCGCGGATGCGTGTGCACGCCGCGCTACGGGCGTGGGATATTGGGTCGCGTTAGCAGATCGAGCGGCGAGGCGCTACCGGAGAGGTGTTTCTGCGCGAGGTGAAAGTAGCGTGCCGTGGTACTCAAGCTGCCGTGGCCGAGCAGGCGTTGAATGGTGTGAACATCGGTGCCGGCTTCGAGCAGGTGCGTGGCAAATGCGTGACGCAGTGCGTGGATGCCGCCGGCTTTGGTGATGCCGGCGCGCGCCTTGGCCGCGTGGTAGATGCGGTGAGCAGTGTGCGCCGAGAGCGGCTGCGCGCGATCGCGCGGGCTCGGAAACAGCCACTGCCGCGGGCG
>JBDUCU010000063.1:0-16513 GCA_040003315.1 Burkholderiaceae bacterium | reverse complement strand
GTTGATGCCCAGCGAACGCGCCATGTCGATCACCGCCTTGACGATCGTCAACGTACGCGCGTCGCGCATGCACTCCACGGTGAAGCTGCGATCGATCTTAAGCCGGTGAATCGGCAAATCGCGCAGATGCGCCAGGCTCGAGAAGCCGACGCCGAAATCGTCGAGCGCGATCCGAACGCCGGCGTTACGCATCCGCACCAGGTTTTCTCGCGACACGGCCGACGTGTCGAGCAAGCCGGTCTCGGTGACCTCGACCTCGATATCATTCGGCGACACTTCGTACTCGTTGAGCACGTTGATCAGACCCTCGACGCAACTCAACTGACGCAGCTGCACGCCGGACATGTTGATCGACAGCGGCGGAATGTCGAATCCCTGCATGCGCCAATCGCGTCGGGCGCGGCACGCCTCGTGCAGCACCCACTCACCCAGCGCGACGATCAGCCCCGACTCTTCGGCGATTGGAATAAATTCTGCAGGAGAAATGTCACCGAGCTCGGCATCTCGCCATCGGATCAGTGCTTCGGCGCCCACCAGCTTGCCGTCGTTGAGCGAGATCAGCGGCTGGTACACCAGCTTGAAATCGCGCGCCTCGACCGCCTTGCGCAGCCTCTGCTCGAGCCGCAGACGCAAGTCTGCGCGGCGAGCAACCGTCGGCGTGTAAAACGCGTAGGTCTGGCGCCCGTTTTCTTTGGCCTGATACATCGCTGCATCGGCAGCGTTCAGCAACGAGTCGAGGTCGACGCCGTCCTGCGGGAAAAAACTGATCCCCACCGACGGCGTCACCGCCACATCCATGCCCAGGATGCGCGCGGGTTCGGAGATCGAGGCGATCAGCGTCGTTGCGACCTCGACCGCGTACTCACCGCGCGAAATGTCGACCAGCAAAACCACCAGCTCGTCGCCGCCGCGCCGACCGATCAGGTGTGGCTCGGCGACCACTTCGCGCATCCGGCTGGCGACGATCGACAACATCTGGTCGCCGACACGGTGGCCGTAGCCGTTGTTGAGCAAACGGAAATTGTCGAGGTCGACAAACAGCAGCGCGCAGCGCTTTTCGCCCGCGTACGCATTGGCCAAGATGCGCCCTGCGCGCTCATCGAATGTCGGCCGGTTGGCGAGCTGGGTCAGCTCGTCGACAGTGGCGAGCCGTTCGATGCGATCCTGCGAGCGCACTTGCTCGGTGATGTTCTTGCCAATACCACGATAGCCCACGAACTTGCCGGCGGTGTCGAAGATCGGATCGCCGCTGGTGACGGTGTACACGCACGAGCCGTCGGGCATCCAGCGCCGGAACATCAGATCGCGAAACGGCCGGCGCGCCAGCAACGCCGCGCGATGTTCGTCCCATGATGACGGCCGAATCAATTCCCCTGGCAACTCCCAGCGCTGCTTGCCGAGGATTTCCGAATCGTCCACATTGAACATGTCGCGTTCGCCGCGATTGAGTCGCGTGAACCGCAGCTGATCGTCCATTTCCCAATACCAGTCCGACGACAGCTCGGTCAGCGCGCGGAACCGCGCTTCATCGTCGGAAATTTTCGCGATCATCGTTTCGCACTCGGTCACATCCCACGCAAGGCCGCGATATCCGACGAACTGGCCGCGCTCGAATACCGGCTGGCCCGATACTTCGTAGTACCTGCTTTGATCGAGGTGATCCCGAAACATCTTGATCTTCAGATGCCGGAATGCGCGCCGTTCGGCGACGTCGGACCTCACCAGATCCCAGTTCACTGGCATCGACCGGTCGATGCCGCCGATCTCCCACACCAGCCGTCCAAGCACCAGTTCGCGCACATGCGCCTCATGCACGGGCGACCCGCGCATATCGGTGATCCTGAGTTCGGTATCGGTTTCCCAATACCACTCGCTGACCAGCATCGTTAGGGCACGAAAGCGTTCTTCGCTCGTGCGCAGCGCCGCCAGCGTTTCCTCACGCTCGGTGACATCGCGACCCGCCCCGTAATACCCGTGAAATGCTCCGTGCTGATCGAAAATCGGCTTGCCGGTCACGGCGATCCACATCAGCGTGCCGTCGCCGCGCTTGGCCCGGTAGGTGAACCACGGAAACGGTTCGCGCCGCTCGATTCGCTGCTGGTATTGCGCCAGAAGCTGGGGGTCGGCTTCGAAGTGCGCCATTTCGGTTCGCTTCTTGCCGACCAGTTCCGCGCCGGGTTGTCGCAGGTGCAACTCCACCGTCGCCGAAAATTCGGTAAAGCGGCCTTCGGCGTCCTCCCTCCAGAACCAGTCGTAGGTGAGCTCTGTCAGATCATCGATGAGCTTGCGGCGCTTCGAAAGCTCGTGCTCGATCAGCTTCTGCTCGGTTACATCGCGGCGAAAGCTGATCAGTCCGCCGTCGGCCGTGCGGCAATCGGTCATCAGCAGCCAGCGACCGCGATGATGGCGCACGATCTCGCTGACCTCCGAGCCGCTGCGACGGCGCCGCGACTGCTCGACAAACTGCTCGAGCGCGCGGCCGTCAATGACCTCCGACGGCGCCGACTTGTAGTACGCGGCCAGCACGTCGTAGAACAAGGCACCCTCGACCAGCAGAGGCGCAATCTCGGGATACAGCGCCCGAAATGCAGCGTTGCAATTCATCAGCCGGTCTTCACGATCGTACAGGGCGATGCCGACATTCATCGATTCGATCGATCGTTCCCACGCGCGCGCGCGCGATTCCAAATCGTCAAGCGCGATTCGACTACCCACCAGACAAGATGCCAGCGCAATCACCAGCAAAGTGCCTAATGCAGGCGACGACATCGATACGGCGCTGGTGGAAAAGAACGAATCACCCGCCGCGGTCGGCAAGTACGTCGCGGCAAGCGCCGCAATGAATGCAGCAAAAAGTGCCGCGATGACTGCAGCCAACCAGCGTGAGCGCGCGGCAGTCGCGAGAAACTGCTTAATGCGAGGAGTGTTATTCGTCAAACGACGTCGCGAGGGCCTGGATTGGGCCTTCTTCCGCACGGAAAGCGCGAAGTATGCCTATAAGCAAGCCGGGCACAAGCCCGCCCGTTCGGCTGTTTATCCTGCTTTAGACATCGGCTTCGATCTCATTGCCGTGATCCTCCAGCCAGGCTCTGCGAGCCTGGCTTTCGGCGCGTCCCATCAGCATCGTCATCATGGCTCCCGTTTCTGCACGGGCGATATCGCCCAGACCGACGCGCATCAAACGGCGCGTGTCCGGATTCATCGTCGTTTCCCACAGCTGCTCGGGATTCATTTCGCCCAGTCCCTTGAAGCGGGCAATGCTCCAACTGCCTTCCTTGACGTTCTCGTCAACCAGCTTTTCGAGCGTCGTGTCGAGCTCTGCCTCGTCCAGGCAATACAGGCGCCGAGCGGGTCTCTTGCCCAATGGCGGCACGTCGACCCGATAAAGAGGCGGCCGCGCCACGTAGATGTGACCGCGGTCGACCAGCTGAGGGAAGTGACGGTAGAACAGCGTCAGCAGCAAGACCTGGATGTGCGATCCATCGACGTCGGCATCGGCCAGCACGCACACCTTCCCATAGCGCAACCGATCAAAGTTCACGACATCGTCCGGACCATGAGGATCGATACCAATCGCTACCGCCATGTCGTGCACTTCGGCGTTGCCGAAGAGCCGGTCGCGTTCGACTTCCCACGTGTTGAGCACCTTGCCACGCAAAGGCAGGATCGCCTGGAACTCCTTGTCGCGTCCCATTTTGGCGGATCCGCCTGCGGAGTCTCCTTCGACCAGAAACAGCTCGTTGCGCGCGAGCTCCGTCGATTCGCAGTCGGTCAGCTTGCCTGGCAACACGGCGACCGCCGAGCTCTTTTTCTTTTCGATTCGTTGTCCGGCACGCACACGTGCCTGCGCCTGCGACACGACCAGTTCGGCGAGCCGGCGCCCCTCGTTCGGATTTTGGTTGAGCCAGAACTCGAGCTGCGGCCGGACGAAGAACGAAACGAGCCGGACCGCATCCCTGCTCAGCAGACGTTCCTTGATCTGACCCTGGAACTGCGGGTCGAGGACTTTGGCCGACAAAACAAAACTCGCGCGCGAGAACACATCTTCGGGCAGCAGCTTGACGCCTTTCGGCAGCAGCTGATGGGCATCGATGAATGCACGCACCGCGCCAAACATTCCTTCGCGCAAGCCGGCCTCGTGGGTTCCGCCGGCAGACGTCGGAATCAGGTTCACGTAGGACTCGCGCGTGACCGGGCCGTCTTCGGTCCAGACGATCACCCAGCTCGCGCCTTCGCCCTGCGCAAACGCCGGATCGTCGGCGCTGGCAAACGCGCTGGATTCGAACGGCGGCAGCACCGGATCTGCAACCAGCGAACCGAGCAGATACTCGCGCAGGCCGCCTTCGTAGCGCCAGCGTGTGGTCGTATCGGCGGCGCCCGCCTTCTCAACCGTCAGTGTGATCTCGGTGCCCGGCAACAGCACCGCTTTGCTGCGCAAAAGCCGCTCGAGCTCAGGAACTGGAATCTCCGATGTGTCGAAATACTTTGCGTTTGGCCAAACCTTGACGCGCGTTCCACTTGCCTTGGCCGATGCTTTGGCCGATACCGATTTCAATGGCACGCTGACGTTGCCATCTGCGAAGGCAATGGTGTGCACCTTGCGGTCGCGCCATACGGTGACTTCCAGGCGCGACGCGAGCGCATTGGTGACCGATACTCCGACGCCATGCAGGCCGCCCGAAAATGCATAAGCACCACCCGAGCGCTTGTCGAACTTGCCGCCGGCGTGCAGCCGCGTGAAGACCAGTTCCACAACCGGCTCCTTCTCTTCGGGGTGCAGGCCCACCGGGATGCCACGGCCATCGTCTTCGACGCTGACCGTCCCGTCCTTTCCCAACGTCACATCGATGCGGGTTCCAAAGCCCGCCAAAATTTCATCCGATGCGTTGTCGATGACCTCCTGCACAATGTGCAGCGGAGTTTCGGTCCGCGTGTACATGCCGGGTCGCTGCCGCACCGGCTCGAGGCCCTTGAGGACGCGAATCGATTCTTCGCCGTAGTTCCCACTACGGCGCGCTGAGCGCTGATTGCCCTGCATCAAGTCAGTTTTCCCTCTCGAAACGCGCGCGAAGTCTACGTGAGCTGCTGGATATACTGCCTCGGCTCGCCGTAGCACAATGGATAGTGCACATGCCTCCTAAGCGTGGGATTCAGGTTCGATTCCTGACGGCGAGACCACGGCAACCGAATTAGTTTGCGAATGAATTCCAACCCCGTTCCAGCTGCAAGCCGCGTCGAACGATCTTCGATGCAAGGCCGGTTCGATCTGATCTTCCGCGTCGTCGGCGCGGCTATGGTCGTGATCGGCATCTACCTGGTCGTTCAGCCGTTTCTCAGTGCGCTGCTGGTGGCAGGCGTGCTTGCAATCGCCACGTGGCCGCTGTACGAACGGATCCGCAGCAGACTGCGCGGCAGTTCGACGTGGGGGGCATCGGTGATGCTGCTGCTGATACTGGTGATGGTCATCGTGCCGATCGGGCTGCTGGCTGAAGCAGCGAGCGAGCACATTCCGGAGGTCTTTTCGGCCCTGAAGAGCTGGCAGCTCGACGGACGCATCGGCGTTCCGGTACAGGTTAAAAACATTCCGGTCATCGGCGAGCGTGCGTTCGAGTTTCTAACGTCGCTATCGACGGACCGTGCGCAAGCCGCAGCTTTGCTGCAACGAGCCCTCGAGCCCGCAGGCCGGTTGTCGCTAGCTTTCGCGCGCCTGCTGGGAGACGGATTGCTTCAACTGCTCCTGGTCGCGTTCATCGTGTTCTTCTACTACCGCGACGGCGAGCGCATCGCGCAGCTGACGCGGCGCATCTCGCACCGGCTGTCGGGCGAGATGAGCGACGAAGTGCTTGCCATTGTCGTCGGAACGACTCGCAGTGTTTTCATCAGCATCGTGGGGACCGCGGCAGCGCAGGCCCTCGCCGCTTACATCGGATTCCTGATCGCCGGAGTGCCCGGTGCATTTCTGCTGGGCGTCGGAACGTTCGTGTTATCGGTGGTACCGATGGGTCCCGTGATCCTGTGGGGCGGTGCCGCCGTCTGGCTTTACACGCGGGATGAAACGGGCTGGGCGATCTTCATGCTGATCTGGGGCGCTGCCGTCGTCAGCAGCATCGACAACTTCCTAAAGCCGCTGCTGATCGCACGCGGCTCGACGCTGTCGCTCGCCCTGATCTTCCTTGGAGTGCTGGGCGGTGTTCTTGCGTTCGGCTTCATCGGCGTCATCCTGGGGCCGGTCCTGCTTGCCGTCGGCTTGGCGCTGGGCCGAGCATGGATCGATACACGCACCGGTGCTGTGCCGGAAGCCACCGCGGCGATGGCCACCGCCGTCGTGGCAGCCACGGCTCAGTCAGAACACGAGGCCGACAGCGCTTCTACCTAGACCGCGAACAGTTGCTTTCGATAGTGCTTCAGTTCATCGATCGACTCGTAAATGTCGGCCAGCGCTTCGTGTCGGCTCTTCTTTTCAAACGAGCGAACAGTCTCTGGATGCCAGCGACGTGCCAGCTCCTTCAAGGTGCTGACATCGACGTTTCGATAGTGAAAGAACGCTTCGAGCCGAGGCATCCAGCGCGCCATGAAACGACGATCTTGGCAGATTGAATTGCCGCACATCGGCGATTTTCCGCGTGCCACCAACGATTGCAAGAACTCAATCAGCAGACTGCTCGCGTGCTCCTCGTCAAGCAGCGACGAACGTACTTTCTCGATTAACCCTGATCGCGCGTGGGTGGCGGAGTTCCAGCGATCCATTCCATCGAGCACGCGCGAATGCTGTTGGATCACGAGCACCGGGCCTTCTTCGATCACGTCCAGCTCGGAATCGGTCACCACCACCGCGATCTCCAGCACCCGATCGGAATCCGGGTTGAGTCCCGACATTTCCATGTCGACCCAGACCAGATTCATCTCTGAAAAGCGCGGGTGCTGTGACATAATTTTTAAAGCGTTTACAGGGTGACTGTGAACCAGAGCACAGGGCGCTAGATTCTGGCATAGCACCGGCGAGCTCCCGCGTTTTGCAACCGATCTTTGATCACACTGATGGCTTTTCTGCTGACCACCGCGTTCGTTCTCTTCTTGTGCCTGATGGTTGGTGTCAGATACTGGCTGGCCTGGCGCCAGATGCGTTACGTCACCACTCACGCGGAGGCGGTGCCTGAGCAGTTCAAGGACCGCGTGTCGCCGGCGGAGCATCGCAAGGCCGCGCTCTACACCGTTGCCAAGACCCGGCTCGGAATCGTCGAAACTGCGATCGGAGCCGCGCTGCTGGTTGCGCTGACGCTGCTCGGCGGCCTGCAATTGATCAGTGACGCCCTGCACGCGGTCATCACCCATGATCTGTTGCATCAGGTGGCGGTGCTGGCCGCCGTCGTGGTTCTGCTGGCGGCGGTTGATCTGCCCTCCTCATGGTTCCGCCAATTCCGCATCGAGCAGCAATTCGGCTTCAATCGGATGACGCTGCGGCTTTGGCTGATCGACATTGGCAAATCGATACTGGTGGCTGCGGCGCTCGGCTTGCCGTTGCTTGCTGCAACGATCTGGCTGATGCAGCAGGCGGGCACCATCTGGTGGCTTTATGTATGGCTTCTGTGGATCTCATTTAACGCCGCGGTGATGATTCTGTATCCGACGTTGATCGCACCGATCTTCAACAAGTTCGAACCGCTGAAAGATTCGGCGCTGGCGGATCGCATCGGCGCGCTGTTAACCCGTGTCGGCTTTGCAAGCAAAGGCGTTTTCGTGATGGACGGCTCGCGCCGCTCGGCGCACGGCAATGCGTACTTCACTGGACTTGGGCGCGCCAAGCGCATCGTGTTTTTCGATACGCTGGTAGAGCGCTTGCTGCCCCCGGAGATCGAGGCGGTCCTGGCTCACGAACTTGGTCACTTCAAACTGAAGCACATCGCGAAGCGGTTCGCGTTCTCGTTCGTCGCAAGTCTGATCGTGCTGGCGTTGCTCGGCTGGCTGATTACGCAGCCCTGGTTCTTTTCAGGTCTCGGCGTCGAAGCGTCGGCGACCCAATCCAACCACGGCGTCGCCTTGGTGCTTTTCATGCTGGTGATGCCGGTGTTTACATTCTTTCTCGCGCCGCTTGCGAGCGTTGTGTCACGCAAGCATGAGTTCGAAGCGGATCGATTCGCGGCACGCAACGCATCGGCCGGGGATCTGGTCAATGCACTGGTCAAGCTGTATCAGGACAACGCGTCGACCCTGACGCCCGATCCGGTGCATTCGGCGTTTTACGACAGTCACCCACCGGCGTCGATCCGCATCGAGCGGTTGCTGCAACCTGCATCCTGACCATGTCGATCAAATCGCTCGACCAGCTGCTGGCTTCGCACTGCGTCGAAGTCAAGGGTTCGGCGATGAATGACGCGGACGTCGCGGCCCAGCTGAAAGTACTCGACGGGTGGACCGTTACGGCCGGCGCGCTGGCGAAAACCTATGGCTTCAACAATTATTACGAGACGATCAGTTTCGTCAACGCGCTGGCGTACGTCGTACACCGTGAAGATCATCACCCTGACCTGCGCGTCGCCTACTCGAGCTGTGAAGTGCGGTACAGCACGCACTCGGTCCACGGCATCTCTCAAAATGACTTCATCCTGGCGGCCAGGAGCGACGCCATTTATTCGAACGCGCCTTTGCCCCGCACGGGTTCTGCGTGACGCCGCCTGCGTCCGCATCCGATACAAAGCCTATTCGCGCCAGGGTCATTGCGACCTTTGGGCGGCAATCGCTGATCGATCACGCCGGCCGCATCCTGCAGGCGACGCGTCGCGGAAAGCGCGGCGATGTCGTCGTTGGAGACTGGATCATCGCCAGCACCGTACCGCTGGACCAGGCAAGAATCGAATCGATCGAGCCGCGCACGACGCTGCTCTTTCGGGCGCAGTCGTATCGCGTCAAGGAGCTCGCCGCAAATATCGACCAGGTGGCAATCGTGTTCGCTGCGCGACCCGCGTTCAACCGCTGGTTCATCTGGAAATCCCTGGTCGCCGCCGAGGCGGCCGGCATTGAGCCCCTGATCGTGCGCAATAAAATCGATCTTGCCGACGGCGACGATGCGAGGGAATTCCTTCGGCAGTGCTCTGACCTGGGCTGGCGCACGCTGTCGATGTCGGCAAAACTCGACACGGAAAAGTCTCGCGCGCTGCTGATGCGCGAGATTGGCGGACGCCGAAGCCTGCTGGTGGGGCAGTCGGGAATGGGCAAATCGACGTTGCTGAATCTGATGATTCCCGATGCAGCGGCGCGCACGCAGGAGTATTCGCAGCGATTGAATGTCGGAAAGCAGACGACGACTGCATCGCGCTGGTTTTCTTTGGGCGACGATGGTGCGTTGATCGACACTCCAGGCTTTCAGGAATTTGGACTGTCCCATTTGACGGCGAACCAGATCGCAGCGACATTTCCCGAGTTCAGAGAGTTGCTGGGCCACTGTCGGTTTTTGGATTGCCGCCACGTAGAGGAGCCCGACTGCGCAATTCGAGCGGCGCTCGAGAACGGAACATTGGCGCCGGAGCGCTACAAGTTTTATCGTTCGCTCGCCGCGGCATCCGCGAATACCTGAACTGCGAATGAGACTGCTTGCGCGTGCCGATAATTTGCTGCAGGCCTCGATCTGGGCCGATACTTTGCGCGCGGCCGGCATCCGGTGCGATCTTCGCAACACCGCACTCTCGGGCGCGCTTGGCGAGATTCCCTTCCTGGAGTGCGCGCCGCAGTTATGGCTTCGACTCGACTCGGACGAGCCACGCGCGCGCGAAATCCTGCAGCGGCTGCAGCAGCCACTGCGCGAGCCGCTGTGGACGTGCAGCGGATGCGGCGAATCTTCGGAGCCGCAATTCGGCAGCTGCTGGCAATGCGGAGCACCGCGGCAGGATTGAGCTAGGCGAATACGCTCGCGAGCGTGAGAAGAAGCAGCAACACCAGCCATAGCAACAGCGTTCTCCACACCAGGCCGACAACTGCGCGCAGCGCGCGCGGGGTCGGCTCCGAAAGCCCAGCTCCTTCGTTGCCGACCTCGTCGAAGTATTGCGCGCTTTCGAGTGCCGGCATCAGGCGCAGGTTGAGCGCGCCACTTGCCGCGGCCAGAATCAACGTGCGCGATTCTGGCGCTGGCATCGCATCAACGGGCTTTTGGCGTGACACCTGGCGCCAGCAGTAGATCGCGCCTTCGAAGTCGCCGACGACAGCAAATCCGAGCGCCGTAAGCCGCGCCGGCGCCCAGTCGATCCAGGCGAATGCTCGCCGCGCAAAATCGCCGAAGTGATCCGGCGGGGCAGCGGTCAGCCGCGGTCGATTCCACGCACGCGACACGTGCTCGGCAAGCCGATAGACGACAGCGCCGATCGGACCTGGCAATACGACAAACCAGAAGAAAACGCCGAACACGTGTCGCTGCGAAAGGAGTAGCCCATGTTCGATCGCCTGCCGGACGACTTCATCCTGCTGCAGATCAGCCGCACTGAATGTCGGATCGATCTGCTGCCTCCAAGCAGTCAGTTCACGCCGCGCCGCGTTCAAATCGCCGTTCGCAAGCGCGATCTGGATTTCAGTCCCGCGATGACTGAACTGGCGAAACCCGAGCGCGAAAAACAACACGCCGACGTTGACCACCAGTGCCAGCAGCCAGTGGATCGATATCGCGACCGCATATACCGCGCCGACGATCAATGCAAGGCCAATCACCACCAGTAACCATGCATAGACACCATGCTGCCAGCGGCCCGCATTCAGGTTGCGTTCAGCCCAGGCAGAGATCTGGCGCACGCCGCCGTACACGGGGTTTTCCGTCGGCAACGGACGGAGTTGCTCGAGCAGCAGCGTGATGACCAGCGATAGCCAGCTCATGATTCGATTGTAGAGGCGGAGCCCGCGCGTTCGGCGCGCAGAAACTGGTAGAGATTGCGCAGCATCGCGGCGGTGGCGCCCCAGATGAAGTAACGCGGGCCTGAAACGCCGGCGCCGGGTTTGGCATAGGGCATCGCGTAGAAGGTGCGCACCGCATCGCCAATCTGTACGACGCGGCGCTCGTGATTGGCGGGATCCATCAGAAACGCGAGAGGAACCTCGAACACTTCGGAAACTTCGAAAGGATCCAGCACCGCAGTAAATGGAGGCTCGATCAGGCCGACGACTGGTGTCACGTTGTATCCGGTGGCGGTCATGTATTCGGGCAGGGTTCCGATGACGTCGACCTGCGCAGGCAAGATGCCGATCTCCTCTTTCGTTTCACGCAGCGCTGTCGCAATCGCGTCGACATCGCCCTTTTCGACCCGACCACCCGGAAAGCTGATTTGCCCCGCGTGATCGCTCAGGTGCGCGGTACGCTGGGTCAGCAGTACACCGATCTGGTTGGCGTGCGTGATCAGCGGGATCAGTACCGACGCCACACGCGGCGGGCGATCGGGATAGAGCACGCGCATGTCGGCGCGCAACTCGGGCCGCCAGGGAGGCGGCGACGCAAAGCGCTGGCGTATCGCCAGTGGGCGCAACTCACCCGCGACGATGGCGTTGCCCCGAGCTTCGGCCAACGCGAAAACCGGATCGTGAGGCAGTGATTGCGGATCGAAGTGCGCCGGTACGGCCAGCGGATCGTCGTCATCAGCAGTGGGGTTCATCGCGTGTCGCGAAAAAAAAGCCGCCAGCAGGGCGGCTTCTTTTCAGGACTTGGACTATTTCGCCTTGCTGGCAGTCGTCTTGCTCGCTGCGGCCTTGCGAGGTACCGACTTGCCAGCGCTCTTGCTGCCAGCAGCCTTGCTCACTGTCTTGTCGACCACGCTGTCGCTTGAACTCGCGGCCCTGTCCGCTGCCGCTGCATCGGCCGCGGTTTTATCGGCCGCGTTCTTGTCGGCGGCACTCTTGTGCTGCAATTTCTCGCGAATACGCGCCGATTTGCCCGAGCGGTCCCGCAGGTAGTAGAGCTTCGCGCGGCGTACGTCGCCACGACGCTTGACCTCGATAGATGCGATGGTCGGCGAGTACAACTGAAACGTCCGCTCAACCCCTTCTCCACTCGACACCTTGCGCACTACAAAGGAGGAGTTCAGTCCCCGGTTGCGGCGGCCGATAACCACGCCTTCATAGGCCTGCACGCGTTTGCGGCTGCCTTCGACGACGTTGACATTGACGATGACTGTATCTCCGGGCGCAAATACAGGTAGTTGCTTGTTGGCGCTGACGCGCGCCAGTTCTTCCTGTTCCAACTGCTGAATGACGTTCACTTCGCTCTCCTAAAACCATCATGCTGCGAATGTATTGTGTTATTTCGCATCAGAGGATGGGTGATTTCATCGGTGATGCTGGATTTTAATGCTCTCGTCGGGCAGGCCTGCCAATTCTCGCAACAAGTTCTCGTCGCTCGCGCTTAACTGCCCCGCGGCGCGCGCCTGCTCGATCAACTCTGGGCGCCGCGATGCCGTCAGCGCCAGCGCTTCACGCCGTCTCCACTGCGCGATCTGCGCGTGGTGTCCCGATAACAGCACCTCGGGTACCTCGACCCCGCGCCAATGCTCGGGGCGCGTGTAATGCTTGGCGTCAAGCAACCCCGCTGCAAACGATTCATCAGCAGCCGAAGCTTCCTTCAGGGTCCCCGGCAGCTGCCGAACAACCGCATCGATCAGCGCCATCGCGGCTATTTCACCGCCGGATATTACGAAGTCACCGATTGATATGACTTCGTCAACGCATGTTTCGATCAACCGCTGGTCGATTCCCTCGTAGCGGCCGCAAATCAATGCCAGCGAATCGCCGGTTTGCGAAAGGCGACGCACATGCGAATCATTCAGTGGAACGCCATTGGCTGCGAACGCGATGACGCGCGCTCCGCCCCCGCCTGCCTTGATCGCGACGATCGCATCAGCCAGCGGCTGCGCCATCATCACCATGCCCGGGCCGCCGCCATACGGACGATCGTCCACTGTGCGGTGCGCATCTTGAACGTAATCACGCGGATTCCAGGTTTTCAACAACCAGACCCGCTGCTCGTACGCGCGATGTGTTATCCCGTGCTCGACGATCGCCGAGAACATCTGCGGGAATAAGGTGATCACATCAAATCGCATCATCGGATTCTCAACTACCAGTTGGCTTCCCAATCAACCCTGATCGAATCTGCTTCGATCGCATCAACGTATTGCTCAACGAGCGGAATCAACAGCGGAGCTCTTCGGTCGGGACGTTTTTTGTTCGATCCGTGACCCACCGAGCCTTTGACTTCCAGCCATTGCGTCGCCACGCCATCTCGATCGCGGCTATTGCCAGAGCGCAGCCCCGAGACGGTTCCGAGCTCGACTCCCTGTCTGTTGATGACGCGATGCCCGATCACGTCGTTCAAATAGTGCTCACCGTCGCGAGCCGGCGGGAATTGGCTGCGCGCCACGGCCACCTTCGCGCCCTTTAGTGCGTCGGCGTCTTCCTTGCTGTCACATTCTTTCCATTTCGCGATGATCGATTGAGCGTGACGCTTGACATCCTGCACCGCGAGCTGCCGCGGCTCGGAGCCTCCGATCAACCACCAGCTGCGAACGGATTGGAGAACGCTGCCGTCGGCCGCAAACGGCGAAACGCGCACCCATCCTCTAAGGCCATAAGCACCGGCTACCAGGCCCAGCTCGATCAGGTCGCCGGGGATCACTACACCGCAGCGGCGGGTTGCTTCTCCGTCGACGCCGGCGCGTTTGCCTTGACCAAACGTGCGACCGTTGGCGACATCCGTGCCCCTACGCCAGTCCAGTACGTCAGACGATCGGCGACAATGCGAAACTTAGGCTCCTGGCCGGCCGCGACCGGGTTGTAGAAACCTACGCGCTCGATAAAGCGGCCGTCTCGCGGGTTGCGCGAATCGGTCGCCACAATGTTGAAGAACGGGCGTTTTTTGGCGCCGCCGCGCGCAAGTCGAATGACGACCATCGGAGTCCTTTGTTAGCCGCTGTGGCGCGCGTTCACGAAGGGGAAGCAGCGCTGTCGAAAACCCGCGATTGTATCCCCTCAGTGTCGCAGGGCAAGCCACTCCGGGGCGGCCTACGATCATCCGAAAGCTTCTGAATCCATGAGCCGCTTTCGACACAAAGCGCTTGCAGCGCTGCTGGCGTCTTTGACGGGAGCCATCGGCCTGAATCGGCTTTATCTGCGACAGCGCTTTTGGTGGCTGCCACTCGGCGTCACGCTGATCGCGTTACCGCTCACCCTGAGCGCGGAGGCCCCGTGGTACCAGAGGGCGCCGTTCTTCGTTCTGATGGTGCCGGTGGTTGCCGGTTTTATCCAGGCGCTGTTTCTTGCGTTGATGTCCGATGACCGTTTTGATACCCAGTTCAATGCGGGGCTTCCAAAGCGTAACCGAAGCGGATGGGATGCGGTATTGATCGCAATTGCGACGCTGATGGGCGGGTCGATCGTTTTGATCACCACGATTGCGCTGCTGACGCAAACCTATTTCGAGCACGTCCTTAACGCACCGAAGTAATCGACTAGAACAGATCGAGTTGCGGCGGCGGATTGTTCGGTTGCGGCGCGACGAACAGATCCTCGCGCAGAGGTGGAATTTCGCGATCGAGACGCAAGCGTGTCGCAGCCTTGGCGAAGCGCTGGCGAATCAGCGCGGCCCAGGTGCCCTCGCCTGTCATCCGGACACCGAACCGGGAGTCGTAGTTCTTGCCGCCGCGCATCTCGCGCACCCGGTTCATCACCCTGCCCGCCCGATCGGGGAAATGCGCTTCGAGCCACTGAACAAACAGCGGAGAGACTTCCCACGGAAGGCGCAGCACCGTGTAGTGCGCCTGTCGGGCACCGGCGTGCGATGCGGCTTCCAATACTTGCTCGATTTCCGGCTCATTGATGAAGGGAATGATTGGCGCGACATTCACGGTAACCGGGATCCCCGCCGCTGCCAGTGTCATCACAGTGCGCAGCCGCCGCTGCGGACTGGCTGCTCGCGGTTCCAGAATCCGCGACAACGCATGATCGAGCGTCGTGATGCTGATCGTCGCTGCCACCAAGCCGTCGATCGCCAATGGCGCCAGCAAGTCGATATCGCGTTCGATCAGCGAAGACTTCGTGATGAGGCTGAACGGGTGGCGGGCGTGCGCCAGCACGTCGACCACTCCGCGGGTGATTCTCAGATCGCGCTCGATCGGCTGATACGCATCCGTGATAACACCGACGGCAATCACCTTCGCGCGGTATTTTGGCGCCGCGAGTTCCTTCACCAGCAGCTCCACCGCGTTGTGCTTCGCGACCAGCTTGGTCTCGAAGTCAACGCCCGGCGAGAGGTTCAGGTAACTGTGCGAAGGCCTGGCGAAGCAGTAAATGCATCCATGCTCGCAACCGCGATAAGGGTTGATCGAGCGATCGAAGCCGATATCGGGCGACTCGTTATAGGTGATCAGGCTGCGCGCGGTCTCGAGCGTGGTCGTCGTCGCCAGCGCCGGCAACGCCGGATCCTCGCTACCGATCTCGTCGGCGTGGACGCGCGCGGCTTCGAAAGCCTCCGCGTCAACCTGGCGTTCGACCGATTCGAAGCGGTGCGCAATATTGGAGACTGCGCCGCGACCTTTTCTGACCAAGGTGACCGGCACTGCTCGTGGAAGTATTTCCCGCTCGTTGCTCATTCGGTGCGCAACCGCAAATAACGATGATACTGTACATTTATACAGTATCGCTGCAAAAAGCAGACGCCCGCTTACGTCGAGAGGTCGCGCGCGAGCGAGGCCTGAACTTCCGGCGCCACTTCATCGACGCGCGCGCTGTAGTTGGCGTGATCGATTCCCAGCGCGAGCGCCGCACCCTGCTTGATGGCAGCGCGCATCGTGGGCTCGAATTGAAACCGGAGAAAATGAACCGCCGACGTCTTTTCCTAGTTTTCGCGACTCAAGTACTCATCGGCCAGCGCGTAAACCCGCGCGTGGCCATCGGCTTGGGCGTAAGTGCGAGCTTCGATGCCTCGAGCCGCGCCAACTCGCGCTGGCGAGCAACGGCATCGTCATACTCGATCATCATCGTCGCCTTCAAATTGGCGCCGTCGGGTACCAATGGCAGATACGCTATTGGCGTGCGAGCGCTCGGCCTTGGCCAGCATCAAACCAATCGGCTATCTCTTCGAAGCCTTCGTTGCGCGCGGCCTTTGACATGCCTGGAGACATATCGGTGAACTCGTGCGTCTCGCCGGCAATCGCGGCCTTCAGATTGGACGACGTGGGTCCGATCGGCACTCCTGTGGCTGGGTCGCCCACAGCCTCCAGATATTTCAGATGCCCGTGCGCGTGGCCCGTCTCACCCTCCGCCGTCGAGCGGAATACTGCAGCGACATCGTTGTATCCATCAACGTCGGCCTTCGCTGCGAAATACAGATAGCGACGATTTGCCTGCGATTCGCCGGCAAAAGCGTCTCTAAGGTTCTGTTCAGTTTCCGAGCCTTTGAGTTGCATCTGAGTCTTCTTGATTCAATCCGACAGCGGTCCCGGTTTGCTCCGCCGCAGACGATCGTTTCAATCTACCCGCATTACGCGGCCAG
>JBDUCU010000062.1:0-16677 GCA_040003315.1 Burkholderiaceae bacterium | reverse complement strand
GATGTCGCGAGTCAGCCATATCCAGCGTATGCCAACTGCACGAAAGCGCTGGGCAAATACTAGGGTGGACCGACCTGGGAATCCAATGACGGCAAAGTGACCGGCAAGCAACTTGCCACGGGTCCCGCCGCCCACCACGGGTCAGCGGAGGCAGGTTAAATACTAGGCCGACTACGTTTTTTCAATCAATAACGGTTCGATCAAGACGGCGGCGCGTCGACAGACAGCGCGGTCGCCGATTCGGTCTCGGCCATTAGCACGAACGACGCAAGCCAGTGGGTACCGACGTAGTTGCCATCGGTCGAGGCCCGTGTCGACGCTGCGAGATGCTGCTCGATCGCTTGTGCAATCAGTGGCTGTAATTCCGCGGGAAGGTCTGGCAGCAGTTGCTGCCAGCACCATGCACGCGACAGATTGAGGCCGTGCAAGTGAACGATTTTCGGGTCGTGCGGATCGCTGACCGGCACGGGCTGCAACCAATGAGCCATTGCGTCGCGGTCCGGTGCGAATTGCCACCACCAATCTGCAAACGAGCACCCATCGACCACCCGGCGCATCAACACTGCCTCCAACAATCCACCCGATAGAAAGTCTTCGCCGCTCGGTTCGTACTGCGCTGGATACCGACGATCGCGACCGAACCAGCGGTTGGCCCGCTCGCTGATCGCTCGCTGCAGTGCGCGGTGCTGCAATGCTGCGCAGTAATCGAGCGCCATTAGAAGCGCGAAAGCCGAATTGCCGTGGGCGCCGGAACGAATCGGATATGCGGCACGCGGCAGGTAGTCGATCAAGCGATCGGCGAAGAGCTGCGCCAAGGGCGCCACCGCGTCGCGCCAGTTCCGCGCGGCTGGCTGCTCGTCCGCCAGCAGATGCAGCTCTGCGGCAAGCTTCAGCAGCCAACCCCAGCCATACGGCCGCTCGAACGAAGCTTGATGCGGCCTTGCAAGCGTCGCCAGCTCCCCGCCAACATGGACTGTGGTCAAGCGTTGATCCAGATGGTCTCGCGTGCCGTCAGTCTGCGAGTGGCCAGGAAAAAGGCGCAACAGCCGCACCAGGCTCCAGTGCATATGCACTGACGAATGCCAGTCGTAGCTGCCGTGAAAGCAGGGGTGCACCAGGCGCGGCGGGCGCACATCGCCGTCGCACGCCAGTATGGGATCCAGCTTGTAGGGATACTCAGTGACGACGTTCTTCAGAGCCGTGTTGGCAAGCGCTGCAGCGAATTCGCGGTCGATCATCGAGCGAGGTTAGCGCCTTGATCGGTTGGGTGCGACTGCGAGCGCCGGCTACTTCTTCACCGCGGTTTCTCGCGAGCCCTTTAACAACTCTTGTGCTTCCTTAAGTCCGCGGAACGCCGCGCGCTGGATCCACAGCGCGCCTTCGGGCTTGTTTGCGGCAATGCCATCGGCGCCGGACAACTGCGCGATGCCGAGCTGATAGGCGGCACCTGTGTTGCCGTGTTCTGCCGCGCGTCGCAGCAGCGCTTCAGCGAGCGCGGGATCTTTGGGTACGCCGGGGGCTCCGCGAAGGGTCAGCGTGCCAAGAGACCATTGCGCATCGGTTAAGCCCTTCTCAGTTGCGGGCTCGAGCAATGCCCGGATTCGCGCGGCAGCGTTTTCCGGCGCAGGGCTCGCCCGCTCGATGATCTGTGCAAGGAAATAGCGCGCCCAGGCGGCGTCGGCATCGACGTAAGGCCTGAGCACCGCCTCGGCATCGGCCAGCCCCGAAGTGCGTGCAGCTTCGGCCGATTTTCGCAGTGCCTGTTCATTGAATCGGTCGAACGACAGACTGGTGATGGCAAGTTCGGCATCGCGCATCACGCCCGGCGACGCCTTGCTGTTGGTGCCGCGCTCGGACACGCCGACCTCGACCAGCATCGTCGAGTCGGTTGGGTGCACACAAGAGATGCCTGTGACCAACAGCGAATTACGCTGCGCATTGGCCTTGGCTGCGTTCTTTCGCGGAGACTTGTCCTCGACCTCAAGCGCCTCCAGCGTGTGGCGGGCGCAGCGTGTGCCAGCGTGCCGCACGATCGTTTCGTCGTGTTTGTGAATGGTCCATCGCTCGGACAGCTTTGCGTGGCGCGAGCGGGAGAGCTCCAGCAGCGCGCTGTCAGTCTCGACCGGCCTGTCGAGGATTTCGCTCGATAACACGAGCACGGCGGTGTGGGCTTCGGTTGCCGAAAGATGTCGGCCCATCGAGCCACCGCGCGGCGTGGCTGTGGCGACGAACCATTCGGGCTCGACCGGTGTGCGTATCGCGAAACCGATGAATGCCCAAGGGGATCCCAGCGCGGTTTGCGGAATCTGCGCAATCCGCTCGTCGATGTTGGGCGGTCCATCGGTCGATGCGCGCTGCGCGTGGGCCGCGTTACCGACCAGCATGGCCGCTATCACGATTGACACAGGACGCATCGATGACCCCTTCCAAGTTTGCCGAATCATAGTGAGCCAAGCGGGCAATCGATCGAACGAGTAGGCGCGAACGATGTTTGCTTACGCTTGAATTGCCATCACAACCAGGAGACCTGCAGTGGCGAAATACGGAACAAAAGCGTCGGAAAAAGTCGAGAAGACAATGCACGAGCGCAAGCGCGGTACGTTGAAAAGCGGCTCAGGCAAGAAGGTGACGAGCAAGAAACAGGCGATTGCGATCGGATTGTCGGAAGCGCGCAAGGCAGGCGGCAAGGTGCCCGCGAAAAAGTCTGCAAAGAATAGCTCCGCCAAAAAGAGATCATCAAAGAAATCGTCGTCGCGTTGAGTTGGCAGACGGCGGCGCCATCACCCGTTAGCTGTACAGCGCAAGCTCGGGTTGCGGCGGAGCCGAGGGGTCGCGTCGCTGCAGCGGTGCTCGCAGCGTACTGATCTCGCGCAACGCCTGCCCAGTGGGTGTAGGCAGCTTTGCCAGTTGCTGCGGCGCGCATTGCGCCACGATCAGTCCGCCGCCTGCGCCGCCCTCAGGACCGAGATCAAGCACCCAGTCAGCCTCGGCAATCACGTCGAGGTTGTGCTCAATGACGATGACGGTATTGCCGCCGTCGACCAGCCGATGCAGCACCCGGATCAGCTTTTCGACATCGGCCATGTGCAATCCGACGGTCGGCTCGTCAAGGACATACAGCGTGCGAGGCGCCCGTTGTCCGCGGCGTGTCAGGTCATCGCGTACCTTCGAAAGTTCGGCGACGAGCTTGATGCGCTGTGCTTCGCCGCCCGATAGCGTCGGCGACGGCTGCCCGAGCGTCAGATATCCAAGACCTACGTCGCATAGCAGACGCAGGCAATGCGAGATCGAGCGGTGCACCGCGAAAAGCTCTGCCGCCTGATCGATCTCCATCTGCAGTACGTCACCGATCGAATGGTCGCGCCACTTGATCGCAAGCGTTTCTTCGTTGAAGCGTGCGCCACCGCAGACGTCGCACAACACCTTGACGTCGGGCAGAAAACTCATTTCGATCGTGCGCACGCCCTGGCCATCGCACGCATCACAACGCCCGCCCGCCGTATTGAACGAGAAGCGGCTCGCCGTGTAACCGCGCGTGCGTGCTTCGAGCGTATCTGCGTACAGCCGCCGGATCGCGTCCCAGAAACCCACATATGTCGCGGGGCACGAGCGCGGTGTCTTTCCGATCGGCGTCTGGTCGACCTCGAGCACGCGGTCGAGCTCGCGCCAGCCGTCGATGCTAATGCAGCCGGTCCACGCCTCCTTGGTGCCGCGCTGCCCCACGACGCCTTGCAGATTGGCGAGCAGAACGTCACGCGCCAACGTTGACTTGCCGCTGCCCGACACGCCGGTTACCACCGTCAGTCGTTCCAGCGGGAATTCGGCGTTGATTGTGCGCAGGTTGTGCAGCCGCGCCCCGTGCACGGTGAGCTTCGGTGTCGACGTGTTGACGAATCGGCGCGGGTGCAGCGGGTGCGCCAGCGGCGTTTTCAAGAACCTTCCGGTGGTCGATCGAGGATCTGCAATCAGATCGTCGACCGAGCCTTGCGCAACGACCTCCCCCCCGCGGACGCCAGCCGCCGGACCGATATCGATCAGATGCTTTGCTCTCCGGATCGTGTCTTCGTCGTGTTCGACGACGATCAGCGTATTGCCCTTTGCTTCGAGCTTTTCGAGCGCGTTCAGCAGAATGCGGTTATCGCGCGGATGCAGTCCGATCGTCGGCTCATCCAGAATGTAGGCGACGCCTTGAAGGTTCGAACCCAGCTGCGCGGCAAGCCGGATGCGCTGCGCTTCTCCGCCTGACAGTGTCGGCGCCGCGCGGTCAAGCGCAAGGTAGCCGAGTCCGACCTCCTGCAGGAAGGCCAGGCGCGAGCGGATTTCTGCCAGTGCGTCGCGTGCAATCTCGGCATCGCGTCCGCTCAACGCCAGCGCGCTGAAGAAGCCGCCGGCGGCGGCGACGGGAAGCTCGGCGAGCTCTGCAATCGATCGACCGGCAAATGTGACCGCCAACGCGGTCGGGTTCAGCCGCTGGCCGTGGCAACTCTCACACGGTTTGGTTTCGCCTTCGTACCAGGCGTTCCACCAAACTTCTTCCCCGCTTTGCTCAGCGTCGAAGCCCGCCAGCGATACGCCGGTGCCGAAACAAGCGGGACACCAGCCGTGTTTTGAGTTGTACGAGAAAAGCCGCGGATCCGACTCCGGAAACGAAGTGCCGCACGACGGACATGCCCGCTTGGTTGAGAAACTTTTCTGCTCCAAAGGTGCGGTCCACGCACCGCCATCGATGGCGTCCTTTAACTTGCCGAGCGGCCACGCGATCGTCACCACACCGTGACCGTGCTCGAGTGCTGTCGCAATGGCTCCGCGCAGCCGATCTTCGCCTTCAGCTTGCACGACGAAGTCCGCGATCGGCAGTTCAATCGTGTGTTCCTTGAAGCGCTCGATGCGCGGAAACTTAGCGGTCGGCAGAAAATGACCATCGACTCGCAGGTGCGTGTGACCGCGGCCCGCGGCCCACTTGGCCAAATCGGTGTACACGCCCTTGCGGTTGACGACCAGCGGCGCGAACACGCCAATGTGCAAGCCTTTGAGTTCACGCATCGCCTGCGCGACGATGGTGTCGAACGATTGCGGCGTCACCGCGACGCGGCAGTTCGGGCAGTGCTGCACTCCGATCTTGACGTACAGCAATCGGAGGAAGTGATAAATCTCGGTCAGTGTCGCGACGGTCGACTTGCGGCCGCCCCGCGAAGTGCGCTGCTCGATCGCGACCGTCGGCGGGATCCCGTAGATCGCATCGACATCGGGCCGGCCCGCGGGCTGCACGATCGAGCGCGCATAGGCATTCAACGATTCGAGATAGCGCCGCTGGCCTTCGTTGAACAGGATGTCGAACGCCAGGGTCGATTTGCCCGAGCCCGAGACCCCGGTGATCACCGAGAACGTGTTGCGGGGAATCTCGACGTTGATCGATTTCAGGTTGTGCTCGCGCGCATTGTGGATACTGATATAGCCGGGTTCTGACCCCAACGCTGTAGGGCGTTCAACGTTCTCACGGGCGGGGTCAGAACTCAACGGATGCTTCTTGGGCGTTTCGTTCACTTTCGACGCGTGGCCGGCGAGCGCGGTCCGATAGGCGCGCAGTTCGCGGCCGATGTGCGAACGATCGTTTGCCATCACTTGATTCGGCGTGCCCACCGCGACGATCTGGCCGCCGGCGTCGCCGCCCTCCGGCCCGAGGTCGATCAGCCAATCGGCGGCGGAGATCACGTCGAGGTTATGCTCGATCACGATCAGCGAATGGCCGGCCGCCAGCAGCTTGCGCAACGCACGCATTAGCTTGGCAACGTCGTCGAAGTGCAGACCGGTGGTCGGCTCATCGAACAGGAACAGCGTCCCACGCGTCGGAGGCCGGCCTTTGGTGGCTTGCGCAAGAAAGCCGGCGAGCTTCAGGCGCTGCGCCTCGCCGCCCGACAGCGTCGGCACCGGCTGGCCGAGCTTGACGTACTCGAGGCCGACATCGGCCAGCGGTGCAAGGACGCGCACGACTTCCGAGTCCGCGCTGAAAAACGCAATCGCCCCGCTGACCGTCATTGCAAGCACGTCGGCTATGTTGACCGCGCGGCCGTGGCGCTCGATGATGACTTCAAGCGTCTCGGGACGAAAACGCTTGCCGTCGCAATCCGGGCAGCGCAGGTAGACATCGGATAGAAACTGCATCTCGACATGCTCGAAACCGTTACCGCCGCAGGTCGGGCAGCGGCCGTCGCCGGAGTTGAACGAAAAGGTGCCGGCGCTGTATTTACGCTCTTTCGAAATCCGCGCCTTGCCGAAGATCGCGCGAATGCAATCGAATGCGCCAACATAGCTGGCCGGATTGGACCGAGTAGTCCGACCGATCGGGGATTGATCGACAAACGCGACATCGTCGATCCAATCTTCACCGAGCAACTGATCAAACTGCCCCGGCGCATCGGTCGATTTGCCTTTCGCCTTGGCCAGCGCGGGGTACAGTACCTCCTGCATCAGCGTCGACTTGCCGCTGCCCGATACGCCGGTGACACACACCAGCCGCTGCAGCGGAATTTCAACATCGATGCCTTTTAGATTGTGTTCGCGCGCACCCTGCACGATGAGCTTGGGTGCGCTGGCAGCGATCGGCAGCGGTCGGGCCGCATCGACGTGCAGATGTCCGCCAAGATAGCGTCCGGTCAGTGTCCCTGAATTTCGCAACTGCTCCGGCGTGCCATTGAAAACGATATGACCGCCGCGTTCCCCAGGCCCCGGTCCCATGTCGATCACCCGGTCCGCCGCGAGCATCACCTGCGGGTCGTGCTCGACGACAACCAGCGAGTTGCCGGCATTGCGCAGGCGACGCATCACTTCGATAACGCGGTGCATGTCGCGCGGGTGCAGTCCGATCGACGGCTCATCAAGCACGAATAGCGTGTTGACCAGTGAAGTCCCGAGCGCAGTCGTCAGATTGATCCGCTGAACCTCGCCGCCGGACAGTGTGCGGCTCTGCCGATCGAGCGTCAGATATCCGAGCCCGACATCGACCAGAAACCGCAGACGCGCGCGCAGTTCGTCGAGAACCATTTCACTGGCCTGATCGAGCGGCGCGGGTAACCGCACACGATCGAAGAATGCTCTGACGCGCTCGATGGGAAGCACCATCAGGTCGCGTATCGACAAACCGGGCAGGGCCGCAAGCTGCGAAGCGCTCCATGTTGCCTTGACCGGCATGTGGCGCAGATACTGACCTTCAGTACCCAGAGCGGCATTCGCTTCGTCGCTGCCACCGACACGCCACAACAGCGCGTCGGGCTTCAGTCGGGCGCCACCGCATGCCAGGCACGGGGTGTACGAGCGGTAGCGTGACAGCAGCACGCGGATGTGCATCTTGTATGCCTTGCTCTCGAGCCAGGCAAAAAAACGCTGGATTCCGTACCACACGCCGGGCCACGACTTGTTCCAACTCTTCCACCCACTGCCGCCCGCGATCACCCATTGCCTCTGCGCGGGCGTTAGATCGCGATAGGGCACGTCGAGCGGGATGCGGTCGCGCTCGGCGGACGTCTCCAGATCGCGCTGGCTTTCGATGAACGATTTCGACTGGAACGGCTTGATCGCACCACCACGCAGTGTCTTGCGCTCGTCCGGAATAACAAGTCCGTAGTCGACGCCGATCACACGGCCAAAGCCGCGGCACGTCTCGCACGCGCCGAGCGGCGAGTTAAACGAAAACGTGCTGGCGTGCGGTGTCTCGTAGGCCACCTCGCAGTCGGGACAGTGCAGGTCGCTGCCGTAGCGGCGAATGGCAGCGGAGCCCGCTGTGGTGGCAGCCTCCTTCGCCGGATCCCGTCGTTCGAGATGTACATCCACTCGTCCGCGGCCGAGCCGCAGCGCGCGTTCCAGCGCCTCGATCGCACGCGAGCGTTCGGTCTGTTCGATGCGAAAGCGGTCGGCGATGACATCGAGGATCTTGACCTTGCCTGCGATTCGCTCGCGATGGATTCGCGTATAGCCCTGCGCCTCGAGATTCGCGCGAACCTCTGCTTCGCTGAAGTTTTGCGGAATCGCAACCGGAAATGTAACGACGAGTTGCGAATCAGCCGCTTCCTTTGCGAACTCGATCAAGTCGGCATGGATGCTGTCGGGATTGTCACGACGAACCGGACGCGCACAACCGCGGCAGTACAGCGCTGCAGCGCGCGCGAACAGCAGCTTCAGGTGGTCGTTCAATTCGGTCATCGTGCCCACCGTGCTGCGCGAGGTGCGAACCGGATTGGTCTGGTCGATCGCGATGGCCGGTGGCACGCCGTCGATCCGATCGACCGCAGGCCGATCCATCCGATCTAGAAACTGGCGCGCATACGGCGAAAACGTTTCGACGTAGCGACGCTGCCCCTCGGCATACAGCGTGTCGAATACCAGCGAGCTCTTTCCGGAGCCGGAAACGCCGGTGACCACCACCAGCTCGCCGGTCGGAATATCGAGATCGAGATTGCGCAGATTGTTCTGGCGGGCGCCGCGAATACGGATCGCCTTGCCCGCCTTGTCAGACGTAGCAGACATCGTGTGGGTACAGGGAAAGGCCGCGAACCGAGCAGCCTAGATGGGTACGAACTTTCCCAAGTCTAGGCTATGCGAACAATTCGCGCGCGCCCGCGAACCGCCCTAAGATGCACGCGCGTAGATGCGCGCTGAAAGCCCATACTCATCGCAAGCGCACGGGGCGGCGCACCCCTGCCGAGTCAAGGAGACCCAGATGGCCACGTCATTCCGGTTGGTTCGAACAGCTACCCGTATTGCCCTCGCAGCAGCCGTTGCAACGTCGCTTTCAGGCGTCGCGCGCGCGGATGAAACCTGCAACTCGCCGTACATGTCGGGGCTGATCAAGGGGCAGGAAGACTATGTGCATGTCTGGACCCTCGGTGTCGACGGACTCGGTGACGGCTCGGACAAGCTGGTGACGATCGACGCCAATCCGCGTTCGAAGACCTACGGCAAGGTCGTGCACAAAGTATCGGTGCGCGGCCGCGGCGAGGCGCACCACATGGGCTTCACCGATGATCGCCGCTACCTGTGGGCGGGCGGGTTGAACGACAGCAAGATCTATGTGTTCGACGTCGGCACCAATCCGGCCAGACCCAAGCTGGTCAAGACGATCGCCGAGCTGTCGGCGAAAACCGGTTACGTCGGTCCGCACACCTTCTACGCGATGCCAGGCCGGATGCTGATCGGCACCCTGTCGAACACCAAGGACAACGGGGGTGCTACCGGTGTCGCTGTTTACAACAACAAAGGCGGATTCGTTGCCAAGTACGACTTGCCTACCAGCAAGATCGGCGAGGGACAGGGCGATGGTTACGGGTACGACATCGCGATCAATCCCAGCAAGAATGTGATGCTGACGTCGAGTTTTACGGGGCGTGAGAATTACATGCGCGACCTGGGCGGGCTGGTCAAGGACGAAGCCGCGATGAAGAAGTTCGGCAACACGATGGTCTTGTGGGACCTGAAGGCCATGCAGCCACGCCAGATCTTCAGTGTTCCCGGCGCGCCGCTCGAGATTCGCTGGTCGCTGAATTCCGGCGACAACTGGGCGATTACCGCGACCGCGCTGACTTCCAAGCTGTGGCTGGTCAAGCAGGATGGCGACAAGTGGCAGGCCAAAGAGGTCGGCACGATTGGCGACCCGAGCAAGATTCCATTGCCGGTCGACATCTCGATCAGCGCCGACGGCAAGGGACTGTGGGTCAATACGTTCATGGACGGCATGACGCGTTACTTCGACCTGACCAACCCGGAGGCACCGAAGCAAACCTACGCCAAGCAAACTGGCCGTCAGGTCAACATGATCAGCCAGTCATGGGATGGCAAGCGCGTCTACATCACGTCGAGCCTGCTCGAGCATTGGGACAAGGGCGGTGCCGACAACGAGCAGTTCGTGCGCGCATTCAACTGGGACGGCAAGGAGCTGACGCCTGCGTTTGAAGTCGATTTTGCCAAGGAGCAGCTGGGGCGCGCGCACCATATGAAGTTCACCGCCAAGACGGCGGCGCGCTGAACGTCTTGCGATGAAACTGGCAAGCCCGGCCGGCGGGGCAATCGCGTTCGTTGCGCGCTGCGCAAGCGTGTGGCTACCAGCGCTCTTGGTGGCAGCGCCAGCGACGTCGGCGACCGACCCGGTGGCAGCACTGTCCCCGCGAATGGACTTCGTGCCGACGCCGGCCGGCACGTATCAGTTGCAGCGGATCCAGCAGAGTCCTGACGCGGTGCTGCTCAATACATCGGCGGCCGTGCGACGACTCTCCGCGTACACGCGAGGCAAGGTCACTCTACTTACGTTTTTCTACACCTACTGCACCGATCCGTGGGGCTGCCCGTTCGCGTACCAAACAATGAAAGGGCTGCGCGATCGCATTGCGGCCGATGCGTCTGCGCGCTCGCGCGTGCGCTTCGTCAGCATCAGCTTCGATCCCGCGCACGACACGCCGGACGCGGTGCGCGGGTACGCGAAGGGTCTGCAGGATGCAGCGGGCTTCGAATGGCAGTTTTTCACCGCTCGTTCGATGTCTGAACTGTCCCCGTTGCTGGATGGCTTCGGGCAGGACGTGCGGGTCGAAACGGATGCAGCCGGTCGCCCGATGCGCGCGATCAACCACATGCTGAAATTGTTTTTGCTCGATTCGGACGGTGTGGTGCGCGAGATCTATTCGCTCGCGTTCGTGCACCCGGAGGTGATGCTGAACGACATCCAGACGTTGCTAATGGAGTCGCCCAGAACAACGGCGCAGGACTGACGCGGCCCGGTTGGGGTCAGTCGACTCGGGCGTCCTGCACGCCGCTTGCGTAGCGCACCTGCGCGTCAAACTGGCGGGTAATGATGCCCGGTGTCGGCTGCAGGCCACGCTCGTCGCTCTGATCGAAGATCATGTCGGCGCCGGCCTGCGCTTTGATCCAGCGCGGGTACTTGTACATGAATCCGGAAAAGTGATCGATGATCAGCATCGAGCTGCCGCCTGGCAGCAACAGCTGCGCGGTGGAGCCGGAGGCGAGATCGGCACGCGGAATGATCAGCGCGCGGGCGATCGCATAGCCATTGCGTTTGCACTCGGCAACCAGCGGAGTCGACGAACGCCGTACCCTCAGACCGAACAAGGGCGAGTCGCCCATGTATTCAGCAGAGCCGTTGACGATCCTGCACGCCATGCCATCGATCGGGCGGCCGTTGGCGTCGACAGTCTGGATGTTGATTGCCTGCGTTGCGTCGCCGGTAACGGTGGCGCAGCCATTGATGCCGAGGATGGCAACGGCAACCAGCAGCGCGCGAAGGGCGGCGAGATTCATGAAGACGGGACGATACAACCGGGGCAACTCAGTGATACACAGTAACCGCCCGCAAAAACCCCCGCATTCCGGCGTATGGACTAGCGGAAATCCTTGGCGCAGGACCCTTTAGCGCGCCAGGAATGCCTGCGCCAGCCGCACCCAGTACGTGGCCCCGAGCGGAATCAGCTCGTCGTTGAAATCGTACGATGGGTTGTGCAGCATGCACGGCCCGAGACCGTGCCCCATCGCGCGGTGGGTGCCGTCGCCGTTGCCGATGAATACGTAGGCACCCGGTTTGACCTTCAGCATGAAGGCGAAATCCTCGGCGCCCATCGTCGGCTCGATGCCTCGCACCACGTTGTCGCTGCCGACGATGTCGTCCATCACGGTCGCCGCGAACTCGGCTTCCGCCACATCGTTGACTGTCGGCGGATAGTTCCAGTGGAAGTCGATCGTGCCTTGCGCAGCGTGCGCCGCGCAGGTCATTTCGACAATATTTCGTATCTGTTTTTCGATCAGCGCGGTGACCTCGTCGCTGAACGTGCGCACAGTGCCGCACAGTCGTGCGCTTTCTGGAATCACGTTGGTTGCTTCGCCCGCCTGAATCATCGTGACCGACAGCACGGCCGAGTCGATCGGTTTCTTGACCCGCGTGATGATGCCCTGCAGGCCGTTGACGATTTGCACTGCAACGAATACCGGGTCGACGCCCAGATGCGGCATCGCTGCATGCGCGCCTTTGCCAATGACCTTGATGTCGAACTCGTTGCTCGACGCCATCGCCGGGCCGCCCGCTACACCGAACTCGCCGACCTTAAGCTCTGGCCAGTTATGCAGTCCGAACACGGCATCGCACGGGCATCGCTCGAACAGTCCATCGTCGATCATTCTCTGGGCGCCGGCGCCGCCTTCCTCGGCGGGCTGGAAAATGAAGTGCACGCTGCCGTCCAGCGACTTGGACTCCGCCAGATATTTCGCCGCGGCGAGCAGCATCGCGGTATGACCGTCATGACCGCACGCGTGCATCTTCCCGGCGTGGGTGGAACGGTGGGCAAAGTCGTTGGTTTCTTGGATCGGCAACGCGTCCATGTCGGCCCGCAGACCGATCGCGCGCGTCGACGTCCCGTGGTGCAGCGTGCCGACCACGCCGGTGCCGCCCAGGCCGCGCGTCACTTCGAGTCCCCACTCGGCAAGCTTGGCGGCGACGATCTCGCTGGTGCGCGCTTCCTCGAATCGAAGTTCTGGGTGGGCGTGGATATCGCGCCGTATCTGCTGAATCTCGGCGCGGAATTGGACGACACGGTCGATCAGTTGCATGGAACTCTCGGGAATCGTTGCGTGGGCGGTGTTCAGGCGCAATGCTACCCGCTCCACTAGGCCCTAAAATCGCGGTCTGATGAACAAACCCACCGACGTTGCCGCAACTGCTGTTGCCTCGACCGCCGATCCGTCGCCGCAATCGCTGGCGATGATCGACCGGCTGATCGCATTTCCCACCGTTAGCCGCGACTCCAATCTCGGTCTGATCGAGTACGCACGCGATGAGTTGGCGCGCCTCGGGGTCCGTTCCAGGCTGATCTACGACTCGGCGCGCAACAAGGCGAACCTTTTCGCCACGCTGTCGGACGAACCGGACCGTGTCAAGACCGGGGGTTTGGTCATCGCGGGCCATACCGATACGGTGCCAGTCGACGGACAAGACTGGTCAAGCGACCCGTTTCGCGCCGCGCATTCATTTGCTTCGGGAAGCGGCCGCATTCACGGCCGCGGCAGCGCGGACATGAAAGGTTTCATTGCAATCGCACTGGCAGCCGTGCCCAGGTTTCTTAGCGCGCAAGAGCGTGTGCCGCTGCATCTCGCGTTGACCTACGACGAGGAAACTACGTTTTTCGGCGTGCGCGATTTGCTTGCAGACTTGGACGATCGAGGCATCCGTCCGGTCGGGTGCATCATCGGCGAGCCGACCGACATGCGGGCGATTGTTGCGCACAAGGGCAAGCGCGATTTCTGCTGCCGCGTGCGCGGGCGCGAGTCGCATTCGGCGCTGACTCCCGAAGGCGTCAATGCAATCGAGTTTGCCGCGCGGCTTATCGTCTACATTCGCCAGGTCGCCGATCGTCTGTCGCGCGAAGAGCCGCGCGATACACGCTTCGCGGTGCCGTACTCAACGCTGCAAACCGGTTTGATCAAGGGTGGCATCGCCACCAACGTCGTCCCGCGCGATTGCGAGTTCACGTTCGAGATGCGTAATCTACCGGCGGCATCGACCGACCAATTGACACGCGAGATCGTCGAGTTTGCGCAGCGCGAGTTGCTTCCGGAGATGCATCGGGTGGCGGCCAGTGCCGCTGTCACCTTCGAGCCCGGCATGAATCTGCCGGCGTTCGGCATCGATGCAGATCATCCATTGGTCCACTGGGCGCAGGGCCTAGCGCGCACTGCGCATCTGGGCGCGGGCGCGGTGGGTTTCGCCACCGAGGCCAGCATGTTCTCGCACTCGGGCATTCCAACCGTCGTGATCGGTCCGGGCAGCATCGATCAAGCGCACAAGCCGGACGAGTACATCAGCTACGAGCAGGTTGCCGCGTGTGAGGCGTTCTTCGAGCGGCTGATTGCAGAGCCGCTGCCGGACCGTTTCAAATGAAGAGCCCCGCCTCGCCCGCCGCTGATACAGTGGTGCGAGCTGCCTGTCCGCACGACTGCCCTGATACCTGTGCAATGCTGATCACGGTGCGCGAAGAAAGCGGGCGCCGCGTCGCCGTTAAAGTGGCCGGTGATCCGACGCATCCGACCACTGCAGGCACGTTGTGCACTAAGGTTTCGCGCTATCTGGAACGCACGTATCACGCGGACCGTGTTCTGCATCCGCTGAAGCGCGTGGGTGCGAAAGGCGAGGGCCGCTTCGTTCGGGTTTCGTGGGACCGAGCTTTGACCGACATCGCAGCGCGTCTTGGCGAAATTGCTGCACGCGATCCTCAGCGCATCGTGCCGTACAGCTACGCGGGAACGATGGGGCTAGTGCAGGGTGAAGGCATGGCGGCGCGCTTCTTTCACAAGCTCGGAGCAAGCTTTCTCGATCGCACGATCTGCGCCACCGCCGGCGGTGAGGCGCTCGCTTACACGATCGGGACCAAGACCGGCACCGATATCGAACAGTTTCAGAACAGCAAGCTGATCGTCTTCTGGGGTTGCAATGCGATCGCGTCGAATCTTCACCTGTGGAGCCGCGCGCAGGAAGCGAAGCGGCGCGGCGCCCGACTGATTGCAATCGACCCTTATCGCTCCTTGACCGCGGAAAAATGCCATCAACACATCGCGTTGATGCCGGGCACCGACGCAGCGTTCGCACTGGGCGTGATGCATGTGCTGATGCGCGAAGGGTGGCTCGATCGCGACTACATCGAGCGATACACGCTGGGATACGACGGTCTGGCCGAACGAGCGCGCCAGTTCGATCCGCAGCGCGTCGCAGCCATTTGCGGCATCGACGCAGACGAAGTCGAGGGGTTCGCGCGGGATTACTGGCAGATCCGGCCGGCAGCGATTCGCGTCAACTACGGCATGCAACGCGCGCGTGGCGGCGGCAACGCGGTGCGCGCGATCGCCTGTTTGCCTGCATTGGCAGGACACTGGCGCGACCCAGCGGGTGGAGTACTGCTGTCGACCAGCGGTATGTACCCGATCGATAGTGACCGTCTGTACCGTCCCGAGCTGCTGAATGGAAAGACACCGCGCACGATCAATATGTCGACGATCGGTAACGATCTGCATCACGCCGACCCGCCGATCGAAGCGCTGATTGTCTACAACAGCAACCCGGTTGCGGTGGCGCCGCAATCCCGCGAGGTCGCACGCGGTTTTGCGCGCGACGATCTTTTCACGGTGGTGTTGGAGCATTTCATCACCGATACCGCCGACTACGCAGACTATGTGCTGCCAGCGACGACCCAGCTCGAGCACGTCGACGTACACAAGTCCTACGGTCACCTCTATGTGCTGGCGAACAATGCGGCGATCGAGCCGCTCGGCGAAGCGCTACCGAATAGCGAGATTTTTCGGCGCCTAGCGGCGCAGATGGGTTTTGACGAGCCCTGTTTGTCAGAGACCGATGACGCACTGGCCGCTCAGGCGTTCAAGCGCGAAGGGCCAACCGCTCATTACGACTGGACGAAGCTCAAACAGACCGGCTGGCAACGTCTTGATCTGCCTGCGCAGTACGCGCCGTTCGCGCAAGGCGGATTTCCGACCCCGTCGGGCCGCTGCGAATTCCACTCCGAGCAGGTTGCGCGCTTGGGTTTAGATCCGTTGCCGACCTACATTGCCCCCCTCGAGGTGCCGTCGCATCGGTATCCCCTTGCACTCATCTCGCCGCCGGCGCGTAACTTTCTGAACTCGACGTTCGTGAATGTGGTCAGCCTGCGCTCGACCGATGGCGAGCCCACCGTGGAAATTCACCCGCGAGATGCCGAGAAGCGCGGCATCGTTGATGGCTGCCGAGTTCGAATCTTTAACGATCGCGGCAGCATCGATGTGCTGGTGCGCGTGACCGATCGTGCACGCCCCGGCTGTGTCGTGGCGCTATCGATTTGGTGGAAAAAGTTCGCGCGTGACGGGAAGAACGCGAATGAGCTGACGAGTCAGGCGCTGACCGATATCGGGCGTGCTCCGACCTTTTACGATTGCCGCGTCGAACTGGAACTCGCTGAGCGCAATTCAGCCCCGTTTTAGGGATGGGCGCGGCCAGAGCGTCGCAGGACAATCCGCATTGCTTCCGGTATCCGGTCGCATTCGTCAATGGCCACCATTGCCTCTTCGCTGTTCGATCTGCCACTGTCCGCCGTCTACGACTCGACGCGTTGGGGCAAGGCCGCGCTCGATGTGTGGGCGAGTTCGCAGAGTTCGACGGCAGGTGTCGCTGCTCAGGTCGACCGGCGCTTGCTGTCGCTGGTGGCCCATGCATTTGACGCATCTCCTTATTACACGCAGCTCTATCGCAAATTGCGCGTGACCTCGAACACGCGATTGCGCCTGGGTGATTTGCCACCGGTCACCAAACGGTCACTGATGGCCGAATTCGACCGGGTCGTGACCGACCCTGGACTGGATCGGAAAGCGATTGACAAGTTTGTCAGCGAGCCGGGCCGCCTCGGGGGTGCGCTGCTCGGGCGCTACGCGGTGTGGACCAGCTCCGGGACCAGCGGCGAGCCAGGCTATTTCGTCCACGATCCCGACGCACTCGCGGTCTACGACGCGCTCGAATGGCAGCGGTTTCGCGGGGTGCAGTCCGCATCCGACCTGGCGCACCAGTTGATTGCGGGCGACCGTTACGCAATGGTGGCAGCGATCGGCGGACATTTTGCAGGTATCTCGAACGTCGAGCGGATGCGGCGCGCGATG
>JBDUCU010000166.1:0-4931 GCA_040003315.1 Burkholderiaceae bacterium | reverse complement strand
ACCAGACGGAAGCTCAAGGTGGGGCCATCCGAACGCTGCTGCAGCCCGTTGCGCAATTGGTGCACCAACTGAACGAGTTCCAGCCTACGTTGCTGGCGTCGTATCCGACGGCTGCGCAGATGCTGGCTGAAGAACAGCGCGCAGGCCGCCTGCAGCTGCGGTTGCGCGAAGTGTGGACTGGTGGCGAAACATTGGCGGAGCCGAGTCGCGCGCAACTGCAGCGCGCGTTTGGGTGCCCGGTACGCAATTCGTACGGTGCGTCGGAGTTCCTGCCGATCGCGTGGGAATGCCTGTACCGGCGGCTGCACGTCAACAGCGACTGGGTCATCCTGGAACCGATCGACCGTGATTACCGGCCGGTTGCAGCGGGTCTCCGCTCGCATTCGGTGCTGTTGACCAATCTCGCCAATCGAATTCAACCGCTGATTCGCTACGACCTCGGCGATTCCGTCACGATGTTCGACAAACCGTGCGCTTGCGGCAGTCGATTCCCGGTGATGTCGGTGGAAGGTCGAAGCGATGAAGCGCTTGTGTTTCCCTTGACCGGCGGCGGCACCGCGACGGTGGTTCCGCTGGCGTTGACCACCGTGATGGAAGATGACGCGTGCGTCCATGATTTCCAGGTGACGCAGACTGCGCCCCGCAAGCTGCACATTCGCCTGGGCGGCGAGGAGCATGCGTCAGCGCACCAGGTTCGCCGCGCGCTCGGCAGTTACTTCGACACGCTCGGCATCGACGCGGTGTCGATCGACATCGCGCGCCGTGCGCCCGCGCGCGACGAGGTCAGCGGCAAACTGCGGCGTGTGATCTGCCGGCTCGATCATCATTGAAACGGCTCGACCACGGGCACAATTGCCCGATGGCGGTTCCGACTTCACTACGTATTCTGGCAGCAGGCGTACTCGCTGCGGGAGTTGCGTTGATCGCCGGCTGCTCCACCGTCGGCTACTACGTGCAGTCGATCCACGGCCATTTTGCGATGCTGCACGCTGCCCGGCCGATTCACGACATCGTTGCCGACCCCGCGGTCGAAGAGCCGTTGAAGCAGCGATTGCAACGCGCGCAACGGATCCGCACGTTTGCATCGACCGCACTGGCGCTACCGGACAATCGCAGTTATCGCTCGTACGCGGACCTGCAGCGGCCGTTCGTTGTATGGAACGTGTTTGCGGCGCCTGAACTCTCGCTCGATTTGAAACACTGGTGCTATCCGGTCGTTGGTTGCGCGGCCTATCGTGGCTATTTCAATCACGATGCCGCCGACCGCGTCGCCGCTCAATTGCGCGCTGACGGCTACGAAGTCAATGTCGGTGGTGTTGCCGCCTATTCAACACTGGGATGGTTTGCAGATCCTCTGCTGAACACATTCATCTCTGGTACTGAGGGGCAACTGGCCGGACTGATCTTTCACGAGCTGTCGCACCAGGTCGTGTTCGTCGGCGGGGATACGACATTCAACGAGTCGTTCGCCACCAGCGTGGAGCGCGAGGGCGTGCGACGGTGGCTCGCGGTCAATGGCGACGAAGCGTCGCGCAGGGCATACCTCGATTTCGCCCAGCGCCGCAGCCAGTTTCTCGATCTTCTGCTTAAGTATCGCGAATCGTTGGCGCAGAACTACCTGGCTCAGCAGCCGGACGACGTCAAGCGCGCGCGTAAGCAGCAGTTGCTGTCTATGCTGAAAGTCGACTATGCGCGATTGCGGGCGACCTGGGGCGGCTTTGCCGGTTACGACCGGTTCTTTGCTCAGGATTTAAATAACGCTCACCTCGCAGCCGTCGCCACTTACAACGATTGGGTGCCCGCGTTCGAGCGCCTGCTCGCGCAAAACGGCGGTGACTTTGCCCGATTTTACGAACAGGTAAAGGACATCGCCGCGATGCCGAAGCAGCGTCGTGACGACCTGTTGCGCAGCATGCTGGCGCAGCGCTGAAGGGTTTTGCCCCGATGCAGCAAATCGAGCGCCGCGACTATGATGCAGCCATAGTTTGCATAAGAACAAGGGAGACGAAGATGGACCGGTTCTGGCTAAAAAACTATCCGAAGGGCGTTCCGGCTGAGATCGATTACAGCCAGTACAAGTCGCTGATCCAACTGCTCGACGAGGCGTTCAAGAAATACCGCGACAAAGCGGCGTACAGCTTCATGGGTGCGGAACTGACCTTCGGGCAGCTCGACGAGAAGTCGGCAGCGGTCGGGGCCTGGCTGCAGGGCAAGGGTTTGGGCAAGGGCAAGCGCGTTGCGATCATGCTGCCCAACGTGATGCAGTATCCCGTGGTGATGGCCGGTGTTCTGCGCGCCGGCTGCACTGTGGTTAACGTCAACCCGCTTTACACGCCGCGCGAACTCGAACATCAGCTGAAAGACTCTGGCGCCGAAGCGATATTCGTACTGGAGAATTTCGCCGGCACGCTGCAGCAGGTGATTGACAAGGTACCGACGACGACCGTGGTCGTTTGCGCGATGGGAGACATGCTCGGCTTCCCGAAGGGCGCGCTGGTCAACTTCATCGTGCGCAACGTCAAGAAAATGGTGCCGGCATTTTCGTTGCCGAACGCGTTGCGTTGGAATGACGTGTTGACCGAAGGCTCGAAGATGAACCTGAGGCAGGTCGAATGCACGCATCAGGATGTCGCCTTCCTGCAATACACCGGCGGAACGACCGGAGTCAGCAAGGGTGCGACTCTGAGTCATAAGAACGTGATCGCCAACATGCTGCAGTCGGAGGCTTGGTATCAGCCTGCGCTGGCACGGCTCAAGACGGGCGAGCAGGTGGTTACGGTGACCGCGTTACCGCTGTATCACATCTTTGCGCTCACCTGCTGTGCTCTGCTCGCGATGCGCACCGGCGGCAAGAACGTGCTGATTCCAAATCCGCGCGATATTCCCGCATTCGTCAAGGAACTCGCGAAGCACAAGTTCAACGTGTTTCCTGCGGTCAACACCCTGTTCAACGCGCTAGCCAACAACGAAGAGTTTCAAAAGCTCGACTTCAAATCATTGATTCTGTCGCTGGGTGGCGGCATGGCGGTACAGCAGGCGGTGGCCGAGAAATGGCTGAAGCTCACCGGCAGCGCGATCTGCGAAGGCTATGGACTGTCTGAAACGTCGCCGTCGGCTACGTGCAACCCGACTGACACGACGCGATACACCGGCACCATCGGGCTGCCGCTGCCGTCGACCGATATTGCAATCCTCGACGACGACGGCAAGCAAATGCCGGTCGGCAGCGTGGGCGAAATCGCAATCCGCGGGCCGCAGGTGATGGCGGGTTACTGGCAGCGTGCGGACGAAACTGCCAACGTCATGACCCACGACGGGTTTTTCCGTAGCGGCGATATCGGTGTGATGGACGCCAATGGCTACACCAAGATCGTCGATCGCAAGAAAGACATGATCCTGGTCAGTGGTTTCAACGTGTACCCGAACGAGGTCGAGGGCGTCATAGCAATGCATCCGGGCGTGCTCGAATGCGCGGCGATCGGTGTGCCAGATGAGCACGCAGGCGAGGCGGTCAAGCTGTTCGTGGTAAAGAAGGATGCAGCGCTGACTGAAAAAGAGTTATCGGACTTCTGCAAGGAACATCTGACCGGCTACAAGAAGCCGAAGTACATCGAATTTCGCTCGGACCTGCCGAAGACAAATGTCGGCAAAATCCTGCGGCGCGAATTGCGCGACCAGAAGAAGGCTGCTTAAGTGAAACGTTTCGAAGACAAGGACCGGCCTGCCCCCGGCGGCAGTCGGACCGGCCCGCGGGCGCGCGCCGCGGAGGACCGCAAGTTCGGCGACGTCAGATCACGCTCGCGCGATTCGAGTCGGGCTGATCCGTATCAGCGTGCGGACCGGCCGCCGCGGCCCGACGCGGCACGCAGCGCCCCGTATGGAGAACGCTTGCGCGCGCCGGCCGCTGCGACGATTCAACTCGATGCCGATGTCGCGCGGGTGTTTCGCGATTCGGAAGCAGTCAACGAAGCGTTGCGAATGGTGATTCGGTTGGCGCGCTCGGTAAGTTCGGGCACGCGGCCCGCTTTCAATCGTTCGGGCGCACCCTCGGGGCCGCGCGTAGGCGCCCCAGTCGGACAGCGGCCCAGGGTGCCGTCAGAGCGGTATTCGCGCAGCGCCAAGCCCAAGGATCGACGGCCCGCATCTCCGGTTCGCCGGGAGCCGAAATTCGAGGAACCCGATTAGGGGGCTGTCGGTCACAGCATCGCAAAATTGCGACACCTGCGTGCCGCCGCATCGCGCCTTCGGGCGACTTTGGGGTGGTGCCATGGATGAACATGCAGCCAGCGGCCCCGAATTCCGCAAGAATTGCCCAATTCATGCTCCGTTTTAAGCGGCATCGTTGAGCTTATCGTTTGTACGAACAATCTGCGGAGTCGGTCGGGAGCAGCCGTGCAAGCACATCGCAAACTCATTTCGGCTGCCGTCTTCAGCGCTGCCAGCGCAATGGCAGGCGGCGTCGCGGCGCAGAGTGTCGGTGGTGGTTTGAAGATCGGCACGCCAGGAATCGGGCTTGAGATTGAGAGCCTCGTGACCGACCGGTTCGGCATCCGCGGCGCAGTCAACGGCGGGTCGTTGTCCTACGACCACGATGAATCCGGCATTCGCTATGACGGCAAGATTCGCTTCGGCACCGGCTTCATATTGGCCGATTGGCATCCGTACGCGAGCGGCTTCAGGCTGTCTGGTGGGCTGGCGTACAACAACCAGCGCTTTGCAGGAAGCGCGCGCCCCAGCGCGGGCACCGTCAATATCAACGGCACCCCATACTCGTCAGCGCAGGTCGGGTCGCTCGACGGTCGCGTGCGATTCTCGCGCGCCAGTCCCTATGTGGGCGTGGGTTGGGGGTTAACCCCGCGCGCAGGGTCGAAGCTGTATTTCAGCGCCGATCTCGGTGTGATGTACCAGCGTCCGAGTGCCAGCTTGACCGG
>JBDUCU010000061.1:0-16867 GCA_040003315.1 Burkholderiaceae bacterium | reverse complement strand
GTGATGGATCTGACCGATTCGCCGCGCTTGTATGCCTATACCGGCGGCCGCGCGTTCGATCCCGCGCTGCCGACCATCGTGTTCTTACACGGCGGCGAACACGATCACAGCGTTTGGATCCTGCAGAGTCGCTATCTGGCGCACCACGGCTACGGCGTGCTGGCGCTGGATCTTCCGGGTCACGCACGAAGCGCCGGACCTGCGCTGCAGACGATCGAAGCAATTGCTGATCGACTCGTTGAGGCGTTGAAGGCACATGTCGGCGCGCGACTGATCGTCGTCGGGCACAGCATGGGTTCGCTGGTCGCGCTGGAGCTCGGTGCGCGGCTGCGCGAGACGGTTAGCGGCGTCGCGTTGATCGCGACTGCATCGCCGATGCGCGTGTCGGACACTTTGCTCGATGCGACCAGAAGCGCACCGCAGACCGCGATGGATATGATCAACGTGTGGTCGCACAGCGCTGCAACGCGCGCGTTCGATCGCAAGCCCTCGTCGCCGGGGCCGGGATTCTGCAATGTGTGGAGCAACCTTCGCTTGATGCAGCGGATCGCGCAGCGCAACGGCACCGAAGTGCTGCAGGCCGATTTTGCCGCATGCAATGCCTATCGACGCGGGCCGCAAGCCGCCGCCGAGCTCGTGTGCCCGGCGCTGTTCATTCTGGCGGAGTCCGACACGATGACACCGGCCAATGCGGCGCAGCCCTTGATCGACGCGTGCAGGACCGCGACCGTCGTCAAGCTGCGCGGTGCAGGCCATGCGTTGATGGCTGAGGCTCCCGACGGCGTGCGCGAGGCGTTGCTGCAATTCGCTGCGCGCACGTTCGACCGCCCAGCTCATTGATCTGACGTGCCAGTGCTCGACTCGGTCAACTGGGACACCTACTGGCTGTATGTTCTGACCGAAGCCGCGTTGTCGTTGTCGCCTGGCCCGGCGGTAATGCTGATCGTCGCCTATGGTCTGGCGCATGGCGCGCGCCGCTCGCTGTGGGCCGCGCTCGGTGTGTTGACAGCGAATGCGCTGTACTTCGCGATCTCTGCTACCGCACTGGGTGCCGTTCTGATCGCATCGCGCTCGTTTTTCACCACCGTCAAATGGTTGGGTGCGTTCTACCTCGTCTATCTGGGTGCGTCGGCCTTGCTGGGACGCGCATCGCCGATCGCGCCTTCCCGTGCTGCCGGCCGCCCAACGCAATCGCATTCGATCTTCTTATCGGGATTTGCATTGCAGCTTGCAAATCCAAAGACCCTCATTTTCTTTGTTGCCATCCTGCCCCAATTTGTCGATCCGCAGCTGCCGATCGGTGCACAGATGGTGTGGCTCGCCATAGGGTCGATCGTGCCGGAGGTTCTTATCCTCGGCAGCTACGGATATCTGGCGTCTCGTGCAGCACACCTTGTTGATGATCCACGCTACGTGCGCATCATCGATCGGGTGGCGGGTACCCTCGTCATTGGAGCGGCGGCATTGGTGCTCACCGTAGCGCCAGCCTGATCGACGCGCTAAATTAGAACGATATCGGAGGCCGTCGCAATGTCACGAACCCGGTTCGCTACGTTTCACGAGTTCTATCCGTTTTATTTGTCCGAGCATCGCAGCGTCGGCTGCCGTCGGCTGCACTTTGTTGGGTTATCGCTCGTGTTGATTCTCGTCGGAGCTGCGATCACGACCCGAAATGCCTGGTGGGTCCTCGCGGCGCTGTTGTGCGGCTACGGCTTTTCCTGGGTCGGTCACTTCGTGTTCGAGAAAAACAAGCCGGCTTCGTTTAAGCAACCCGTCTATAGCTTCATTGGCGACTGGGTGATGTATTTGCAGATCCTGACCGGACGAATTTCGATCTAGCCAATCATTCGGATGAATTCGCAAGCTCCTTGGCGAGCGGATTCTTCAGCCAGTCCGACAGAAACCACCGCGTGCGCATCGGCCGCAGCCCCGGCCCGTCGCCACTGAACAGGCTGTTGCCAGGATCGAGCGCCATCTGTTCGAAAGCCGGTCTCAGTGTCATCACATTTTCATCGCACATCAACAGCCATTCGTCTTCAGCGCGGCGTCCGGCACCCGCCGCGAGTCGTCGAACGTAGCCGAGTTGCTCCAGTATTTCGAGCAGGTTCTCTGTGTCATCGGTCGAATTGCGGATTTGGCGCGCGAGCTGCGTGGGCTGCAACGCAGGAACCTTGCTGTGCTTTGCCTGCAGCAACGCCTTCAGAATTGCCACTGCGGTCACGAACTGATTGCCCGCGCGCATCTCGTCCGAAAAGCGCGTTGCCCGCAGGCGCGGCAAGGTTGCCGTGATCGCCGCACCGAACAACAGTGCGTACCACGACAGATAGATCCAGATCAGAAACAGCGGCAGCACGGCGAACGCTCCGTACACCGACCCCGTGGTGCCGCGCGATACGAACACGCCGAACGATTGCTTCAGAAGCTCGGCCAGAATGGCGGCGATGAATCCGCCAATCAACGCATCACGCCACACCACTCGCCGGTTGGGAACGAAAACGTAAAGTGCCGCGTAGGCAAAGCCGCTGATGATCACCGGCGCAAAGTCAAGAACACTGCGGGCCGATCGCGGCAATTGTTTGACTGCATCGGTCGACAGCGACCACAAATACGAGGTTGCCGTGAGACTCGCTCCAATCAGCAACGGGCCAAGCGTCAGAATCGCCCAATAGATCAGAACCCGCTGCGTCAACGGTCGCTGGTTCTTGACGCGCCAGATATCGTTCAAGACGCGATCGAACGTCACCATGACCGCGACCGCAGTGACCGTCAGGACAATCAGACCCACCGCCGTCAGGCGCGTTGCCTTCAGTGCAAATTCGTTGATATAGCGCAGCACCGTGTCGGATATCTGGCCCGGCAGCGCCTTCAGCACGGCGTTCTCGACCGCGCCGCGAAATTCGACGAACAGCGGAAACGCCGTAAACAGTGCCAGTGCAACTGCGAATAGCGGGACTATGGCCAGCATCGTCGTGAAAGTCAGGCTGCCCGCAACCTGCGCCATTTTGACGTCGTGGGCACGACGTCGGGCGAAAATCGAAACGTCGTGCGCCCTTTTCAGCCACGGATAGCGGTCGAGCCACGGTGCAATGTTGAATCGCATGGTGCGGCGATAATAGCGACCGCATCGCCACGCGCGTTGAAACCGGCTGTATTACCGATCAAGTGGATATCCTCGTCCTCTATTACTCTCGCAGCGGCGCAACACGCCTGCTTGCGGAAGCGGTTGCGCAGGGCATCGATCAAGTCGATGCGACGTATGCACGTCTTCGCACCGTGCCTCCGGTCGTAACCATCGTCGAGCCGGTCGCAGCGCGCGTCCCGCCCGACAGCGCGCCCTTCGTTGAACTGGCTGACCTGGAAGAATGCGGCGGGCTCGCACTCGGCTCGCCGACACGATTCGGCAACATGGCTGCGCCTCTGAAGCATTTGATCGATTCGACTTCGAGCCAATGGCTTTCGGGTGCGCTGGCAGGAAAGCCCGCCGCAGTTTTTACTTCGACGACTTCAATGCACGGCGGGCAAGAGTCCACGCTGCTGTCGATGATGCTGCCGCTGCTGCATCAGGGAATGCTGTTGGTCGGCATCCCGTATACAGAGCCCGACCTGCGCACGACCCGCAGCGGAGGGACGCCTTATGGCGCCAGCCACGTGGCCGCACATGGCATGCCAGTACGACTGACCGACGAGGAAAGGCGCCTCGCAGTTTCACTGGGGGCGAGACTGGCGAACGTGGCACTGCGCCTGGCTCGTTGATGTTGCTGCAGACCCTGCGCGAAATCGTCGGCACGTCGCATGTGTTGACGGAATCTGACGACACCGCGCCCTACCTGACCGACTGGCGACGTCGTTTCACCGGCCGCGCACAGGCCGTCGTGCGTCCGTCATCGACGCAGCAGGTCGCCGACATCGTCAAGGCGTGCGCCCAACAGCGCACGCCGGTGGTACCGCAGGGCGGCAATACAGGACTGGTCGGCGGCGCGACCCCCAGCGAGTCGGGCGACGCCATCGTTTTGTCGTTACGCCGCATGGATCGCGTGCGGGCGGTCGATGCGGTCAACAGCACGATGACCGTCGAGGCGGGCTGCGCACTGCGGCAGGTTCAGCAGACCGCGCATGATGCCGGCCAATTATTCCCGCTGTCGCTGGCCGCTGAAGGCAGCGCGACTCTCGGCGGCAATTTGAGCACCAACGCCGGCGGCACCCAGGTGCTGCGTTACGGCACTGCTCGCGAACTCACACTGGGACTCGAAGTCGTGCTCGCGTCCGGAGACGTGTGGAACGGTTTGCGCACGTTGCGCAAGGACAATACCGGCTATGACTTGCGCGACCTGTTCATCGGCGCCGAAGGAACGCTCGGCGTCATCACCGCCGCCTGTCTGAAAACGTACCCGCTGCCGCGGTCCAAGGTCACCGCAATTTTCGCGCTCGATTCGGTATCGGCGGCAATCGGTCTGCTGAAACTGGCGCAGCACTCGGCCGGCGCTGCCCTGACAGCGTTCGAACTGATTTCGGATACCTGCATGCAGCTCGTCACTCACCATTTTGCAGATCAGCGGCCGCCGTTTGCTCACCGGCACGCTCAGTATGTGCTGCTGCAGCTGAGCGATCATGAAGATGAGCCGCGTGCGGCCGCGCGGTTGCAGGCCCTGGCCGAAGATGCACTGGAAAAACATTTGATCATCGACGCTGCAGTTGCGCAGTCGGCGGCGCAGAGCACGGCCTTCTGGAGGTTGCGCGAGCTGATATCGGAAGCCCAGGCGCGCGAAGGCAAGAACATCAAGCACGACATTGCGTTGCCGATCTCCTCGATCGAGCGCTTCATCGCCGAAACCGACGCGTTGCTGGCGGCACGTTTTACCGGTGTGCGGATGGTGACTTTCGGTCATCTCGGAGACGGCAATCTGCACTACAACGTCAGCGCATCGCCGGGCGCGACCGAGCAGCGATTCTTTGACATGCAGGGGGCAATCTACCAGTGCGTCCATGATCAGGTCATCGGTTTCCGCGGCTCGATTTCGGCCGAACACGGCATCGGACAACTGAAGCGCGATGAAAACGCGCGCTATAAATCGGCTGTTGAAATGAGCCTGATGCGGGCCATCAAACAGACTCTCGACCCGCTGAACATCATGAACCCCGGCAAGGTGCTCTAGCGACTTGAGTCCCACCTTCGCGGGAGAAATTAGGACGTTTCTCGGATCATCGCCGTTTGCGGCGTTCGTTACGATCCGCAGGTTCGAATCGGTATCAAGGAGAACGCATGCACTTGCCCCAACTTGCAGTCACGGCCGCGGCACTTGCGCTGTCGACCGTTGTCACCGCCACCGAGCTTTCGCCCGACCAGCTGCAGACCTACGGGCCGCTGAAGCAGCCGCGGCCGGTGCAGGGCGTGAAACCGCTGCCCAACCCGGGCATCGATGCACTGCGCGGCGAAGGCATTTTTCTGATCAACGGCGCACGCGTGGCGAACCTGCGCGCCAGCGACAAGCCAGGCCCGGAAGATCGCTACGCGCTGACCGAAACGACTAACGATGCCAAGACCGGAGCGGTGCACAGCAACATTGATGCCGGCAACTTCGTGTTGAACGGCGAACGGCGTCCCGTGGGCCGCCCGAACTTCGCAATACCCGCCCCTGACGGCACGATTTACCTGATTTTCTCTGGACAGCATCCGCTCCGGGTTGCAGTGACGCTGCAAGCGTTCGATGTGTCGGGGTTGCCGATGCAACCGTTTCTACGCACGCCCGACAATTATCTGAAACAAGAAGCGGCCAAGGTCGGCGGGGCGGTGTTCCCGAAGGATTCGGTCGCGTACCTGGTGGTGGCGCGGTTTATCGACGATGTCTTGATGCTGCCCGCGCGTGAATCGTTCACCGGCGCGACCAGCACCGTCCAATTCGTCGGCAACTTCTCGAAACAGATTCCGTACTGCCTCTCCTATGAGGATCGCAAAGGCGCAAAGCCGTATGCGATGTTTTTTAAACCCGGTGCTGCCAAAAAAGGCGTGGTTGATCTATATCCAGCAAAGACCGGAACGCTGTTTTGTGACCGCGAAGGCGCAAAGGCGGTCGACGAAGGCGAGTGGGAGGAACGCACGATCTCCGGTACGCGTGCAGTCGTGCTGTCGTTTCCCGCCAACGTGGATCCGCTCGACACCGGTGTGACCAACGTCGAGCGCGAGTCGGCCAAGATCGCGTTCATCGAGCCGAGCAAAGGCGCTCCTGGCGTAAGGCCGGGCAAGCTCTATCAGGCCGGCGCCAAAATTTACGACTACCAGTATCGCTTCAACAAAACGGCCGCCGAGGCAGTGCGCAGCGCTCTGGGTAGCCTGTAACACCGGTTGAGGTCCGCTGCTCGAAACAGCGCTTATTAGATAGACTGCCGAGCGCGATCATCGTTGCCGCTTGGGGGCGTAAACGTCGTGTCCGATGTCCATGGAGGATTGCTGATGATTTTGTCACGCGCGAACTTGGCTATCGCTTTGGCTGCGACCGCGTTCGCGTCGTGCGCCCTGGCGCAACAGATACAAGTCTCCCGGTGCGAAGCCAGGGACGGTACGGTGACATATTCGAACCGCGAATGTCCGGCGGGTACTTCGCCGGTACGCAAGGTCAATACGGCGCCGCCGGTCAGTGTTCCGGAACAGAGGGCCGCAAAGGCGCGCGCCCAGAAGGACGCGGCTGAAGCCAAGCAAGTCGATAAGGCACGGCAACAGCAAGCCGCGGCCGACAAGCGGGCCGCGGACAAGCGCGAAAAGGTCGAAGAAAAAGTTGCGGACCGCTGTGAGCGCGCGCGTCGGGCCCTAGCTCGTGCAATTCAGTCGCGCAACGCGCTGGACACCAAAGCAGCCACGGTCGAGCAGATGCGGAAGGCGACGCAGGAAGTCAGCCGGCACGATGCCGAGTTACCGAAGGTTTGCCCGCACTAGCTGGTTTGCTTTATGCCGCGGCAGGCCAATGATCCCGGCGCCCGCTGATCACGTCGAGTGCGTGTAGCAGCACGTCTTCACCATAGCGTTGCAAAGCGTCAGCATCGCTCAGAACGCGTCGCCATTGGCGCGCTCCGCGCAGCCCCTGGAACAATCCCAACATGTGGCGCACGACATGGCGCGGCGTAACGCCGTGTTGAGCCTGTCGCCTCAGGTACTCGCTCATGCGCATCACTACCATTTCGCGCGGCGGCGCGGATGCCGCGTCCTCAAACAGCAGGCTGTCCACCCCGGCCAGCAGAGAGGGATCGTGGTAAGCGGCGCGGCCGAGCATCACTCCGTCGGCGGTACTCAGGTGGCCGATTGCCGCTTCGAGCGTGGGGATGCCGCCATTCAGCACGAACGACGCGGCCGGGAAATCACTGATCAGCCGATGCACATACGGATAGTTCAGCGGCGGCACTTCGCGGTTCTGTTTCGGGCTCAGTCCCTTGAGCCACGCACTGCGCGCGTGCACGATGAAGATGCGACAACCCGCACGATGCAAGGTGCCGACGAAGTCGCGAACGAACCCATAGTCTTCACGCTGATCCACGCCGATGCGGTGCTTGACCGTAACGGGGATCGTGACCGCATCCTGCATCGCGCGGATGCAGTCGGCCACCAGCGCTGGATCGGCCATCAGGCAGGCGCCGAATGCACCGCGCTGTACGCGCTCCGACGGGCAGCCGCAGTTCAGATTGATTTCGCAATAGCCGAAACGCTCACCGAGCTTTGCCGCATGCACCAGCGCGTCGGGCTCGCTGCCACCGACCTGCAAGGCCACCGGATATTCACCGGCATCGAATTCCAGATGCCTCGCAACATCGCCGTGCAGCAGCGTACCCGTGGTCAGCATTTCGGTGTACAGCAACGCGCGATGCGTCAGCTGCCGATGGAAATACCGACAATGGCGATCGGTGCAATCCATCATCGGCGCAACGCAGAATCGATGCGATTGCATTCTGGCGAGTCGATCTGTCAGTCGGGGTCGGTCCGTTGCCAAGGTAGCAGATACGAGGCTCCATCACACCGCCCGTGCAGCGCGCGTACCCGATAAGTCGCCCGCAGGCTTTGATCGCTCAACACTTCGGCCGGCGGTCCCGCGCCTGCCACGCGCCCGCGGTCGAGCAGCACGATCCGGTCACAAAATCGCGCTGCGAGCGTGATCTCGTGCATGACGACGATCACGGTGTGGCCAAGAGCGGCGCGGTGACGCAGAATTTCCATCACCTGCAGCTGATGATACGGATCGAGCGCAGCGACCGGCTCGTCCGCCAGCAGCACGGCAGCTCCCACCGCCAGCGCCCGAGCAAGCAATACGCGCGCAAGCTCGCCGCCTGACAGCGTATCCACGATGCGCGCCCGTAAATGCGCCGTGTCGGTATCGCACAGTGCAGTGTCGACCGCCGCTGCACCGCCCGGGTCATCTGCGCCCCATCCGTGCAAATGCGGCAGGCGGCCTAGCGCGACCAGCCGTTCGACCGTCAATGGCCATGACACGGGGCCGCGCTGAGCGAGATACGATAATTTCCGAGCTAAGCGCAGCGGGCCGACGTCTTCGCGCAACCGGCCGCCGTAGTAAACGTCGCCGCGCTCGCACTCGCGAAGCCCCGCTAGGACACGCAGCAGCGTCGACTTGCCAGCACCGTTCGGTCCGAGAAGTCCGAGCACCTCACCCGGCTCGGCTGCAAGGCTGACGTCATCCAACAGAGTTGCCGAGCCGGCGACTACTGTGATCGCGTCCGCACTGATCCGCATCAGATCGTCTGCCGTCGCAGCCGCAGCACGAGTACCAAGAAAAACGGCGCACCGATCAGTGCCGTCACCACTCCGAGCTTCAGTTCGGGACCGATCGTGATCAATCGGATTGCGATGTCGGCAGACGTCACCAACACCGCGCCCGCTAAGGCGCTTGCAATTAACAACCGACTCGGTTGATGCGCGACCCACGGCCGCATCAGATGCGGCGCGACCAGGCCGACAAAACCAACGGCACCGGAAACCGCCACGCCGCTGCCGACTGCGAGTGCGGTGCCGAGCACGAGGATGAATCGATGCCTCGCGAGCCGGACCCCCAAACTGGCTGCCGTATCCTCCCCCAGCGTCAGCGCGTCGAGTGCGCGGCTGCTGGTCAGCAACAAAGCGCAGCCCGTCAACATCAGCGGCGCCGCGAGCAGCAGATGAACCATGCTGCGATCCGCGAGCGACCCCATCATCCAGAAAACAATCTCAGTAACTGCGAACGGATTCGGCGACAGATTGAGCGCAAGCGCGGTCGCGGCGGCAGCGAAGCCGTTGATCGCCATGCCCGCAAGGATCAGCGTCAGCGTGCTTGCGTCACGGCCGGCGAGCGCATAGAGCAGCCCCACCGCCACCAGTGCACCGGCGATGCCAGCGAGCGGCAGAGCGAGCGGCGCCGCAGCCGAGGCCCCACTGTAGAAAGCGATGACCGCTCCGAAAGCTGCGCAAGAAGAAACACCGAGAATTCCAGGTTCGGCAAGCGGATTGCGCAACAGACCCTGCAAAGCCGCCCCCGCCAGACCCAGGCTACCGCCAACTAGAATGGCCAGCAACGTCCGCGGAATGCGCAGCTCGATCAGGATCAGCGTTGCCAGTGTCGACTCGCCTTGCAGCCATTGGGCAACAGCGGCGCCGACATCGAGTGTTGCGTAACCTACTGCGAGCGACGCGAGTGATAGCAGCACCAGAATCGCAGCCAGAGTGCCGAGCAGCAACGGCAGCGCGACCGGCGCGCGCGCGTTCATCGTTTGGTCTCTGCCGACGGCAACCGCTGTGCAGCCTGTTGCAGCGTCTCCACCGCGTCGACCATGCGAGGCCCTGGACAGCTCCACCAGGCTGATGGCAAGCTGACAACGCGTTCGCCCTGATAGCGGCGCATCAGCGCAGGATGGCGCAGCACTTCGTACGCCATCGCCGGACCGCGTTCCTCCGCAGTGTTGATCACCAGCAAATCAGGCTGCGCAATCAGCAGCGATTCAAGCGGCAGCACGCCATAGTTGTCGATGCGTTTTTCAACGGCCAGATTGCGCAAACCGGCACGGCGCAACAAATCGTGGACGAGCGAGCCGCGCCCGATCGTGAAGCCGTTCGGTTGATACACCGCTACGATCGGCAGCGGCGCGAATGCAGCGGCGGGCGGCAACGCGGCAAGGCGCGCGCTGATGTCGGCGACCAGCCGCGCGCCGCGCGCCTGCGCGCCCAGCGCAGTGGCGACCACCATGATTTGCGCCAGCGCGTCGTCGATGCTGTTCGGTACATCGAGCTCGAGCACCGGAATGCCAAGCCGCAGCAGCAGCGACACTGCCGCGCGCGTCGTATACGCGCCAGTCAACACGAGGTCGGGCTCGAGCGGCAGCACGTCTTCGGCCAGTCCGCGATTGAACGGAACCGCTTGTGCGAGCTCCCGGACATTTGATAGCGCCGGGTCGCGGGCGAGCCACGTGACCGATTTGACCGTGCCAGGCTCAGCCAGACGCAATACCAGTTCGTCAGCGCATAAGTTAAGCGAAACGATCCGCTGCGGTGCTGCGCCAATCGCTGGCACGAATGCGATCAGCGTCGATGCAGCCAGAGCATGCAGCACCATTTCTAGAACCTCGCCTGAACGCCCGCGTAATAAGCTCGCCCGCTGGGCCGATAAGAGAACACTTCCTCGTAGTCCTGGTCGAGCAGATTCTCGACGCGTGCGGTCAGCGTCAGATTGCGTGTTACTGCATAACTCGCTGCGAGCCGTACCAGCGTGTAATCGCGCAACGTCACGCGCGCCGCGCTAAAGCTTCTGAAATCGAGATCTTCCTGACGTCCGTTGTGATCGACGCCCAGTGTTATCGAAGCCGGCGCCGCCGGCAGCGTGTACGTGATCGTCGCTGACCCGATATGGCGCGGTCGGCGCACTTCCGATTGTCCGTCAGGCTGCTTCGAATCGGTGTAGCTGTACGTCATCCCGACGGCGAACTGCGAGCTTGCCGCGTAATGCGCCTCGATTTCGACGCCGCGCCGTTTGCTCTGCCCCGCCAGATTGGTGACACTCGAGCGAAAGGTCGTTGCGCCGAACGTCCCTGCGATCTCATCGCGCAAGTCTGTATTGAAATACGTGAAGGAAAGCAGGCCGCTATCGGCAATCGCAATGTCGGCGCCGATATCAAAGCCTCGCGATTTCTCGGGCTTCAGTGCCGAGTTCGGATCGAAAGTGCCGGCAATGAATCCGAACAGTTCGAAGAACGTCGGGTTCGCAATTCCCGTTCCATAGCTGGTGCGCAGCTTGATGCGCGTGCCGAGCCGTTGCGCCACCGTCACGCGGTATGTCGTCGCATCGTCGAACAGCTGATGCCGATCACGCCGCGCGGACAACGTCAGCGCTGTTTGAGTCGGCAGGCGCAGCTGATACTCGGCTGCCAGACCGGTCTTGTCGTTGTTGCGCATCTGACTCTCGGCGGACTGCGGAGTCGCACCCCTGCTCTCGAAGCGCTGACTTTCGTGCTCCGCTGCAAGGGTCAGCGCCTGAGGCCACGACGCATCGAAGCGCCAAGTGCCTTCGTAATCGAAGCGAGTGCGGCTGCCCGCGAACCCGCTGCTAAAGCTTCCGTCAGCGAAAGTGTCTGTTTCGGTGCGCGTACGGGCGAATCCGAGCTGATGCTCGATCGCGCCCGTGGTCAACCGGCCTCGCAGACTGGCGTCGAACTGGTCGCCACTGCTGCGGCGGTCGCCATCGACGACCAGGCCAAAGGTCGGCCCCGGAGGGAAATTGAAATCTTGCGGATCGAACCGGCTGCGGCTGTCGCGGTATCGCAGTGAGCCATCGAGCGATGCGGTGTCGGAGGGTGCCCAACGAGCGCGCGCGAGATACGTTTCGATGCGATAACCGTCATCTTCGGAGCCGAAACGCGATGCGTTTGTGCCGTCGGTCCAAAACGCATTGGTCGAAATGGCGTAGTTGAAATTTCCGGCAGCACCGCGCAACGCTGCGGACCCGCTACGCGTCGAAAACGAGCCAACTTCAGCGGACGCATCGACCTGGGTACCGGGGTCGCCGCGCTGGGTGAAAATGCTGATGACACCGCCGATCGCTTCCGAGCCATACAGAACACTTTGCGGGCCGCGCAGGATCTCGATGCGATCGATTTGCGCCGTCAGCAGGTGCGCGAAGTCAACTTCCGACGTGAACGGGTCGTTGATCTTCACGCCGTCGACCAACACCACGGTGTGATTGGCTTCGGCACCGCGGATTCGCACCTGCGTGACCGTACCGACGGGCCCTTGCCGGCTTACCGCAATACCGGGCACCGCGCGCAGCGCGTCGGAGACGAAACGAATCTGGCGTTGTTCGAGTTCGGTGCCTGTTATGACGCTGACGGTGGAACCGACCTCGGCCGATGAGGACCCCGTGCGAGATCCACTGATGATCACCCGCTCAAACGATGTGATCGCATCCTGCGGCTCGGCTTGCCCTGCGGCGTTACCTACGAAACTCAGTGCAATGACAACAGCAGCGGACTCCCGGCACACAGCAGCCGCTGATTTCAGATCAAGATGGTTTTTCATCGCTCACCCGCGTTAGTTCGTGCGGGCGAGGAGAGCTTTGGTCCGATGCAGCGACACTTGGTGGCTCGGCTGCACACCATCGCCCGCCGCGACCGCGCTGCATAGTTGCCGCAACAGGCGACAACGCTGTTGTTAGGCCGGTCTCCGGACTCATCAGCCGCGTGCGCCAAAGCACACACCGGCGGATCGCACCTTCCCGCGTCGTGAGACGCAGTGGCTTGAAGCACGCAATCCGCTTGACTGATTTACCGTTGCGGGGGCAGTGCCGGATTCAGCTGTTCGCCTCACCGGCTTCCCGTTTCACCCGGGCTTTGACACCCGGACACCTAACGCGCGTGACTATAGCGCCGATCCGATGCGCGTAAACAAACAACCTTCGGCACCGTTCTTGCTGCCCCAACGACAACATCAATCGATCAGGAAGGAACACGCGATGGAGCAGCACGAGAGGTTATACGATTTACTGAAAGACTTCGACACGGCGATGCTGGTGACGAGATCCGCCGACGGTCACATGCATGCGCGACCCATGGCTATCGCGGAACTGGGTACCGATGCGCATGCCTATTTTGTGACGAGCATCGATTCGCCCAAAGCCTCGGAGATCGAAGCACATCCAACGGTCACGCTGACGTTCCAGAGTTCGAAGCAATATGCCTCGGTGTCAGGGCAGGCCGAGATCGTGCGCGATCGCGCGTTGATCGAGCGGCTCTACAAGGAAGACTGGAAGATATGGTTTCCGAAAGGTAAATCGGATCCGTCGATGTCGCTGATCAAATTCACCGCACAGGACGGCGAATATTGGGACAACGCCGGCGTTCAAGGCCTCAAGTTTCTTTACGAAGCCGCCAAGGCGTATGTCAAAGGTGAAACTCCAAAAGAGGATCGAAAGCAGCACGCCAAAGTCGATCTTTAACGCCACACGCCTGTAAGTCGGGTTGCCCGCCTCCCAATTCGCGCATAACCGCAGAGGCGGACCGAGCTGCTTGCTTCGTGACGTCGCGAGCTCTGCGGCCATCGCAGCGGCGAACGATGTCCCGCCGATCGTGCACGAAACAGTCGTCACAATCCGCAATTCATTCCGGTTGATCAGCGCTTCGTCGCAAGCCGGTGGCAGTAAGAACGGCGTTTCTTAGAGTGTTCCTCCCTTAAGGATGACATGATGAAAAAAGAAATCTCGGGTGCGCTCGCTGTAATCGCTATCGCTACGCTAAGCGCCTGTGCGACAACACGGAAACTGGCCGGTAATGCCGAGCAGCAGTGCGGCGGCTTGGCACGCGCAGAGGGTTTGCGCGTCAACCAAGTCATCAAAGCGGAAAACGTATCGGGTAGCGACAATGTCCAGATGCGAGTCGAAGACGCGCTGGGCCGCCGGTTTGATTCGACGTGTCTTTACACCGCTGCCAACGGCGCGCGTTGGCTGAATCCATTGCCAGCAAACGCAGCTCGTAGATAAGTAAAAAACGGCGAGGCCCTCGCCTCGCCGTTTTTTTACTAACTAACTTACTTGGATCCGCCACCGGTGGCCGGGGGATTGCCCGACCCGCCGCGCGTTCCTTGCTGACCCGTTGTCGGGTTGTTCGTCGTATTACTTGTTGTGCCCGGCACGGCAGCAGGTCCGCTGCTGCTAGGGGCCGTGGTGCTCGGCGTCATCGTGCTGGGTGTCGTGGTGCTCGGTGTCATGGTGCTCGGCGACGTCGTGCTTGGCGTCGCAGTGCTTGGCGTCATGGTGCTTGGGGTTGAGCTACCGGGGCTGGTGCCCGTCGCCGACTCCGTGCTGGTGCCCGGTCTGGCGCTGCCCATTGCGCCGCCACGCGCCCCGGTCATCGTGCTGCCGCGCATCGATGCATTCCCGGTTGAATCAACACCCAACGCCGACAAGGTCTTCGAATCGAGTGAATTGCTACCGGTCATGCCCTCGGCCTGGCGGAACTTGTGCAATGCCGCCTTGGTTTTGGGTCCCATGACGCCGTCGACCGGACCCGGGTTGTAGCCGCGGTCTGTCAACTGCTGCTGGATATTGCGGGCCGTATCCGAGTTCATCGACGATGAACTATGGTTGGAGCTCGACATCGAGCTCGTATCCGTTTGCGCGGGTGTGCCGGTGGTTGGACTGGATGCGCTCTGCTGCGCGAACGCAACTGGCGTCAGCGCCAGACACGCCGCAGCGATCGCTGTGTATTTAAGTTTCATAGTGATGCTCCCTAGTTAGTGTGGTTCCTTGCTGTCACGTAGCAGTTCCAGTAGGAATGCCGCACGAACGTCTAAGCAATCGATATTCCCATGCCGAAACAAAACTTGGCGGCGGGCCTCCAGGGGTCCGCGGAGTACGCAGTTACCCTAAGCAGGGCGCGCGGATGGCATTAACAGGAGCCTGCTCAGGCGGCGTCGCGCTGGGCGCGCTTGCGCTCGTGCTCTTTCAGATAGCGCTTGCGCAGGCGAATGCTTTGCGGCGTTATCTCGACCAACTCATCGTCGGCAATGAACTCCACGGCTGATTCGAGCGTGAGCCCGATCGGCGGTACCAAGTCAATGTGCTCGTCCTTGCCGGACGCCCGCACATTAGTCAGCTTCTTTTCGCGCACGGGATTTACAACGAGATCGTTTTCACGGGAGTTGATGCCGATGATCATGCCTTCGTACAACTTATCGCCGGGGCTGACAAACATGCGGCCGCGTTCCTGCAGCTTCCAGAGTGCGTAGGCGACAGCTTCGCCGTCGTCCTGGCTGATCAGAACGCCGTTGCGCCGTTCGCCGACTTCGCCGGCGCGGACCGGGCCATAGTCATCGAACACATGGCTCATCAAGCCCGTGCCGCGCGTCAGCGTCATGAACTCGCCCTGGAAACCGATCAGCCCGCGCGCCGGAATCCGGTACTCGAGCCGCACCCTTCCCTTGCCGTCGGGCTGCATATCCTGCAGATCGCCTTTGCGTCGACCGAGTTCTTCCATGATCGCGCCCTGGTTCTGATCCTCAACGTCGACACTCAGCATCTCGAACGGCTCGTGGCGCTGACCATTGACTTCCTTGAACAGAACGCGCGGACGCCCGACCGCCATTTCGTAACCTTCGCGTCGCATGTTCTCGAGCAAGATCGTCAGATGCAACTCGCCGCGGCCCGCGACTTCGAAGATCTGCTCGTCGTCTGTTTCTCGCATGCGCATCGCGACGTTCGACTTCAGTTCGCGCTGCAGCCGCTCGCGTAGTTGCCGGCTGGTCACGTACTTGCCTTCGCGGCCGGCCAGCGGCGACGTGTTGACCTGAAAATTCATCATCAACGTCGGCTCGTCGACCTTCAGCAACGGTAACGCGTCCGGACAATCGACTGGCGTCAGCGTGCAGCCGATGCCGATATCTTCGATGCCATTGATCAACACGATGTCGCCGGCGATCGCCTGCTCGACGACCTGCCGCTCCAGCCCCTTGAAGGTCAGGACCTGGTTGACCCGCCCCTTCGTGGTCGGTGCGTTCTGCTCGCCCTCCGGACCGTGCATCACCAGTACTTCCTGGCCCGCCCGCAACCGTCCGCGGCTGATGCGCCCGATGCCGATTTTTCCAACGTAGCTCGAATAGTCGAGCGAGCAGATCTGCAATTGCAGCGGCTTGTCGGGATCATCGTCGCGCACCCGCACGTGGGCCAGAATCGCATCGAACAGCGGTTTCATGTCGCCGCTGCGCACGTCGGGCGAAACGCCGGCGTATCCATGCAGCGCGGAGGCGTAGACCACCGGGAAGTCGAGCTGATCTTCGGCTGCGCCGAGCTTGTCGAACAGGTCGAACATGTGGTTGACGACCCAGTCGGGGCGCGCACCGGGGCGGTCGATCTTGTTGACGACGACGATCGGCTTCAGCCCCTGCGCCAGCGCCTTGCGCGTTACGAAGCGCGTCTGCGGCATCGGGCCTTCGACTGCGTCGACCAGCAATAGCACGCCGTCGACCATCGACAGCACGCGCTCGACCTCGCCGCCGAAGTCCGCATGCCCCGGCGTATCGACGATGTTGATATGCATGCCTTCGTAGTCGACCGCGCAGTTCTTCGCCAGGATCGTGATGCCCCGTTCGCGCTCGATGTCGTTGCTGTCCATCACGCGTTCGGTCAGCTGCTGGTTTTCGCGAAAGGTGCCCGATTGCTGCAGCAGCTTGTCGACCAGCGTGGTCTTGCCATGATCAACGTGCGCGATGATTGCGACGTTGCGGATTGGGCGTTTCATAAGAGGCTCTCGTTCATCTTCAACAGTTCGTTGTTCGGTTCGCTCAAGTTGTTCGCTCAGTTGCACACCAACTTGTTCGCTCACTTGTTGGCTATCAATCGTTCCGGCTCGACCACACCCCATT
>JBDUCU010000165.1:0-4985 GCA_040003315.1 Burkholderiaceae bacterium | reverse complement strand
GGGAGGAAGGATTCGAACCCTCGAATGGCGGAATCAAAATCCGCTGCCTTAACCAGCTTGGCGACTCCCCAAAATTCTTTTGTACGCTAACCGATTCCTATTTCAGCGACTACCAAACTGCAAGCGGGTGTTCGTTCACCGCTTCCACAACCCAACTGCACCACTCCGGCGGCAGGTCAGCCACCGCCAATTGCGCGCGCTGCCTCGATTCCGCGGCGATGAACACTGCCGAGCCGGAACCTGTCATGCGCGCGACTCCGAATCGTTCGAGACGGTTGAGTGCCTCATCGATGGCGGGAAAGCGGCGCCGTGCGACTGATTCCAGATCGTTCTTCAACTCATCTGCGCCGAGCGATGAGAATGCAAATGCGCCGCCGGCCGACTCACCAGCCAACCCCCCAGCCAACCCCCCAGCCGCCGCCGAAAGGGCCGCTATTTTCATGGCTTTGGAATTGCGTGTCAAACCTGGGTCATCAAAGATATCGCGAGTCGAAACGTGGACGCCCGGCCAGATGACAGCAAACAATGTGGGCTCAACGTCGATCGTGGTCAAGCGCTCGCCGACGCCCTCGGCGTACGCGTTACGCCCGTGCAGAAAGAACGGCACGTCGGCGCCGAGCCGAACACCAATTGCGCTCAATTGTGAGCGCGACAGGCGCAGATCCCACAGTCGGTTCAATGCAATCAGCGTGGTTGCCGCGTCGGATGAACCTCCACCCATGCCGCTGCCGGCCGGAATTCGCTTGGTCACGCCGATCGTTACACCGTGCGCGGTGCCGGCAAACTGATTCAGCGCTCGCGCCGCGCGTACTGCGAGATCGTCGTCGATCGAACCGACGAGGTCTCCTTCACGCACGATCGCGTCATCGATGCGCCGCTCGAAATCCAGCACGTCAGCCAGTCCGATCAGTGTGTATGCAGTTTGCAATTCGTGGTAACCGTCGGCACGCCGGCCGATCACGTGCAAGAACAAATTCAGCTTCGCCGGCGCCGGCAATGCGAGCAGGAGCTCCATTGATGCATTTTATGGTCTGCGGCAAGCGGAATGTTCAACCGAGACATCACGCATCACGCGGCGCGATGCTTGCATCTTGCCGTCGCAGATCCGACGGTCGACTACGCGGCCGGATCGTCGACCACCAGACGCAGCGATACCGACGGCGCGTTCGCCGTCGACGGTCGCTCCAGCATCAGACGCCGCGGGCGCGTCGGCGACTCGGAGTACTCCGGGATGCGGATCGTCCAGCCGTCCTGCTCGATCAGCGCCACGCGGCCGGACTCGCGTTCGACGCGCGCCGTGCGCTGCGGTGCAGGCTGTCCCTCAAGCCAGTCTGCCAGCCCCGAAACCGGCAGTGGCCAGCCGAGCAATTGTTGAGTCAAGGCGTCGACATCGGTATCGCGCACTTCGTGCATGTGCGCGGCAGTTGCGCGCGCGCCGCCGGGCTCGACTTCTATCCGGGCCAGCGTGTTTCCGAGCGGGGACGACAATTCGAGCAGCGTCTTCGCTCCGCGGACTTCCAGGCTGAAGCGGCCCGACGCGTTGTCACGTTTATCGCCTGAAAAGGTGGTTGCGGAAAAGCGCCCTGTGTAGGCGCGATCGGCAGGGGTCAGCGTCGATGTTGCGCAACCCGATGCGAGTGTGACGAAAGCAGCAACGCACAGGGTCTGCACCAATCGCGCGACGGCGCGATCGGCGGATAGCGACGGCCACGCAAAGCGCGCTTTCTCGCGCGCGTCGCGCATCCAATCCATTAAAGACCGATCCGCAGCCGCGTGACGGTCGATTTGAGCAGGGCGTTGGTCGGTTCCTTTGCCCGCACCTCGCGCAACAATTTGCGCGCAGAGTCTTGCTCGCCGCTGTTCCACAGCACTTCTGCGAAATGGACTGCGACTTCCGGATCGGGGCGCGCTGCGTAAGCGCGCTCCAGGTGTTCGCGCGCAAGTTTCAGGTCGCCCATACGGTAATGAACCCATCCGAGAGAATCGAGAATGAACGCGTCGTCAGGAGCCAGCTGGCGCGCCTTCTCGATCAGCTGCAATGCCTCTGCAAGACGCTGATTGCGATCGGCAAGGCTGTAACCCAGTGCGTTGTAGGCGTGCGCGTAATCAGGTTTGAGTTCGATAATTCTGCGCAACTGCTTTTCCATCACGGCCACCTGGTTGAGCCGCTCGGCCGCCATCGCGGAGTCATAGAGCAGCGGCACGCTATCCGGCGCGCTGGCGAGCGCGTGCGACAAGACCTTGTACGACTCGTCGTAACGCTTCGCGTCGCGCAACAGCTGTGCTTCCGCCAGCACCAGTTGCGTTTTGTCGTCAGCCGATTGCGCGCTGACGGTGCGCAGCAGCTTGCGCGCCTCATCGAGCCGCTGCATCTTTGACAACACAAACGCCTCGCGCACGCGCGCGGTCAGAAAATCGTCGCCGCCGTCGATCTTGCGCAGCCACTCGAGTGCGGTCGAAAACTGCTTGTCGTCTTCGGCAATTTGCGCCAGGTACAAATACGCGGGCTCGGGCGGTCGCACGCTTTCCGCATTGCTGGATTGCGCAATCAATTCCAGATAACGCTGCAGGTAGGTGCGTGCATCGGCTGTCAGTTTTCCTTGCAATGACAGCAAGGCCATCGAGTACACCAGGTCCGCATTCTTTGGATCGGCTTGCAGCAACGATTGAAACTCTGAGCGCGCCATCTCGAACTTGCCGTCGGCGATCAACAGGCGTCCATAGGCCAGGCGGGTCTCGGTGACCTTCGGATGGCCGGTCACGAACTGCTGCAGCAACGTCATTGCAGCCGGCCGATCGTTCGCCTGCAGATACTGCGCAGCCGTCAGTGCGGCACGGGCGGAATCAGGCGCCAGCGCGAACGCCGCGCGCGCTTCCCGCACCGCTCGCTCGGTCTGCCCCGCCGCCTGTGCTCCGTTGGCAATTGCGAGCTTGACATCGGGCAGCTGCGAATAGGGTTCGGCCAAGCGCTCGAGTAACCGAAATGCGCCCGCACGGTCCTGCGTGCGCGCAAGCGCGCGCTGGATGCGCGCCAGTTCATCAGCGGGACTGGCTGCCGCCTGCAACTGAGATTTCAACAGCGGATACGCGTCATCGAACCGACCGCTGCCCGCATACAGCAACGCCAGCGAATTCGCTGCGTCGGCCGAGCTCGGAGCAAGCTCGTACCACAGCTGCGCCGCTTCGAGACTCTGGGGCACGGCGCGCCCCTGGATTGCAAGCTCCGCTGCTCGGCGCGCGAGGCGCGCGTCTCGCGTCTCGCGCGCCAGCTGCATATAAACGGCAAACGCCGGGGCCAGTTCGCCTCGCTGCGCCGCGACCTCTGCCGCCATCAGTTGATACATCAACGCGCTCGACACGTTCACATCGGGGATCACCTCGCCGTCCGCGGTCGACGCCGGTGCGACGGGTGCAGGCGGCGCCGCGTCATTGACCTGCGCGGTCAACGCCGGCACGACGGCCTGCGTTCTGGCAGGCAAGGGACGCGGTCCACTGGCGCAGCCCAGCAGTGCAAGGACGCATAAAGCTAAAAGGAATGCACGGGTCATGATCCAAAGCCTGCGAGCGCGCCCTCTGGACGGCCGCACAAAGACACGATGCGTGGCACAGTAACAGAAGGATTCTGACGCAATTGGTTCAATAAAGTGCCCGAACTGCCGGAAGTCGAAGTCACTCGTCGGGCACTGACGCCGTACGTCGAGAGCCAGTGGGTCGAGGCCGTTATCGTCCGTCAGCCGCGATTACGTTGGCCGGTGCCCGCTCTTTTGCCATCACTGATGGCAGGGCATCGCGTCGAGCGACTATGCCGCCGCGGCAAGTATCTGCTGTGGCAGTTCGCGCATGGCACGCTGATCTCGCACCTTGGCATGTCGGGGGCATGGCGGGTGTGGCCGCGACGCCGTCCGGTGCCGCCTCCGGAAGCACACGATCATTGTGACGTGATATTCACCGATGCGTGTCTGCGCCTGACGGATCCGCGCCGCTTCGGAGCGCTGCTGTGGCATGACGCGCAGGCCGGCGACATCGGCTCGCATCCGCTGCTGGCCGGACTTGGCATTGAACCCTTTGATCTGGGCTTCACGGGGGAATGGCTCTATCAGCACACGCGTGCGCGGGCCGCATCGATCAAGCAGGTCTTATTGGCGGGCGACATCGTGGTGGGCGTCGGAAACATTTACGCCTCCGAAAGTCTGTTCCGCGCTGGTATCAACCCCAAGCGTTCGGCTCGCCGGTTGGGCCGCGCGAGTTGCGAGACGCTAGCGGTGGCTGTGCGCGAGGTGCTGACCGAGGCGATCGCCGCCGGCGGCAGTACGTTGCGCGACTTCGTCGGTACCGATGGCTCAGACGGGTATTTCATGCTGGACGCCCGCGTATATGGGCGCGCAGGCGAGCCATGCCGTGTGTGCGCGACGCCAATCGTCCGAGTGTTTCAGGGGCAACGTGCGACGTTCTACTGTCGCAACTGTCAGAAACGATAACTGGCAATTTTGGGGTATCCGTGTCGGCATGGTGAAGTCGTGCTGCGCTATCGCCTGAACTCACAGTCGAACCGCCCGTTGCTTGTACGTTTGGGTGACTGTGCGGGCGCGATAGCGCGTGCTATAGATTCGGGCTCGGATGTGCGTGCCAAACGCGCGCATCGAGAACTTCGACCCGATGGCCCCACTAGCTTCCAGCTTCGAGCAATACGGAACTTGGCGCGATTCGCTTGCGACGGCGATCATGCAACTGCGCCAGTGGATGGAGCAGACCCAAACGCTGGAAACAGAGGCAGCGCGGCGCATCGACGTTGCGCTGGAGCGGCTCGCACAGGACAAGCTGGTGATTGCGTTTGTCGCCGAGTTCTCGCGCGGCAAGTCCGAGCTGATAAATGCAATTTTTTTCGCCGATTACGGCAAGCGCATCCTGCCGTCGTCGGCCGGCCGCACGACGATGTGTCCGACCGAGTTGCTGTACGACGAAACGTTGCCGCCGTGCATCCGTGC